>CAZJWY010000231.1:0-6692 GCA_964549545.1 uncultured Planctomycetaceae bacterium | reverse complement strand
CAGTTCATTTTGTTGGGATGCGATACGGTTCAGGTCTGCACGGGCGTCATGAAGGTCGGCTATCCAATCGTCCGCGAAATGAAGGAGCAGCTCCTCGCGTTTATGGAGAAACACAAGTTCGAGACACTCGCCGACTTCAAAGGGCACAGCGTGCAATACTTTACAACGCATGCCGACCTGGTCGCTCGCCAGGCGCAAGCTCGAGCCGCGAAAAAAGCCGAGCACGAGCGTAAGAAAGGCATCCGTTCAGATGCCGAATGGCAAGGCGACGAATTCGTAAAACAGACGGAAGCCTTGGCCCGAGGCTAGTACTTTTGGCGACAATTCACTAGCGGGTTATCGCAAGGACTGACAAACCAGCAACTTTGGAGCGTATATGGGGTCGCGCTTGGTGGAGCGATCGCACCAAGTAACGCCGTTACTGTACCCTACATCACAGGGCTGCTTGCTCCATAAGAATGAGAGGGCAGTGGCATAAACGACTACCCCCAGCGCAAGCAAAACGCCGAGCACTCGATAAGAGTGCCCGACGTTTCAGAGCAGGTCCACACCCGATTATCGAATTGTTCTCGTGCTCTTATCCAAATCCTGGAGGGCCAGTCGAACATGTTCCTGGTGGTTCTTCCAGTGAGCTAAATCGGCATCCTTCAAGTCATTCAGCGCTTTCTTGGCAATGTCTCGCTGCGATTTCAAGGTGTCGACTTGCTGATTAATTGCCTCCTTGTCGGTTCCTTGGGCGTTGGAAGCCCGCTCTTTCAAAATGTCGATTTGTTTATCCGTGTCAGCTAACTTTGTCTCCACTTCTCTGACATACGCATCACGTGCCTGAGTCATTTGAAGCGACTGCTCTTTATCGGCCAAATCTGCGGCCGCTGCCCGCTCTTTCTCTTTTTGCTGCGCGATGTCTTCGGCGGCTTCGTTCCGAGCCTCGGCAATCTTCTGTGCTTCGGTCGTGGCCTGGTCTGGAGTTACAGGTTTAGCAGCAACATGCTCTCGAGCATCTTCCTGGGCCTGAGCTACTTCCCGCCGCCCTTCGTTAATTGTTTCAGACGTCTGTTGTTTTTCTTTCTCGAGCTTGTCACGGGCTGCGGCTACATCCTTCCGAGTCGTGCCTTCACTGCAACCGATGGTAACTGCCAATGCAATCGCCGCTGTTATTCCCAGAAATACTCTCATCTCAATCACTCCCATGTAAGTGGTTCATTCGCTCAACTTTGCTCTATTACAAATACAAAGCGAGCAATCCTGCGCAAAACCAAATATGCTCCGCGCCGACTTCATGGCGACATCTTCGCAATTGCTGTGCCACGATTTGGGTAAAAACTACCTACTCGCCATAGATGCGCGAGCATTTCCGTGTTTTTTGTTCTGCTGCTAGATGCGGCGGAGCGGCGAAACGTCTGCGACACAATTGGCAGGACCACGAAATAGCCAACCTGAATGCTGGGCTGCCAACATCCGATGAAACGTAAGAAAAGCTAGAAATGCGTGGGCACTCGCTTCAAGAATTGCCCATGGCCTAGCTCACCCACAAACTTGCCCTCCCGCACTTGTACCTTGCCACGAACGGTAACAACGCTTGGCCTTCCCTCCAATTCCCACCCTTCAAAGGCACTATAGTCTACGTTCATTTGCTGCGTTTTTGCCGACATCTCGCCACGATAATCGGGATCGTAAATCACCAGATCGGCATCGCTTCCCAGTGCGATCGTTCCTTTCCGCGGAAACAGACCAAACAGCTTAGCCGCTTGCGTGCTGCATGCATCGACGAAAGTATGCAAATCAATCCGCCCGCGTTTAACGCCATACGTATAAACAAGATTCACCCGATCTTCGACGCTGGGAATGCCATTCGGAATCTTAGTGAAATCGCCGCGTCCCATTTCCTTCTGTCCGTTGAAATCAAACGGCGCATGATCCGTCGCGATCGTGCTCACCATCCGCGACGCCAGCGCATTCCAAATCGCGTCCTGATGCCGTTTAGCACGCAACGGTGGCGACATCACATACTTCGCCCCTTCGAAATCTGGCTTTTGAGCGTACGTTTCATCCAGCACCAAATAGGGTGCGACCGTTTCAATCCACACATGCACCCCGCGCTGTCGCGCAGCGGCCGCGGCCCAAATCGCATCACTGTTGCTAGTATGAACAATATAAACATGAGCCCCCGTTTCCTCGGCAAAGGTCATCAAGTGATGCACTCCCTCGGCTTCCACCCGCACCGGCCGAGACGGCTCATGCCACTCCGGCCCCGTTTTGCCTTCGCCAATAAGCTGCTTTTGCAGTTCCGAGACAAGTGTCTCGTTCTCGCAATGAGCAGTAACGATCACCCCCAGTTCCTTGGCCAGCTTGAGCGTTTTGAATAATTCCGTATCGTTGAGCCCAAAGAAATCCTTGTAAGCCAAGAAAATCTTGAACGAACTAATGCCTCGCTTCACAATCTTCCGCAATTGCCCCTCGGTCTTCTCGTCAAATCGCGAGACAGACATATGAAACGTAAAATCGCAAGCCGAGACCCCCTCCGCCTTCGACATCCACAGATCAAATCCTTCCAGCGCGTCCTCTTGCCGGCTCGGGCAACACATTTCGATCAGTGTCGTCGTTCCACCAACCAGTGCCGCCCGGCTTCCCGAGTCGTAGTCATCCTTCGCAAACGTTCCCATGAAAGGCAGATAAATATGCACATGCGGATCGATGAATCCAGGAAATACATACTTGCCGGTGGCATCGATCACCTCGGCTCCCTTCGGCTCGTGCAAGTTATGACCGATCGCTGTGATCGTCTCACCCTCACACAAAATATCGGCAACGTATTGATCGCTCGCCGTCGTGATTTTCCCGTTCTTGATCAGAAGTGACATAATCCTGGTCTCAATGGCTATGCGAAACCGCCTGCGACAAGTCGGCCATCTGTTATACATCGAGATAGCGTATCAGCCAAATTCCCACGAAAAAGTCTCGCGCGGGGTTTGCTTTTTTTGCAAGTCAATCCGGCTCAAACCAAGCCATCATCCTTAATTGCGCGCTTCTCTGCTGGTTCCAAATAGTTGTCCCCTACAACCTTGTGACGTAGCATTCAATGACCCAATGGCAAGGTGGAAGCCCATGTCGACAGTCGCACACGAGCCTACTAGCCCCCTTCTCAGTCGCACGATGTCTGACCAACCTTTCGAGCATACGGAACTGCTCGTCGATACGCACGTTCATACGCGCTATTCCGACGGCCTTGCCGGCATCCCGCGCATCGAGCGGCATTGTTGCAATCGCACGCTCGGCGTCGCGGTTACCGATCACAACGAAATTCGCGGCGCGACCGAGCTCTACGAACGCGAGTGCGTGCCTGTCATTCCCGGCATCGAAGTCGGAACAGAAGAAGGCATCGACTTACTGGTGTATTTCCCTCGGGGCGAATCGCTGGAGGATTTCTACCGCACCGCCGTCGAGCCCTATCTGCGCACTCGCTTCATGGTCCGCTCTTGGATTCGAACCGTCGACTGCCTGCAAGCAGCCAAAGAGATGGACGCCTACGTTTCGCTCGCACATCCATTTGCCCTGGGGCGTAAATCGCTCGATTACCAACATGGCCGCCGCGGCAAGCCATTTGTCGAGGCCGTTCTGGAAGCCGTCGATGCGATCGAGCTTCATAATGGCGGAGTTCCGCGCCGAGCCAACGCGCAAGCCAGGCTCTTTGCCGAAACGGCAGGCAAACGCCTCACCGTCGGCAGCGACTCTCATCGCCTGGGAACGATCGGTTCATGCGGCACTTACCTTCGATCTACCGCCGAACACTCGCCTGCCTCGTTGTTCGAGTCGCTCAAATCTTCCCGAGACCTGAGGTTCAAAGTCAAAAGCAACGCTACCGCTGCAACTCTTCCATTGCTCGGCATTATTGCCATGAAGCACACCCATCATTTCATGCGAGCCAAACGCCGATCGAAGTAACGCTAATCTCGCCACCAAAAAAAGTTTAGCGTCGGCCGCCAGGCCGAATCTCAACCACCGGACTTAGCGTCACCAGACTTAACAATCCGATTGACGGCCCCGAATGGCGTCCAGCCCTTCTATCTGCCGCTAGACATCCCCTCCGCGCCGCATCAAAATAACCGGCGACTCTTCCAGCTATTGAGGCTTGCATTGGTAATGAACAACCGCCCGCGAGCCGGGGCGTCTCCGCCCTCGTCCATCCGCTCAGCCGTTCATTATTAATAAAAGCACCAATAAAGTAACATACTCTCGAAGTCGCAAATCACAATGCCCGCCGAACTGCCGAAAAACCCTCCCTTACAAATCAGCAGCAATCGGCTCCTCAGCCTCGACGCCCTCCGCGGCTTCGACATGTTCTGGATCATCGGCGGCGAAGCGATCGTCCATGCCGCCGCCAAGTTGACCCATTGGCGCTGGCTCGAATGGTTCAACGGACAGATGGAGCATCCCGAATGGCATGGGTTCGCCCTCTACGATCTGATCTTCCCCCTCTTCCTCTTCATCGCCGGCGTAGCGATGCCGTTCTCTTTTGAAAAGCGCCTCGCCCGCGGCGACAGACGGCACGCATTGTATCAGCACGTGATCTTTCGCGGCCTGCTTCTCGTTCTGCTCGGCTTCATCTACAACGGCCTGTTGAAATTCAACTGGCCCATGCGTTTGCCTAGCGTCCTCGGCCGCATCGGCCTCGCCTATCTCTTCGCCGGCCTGATTTTCCTCAACACACAGTTACGTGGCCGCATCCTCTGGATCGCCGGCCTGCTCATCGGCTACTGGGCCGCTTTGAAGCTCATCCCTGTCCCCGGCTTCGGCGCAGGCGATCTATCTCCCGGCCATACGCTAACCGACTACCTCGATCGCCTGCTCATTCCCGGCAAGCTCTACCGAGGTGATCGCGACCCCGAGGGCCTCCTGGCAACGATCCCCGCCATCGGCACCGCGCTCATCGGCGCCGTCACCGGCCAGTTCCTGAAAGACGATCGCAAGTCCGGCTACTTCAAAACAGCCGCGATGCTCCTTGCCGCCGTTGCCTGCCTCGCGCTCGCCCTCCTCTGGAACCTCAACTTCCCCATCAATAAAAACCTCTGGACCAGCTCCTTCGTGCTCCTTTGCGCAGGATTCAGCCTGTCTCTGCTCGCACTGTTCTATCTAGTGATCGATGTCTGGCAGTTGAAAGGCTGGACGCTGTTCTTCGTCGTCATCGGCAGCAATTCCATCCTGATTTACATGGCGCCGAAATTCATCGACTTCGCCTATACCACTCATGCGCTATTCGACGGCCTCCTCAATCGCACCGGCGCCTATCAACCGCTTCTCTGGGCCATCGCAGTCGTAGCCGTAAAATGGGCACTACTCTACGTGCTCTACCGCAAGCGCATCTTCCTGAAAGTATGAGGCTGCTTTTCTTTGCCAATTGTTACTATTGGTAACAAGAAGTCAGTCCATTCCTACCACTAAATAGAAAAAGCAATCACCACCCACTGCCCCATCATTTACGGCATAGCTCCACCACCCATTTCCCCAACCGCTTGCGGTTTAGCTCAATTTCCTCAGCAAACCAATGAAAGCAGTCACCTACCACGAGTTCGGCGGCCGGATCTCACTCGAAACCGTCGCCGACCCCACCCCGGCCCCCGACGGCGCGATCATCCAAGTCGAGGCAACCGGCCTCTGCCGCAGCGATTGGCACGGCTGGCGCGGCCACGATCCAGACATCCGCAGCTTCCCCCACGTCCCCGGCCACGAGTTCGCCGGCGTCGTCGTGGAAGTCGGCCATGATGTTCCCCGCCCGTTCATTGGCCAGCGAGTCACAGTCCCTTTTGTCGCTGGTTGCGGCAAATGCCCCGAGTGCAATCACGGTAACCAACACATCTGCGACGCTCAGTACCAACCCGGTTTCAACGGCTGGGGCTCGTTCGCAGACTATGTCGCCATCCGCTACGCCGCCGGCAACCTCGTGCCCCTCCCCGAATCAATTTCCAGCGTGGCGGCGGCCGCGCTCGGCTGCCGAGTCGCGACCTCCTACCGCGCGGTCGCCATTCAAGGGCAGGCCCAGCCCGGCGAATGGGTCGCTGTGCATGGCTGCGGCGGCGCCGGCCTCTCAGCAGTCATGGTCGCCTGCGCGCTCGGTGCCCGCGTGATCGCCGTCGACATTCGCGCCGAACCCTTGGCCCTTGCCGAACGATTGGGAGCCGAAGTCACGCTCTGCGCTCAAGACATCGCCGACATCCCCGCCGCGATTCAAGACCTCACCGGCCGCGGCGCCGACCTCTCGCTCGACACTCTGGGAAGTGCCATCACGCTCACCAATTCGATCCTCTCGCTGCGCAAGCTAGGCCGCCATGTCCAAGTGGGCCATCTGACCGATCAAGAAACGCTACCCGCAAAGCTCGTTCGCCGCACCATCGGCTACGAGTTAGACATCCGCGGCAGCCACGGCCTCCAAGCCCACGCCTACCCCGCCCTCTTCGACCACATCCACGCCGGCCGACTCGACCCGACGCTCCTCGTCCAGCGCACAACCACACTCGCCGAAGCCCCAGCCGCCCTCGAATCCCTCCAGCAATACCACGGCCGCGGCGTCACCATCTTTACCCCCTAGGGGATGACTCAAAAACAACTTCGGTAGATAGGATTCACCACGGAGACACGGAGGACACAGAGAAGATAGAAGTAGAGACAGAAAAACACGAATCGTCACTGATCTACGT
>CAZJWY010000230.1:549-6968 GCA_964549545.1 uncultured Planctomycetaceae bacterium | reverse complement strand
CCCGGCACAAAGCGGTGATCGATGCTTTTAATCCCAAGATTACGCCGGGAGCGGCGCTGGCGATCTGTTCGCAAGTGGCGGAAATGTCGCTCGATCTTTCTGCGGATTTGCTCGTGACCGATCTGGCGACGGTGCCAGCATTAATCCAGCGACTCGGCCGTCTCAATCGCCGTGCCGCGCACGGCGATGCTACGAAGCCGTTCGTAGTGGTGATACCTGAGAACCACCTCCCTTACACGCCCGCAGATCAGGAAGCTACACGCACGTGGCTTGAGCGCTTGCCCACATCCGAGGTCTCTCAGCGGCAACTCGCCGAAGCCTGGGAGCAAACCGGCGATCAGCCGCCGGAACTGGTCGCCAGCGCCTGGCTCGATGGCGGCCCAAAGAGCACCGTGTCGGAACTGCGCGAGGCGTCGCCGGGCATCACAGTGTTGATGCAAGAGGATGTGGCGACCGTACGGCGCGATCCGAAAACCCTGCCGCGCGTTGTGTTGCCGATGCCACAAGCTCCGCGAGGTTGGGAGTTGTGGTCGCGTGAGCGCGGCATACCGGTGGCTCCCACGGGCACAATCAACTACGACGAACTGCGAGGTGCCACATGGCAAAGAAACGCGTAAACGGGGATGCCGCGAACCCAGCGAAAGCGCCAAAGGCCCCGAAAGTGGCAAAGCCCATCAAGCCACCGCCCCCCGATCACTTGACAATGAAGCTCTTCGCGCCGGGGATGACCGCGCTCCATCGCGCCGGCCTGGGCGGACTGGCATGCACGCTCAAGGCGATGGAACGGCAGTTGGAGTTGGATCCGCGAGCCGCATCGAGGCTTCCAGGCCCGATAGTTGATGGCGTGTTTCCATGGGAGGTTGACGACGATTCCGTAACACTTCGATTTGGTAAGCCGGAAGACGCGGGCGAATATTTGAAGAAGCTGTTTGAGTTCGCCTTTCAAATCCGCAGGGACGGACTGATTCTGCTTCCCGGGCAGCATGACAGCGAAGCATCTTCGCCGGTCCTGGCCGATCTTCAATCCGGACTCACACTTACCTTTTTGCAACACGGCAAAGTGCGCCAATTGGTGAAGGAACCAACGCAGGTTTCATACGATCCGGAGGGTGAAGGTGTTCCGGGAGTTGTTGTTCAGTATCGAAAATGCAGCGGATACAAGCACCAAATGGGCTGGCAAGAGTTTGTGAACAAAAATGGCGAGATCGTCGCGGACACGCTCAGAGTAGACGGCCCAATCAGTCCTGGGAACGTCGTGCGGCATGTTGCATTTACAGGCGACACGGCTGCGGAGGATTCACCCGAGCGCATGCTGCCGCTTTATTTTGCACTCGTCGGCTGCCTGGCCTTGTCGGTGAATCGAGGCGTTGCCGCTCTGATTGTGCCGTTGGTGGAGAATCTGCTGGATTTCATGTATGACCGTCCTGCGATGACACCCTCAACGGCGCAGTCATGCCAGATCACCAATGCGGCCGATGCCGCGCTCCAAGCTCAGGTGCGATTGCGAAACAATCCTCGGCGGAACGCTGCGATCACATCGCACGCCAGACGGTCCGTGGATGGAGCGACGATTCCTGGCTGCTATTCGATGACGTTTACGCCCACGCCTTGGGCGAGTCAACAGAAATCGAGAGTGGCAACACTCCATGTGCCGCCGGGCGATCAGAAGATCCTGACTCGTTTCGATCGGGCACTAGCCCAATTGCCTCCTCGCATCGTCGTTCGCACAGTGAAGGAATCCATTGGACGCGGCAAACAGAAACAAGTCGTGGAGCACAAAGAGTCGTTCCGCGCTGAGAGCGTGGTCCGTCCTATGATTGCCGAAAACCTGGCTCGTGCCAAACCGTGGTATGCCGGCTTCAGCGACCTAATGACCAAGACGAATCCTGCCACCGATAAGCCGTATCGAAAGCAACTTCCATTTGAAAGAAAGGGGCTCCATGCCATGATTTCCGACCCTGCAATGTGGGATCACGAAGGGGAAACGCTCATTGTGAAAGCGGTGCATGAAGCAATCCGCCAATCGCTCGGGCGAATCCGTGAGGAAACCGATGGAAAGAAAGGCAAACTCTCCCAGGCGACGAAGAATCGGTGGGAGCGTTTTCGCGAGAAGCTACGGCTAGATTTGGCCGGATCGAAAACGGCCGCGCAACTTCGGTTCGCGCTGACCGACCTGTTCAGTCGTGGCGGCAATAACTCGGTGCTACGGGAGGGATGGGGGAAGGTCCTGCCCGTGATGCGCTCCGATTGGCAGCTAGCCCGCGACTTAGGCCTGCTCGCTCTCGCCAGCTACGCCGGCAAGGAACGTGAGGAAGAAGAATCTGAGACCACCACTTAACTATTAACCTGGAGAACTTTCATGTCGCTGCATGTTTTTGCGAACTTCGTTACCCCTTTCGGAACCGCCGCGAATAACCGCGCCGAAACTGAAGGGAATATCACCACGCTCCAGAAACTCCTTTGGATGGGCGAAACTCATAGCACGGTAAGCGCCGAAGCCATTCGCTTCGCGCTTCGCCGGCGGCTTGGCCCCATCGAGAAGAACGGCACCAACCGCAAATGGGATGAAGAGGAACGGGCAAATACCTGGCAGGAGCCAGACTTCGGTGGCTGGGCATCGGAGAAAGGCAAAACGTACATCGACGACGATTTGCTTGGGTTCATGAAGGCCGATGCGGCCAAAGAGGAAGGCGAATCGGGCTCCGCGAACGTGCGCCGCGCCGTCCTGGAGATCACCCGCGCTGTTTCGCTCACACCTTGGAGCGGCGACGTGACGTTCAACGCCGCTTCGCCCGGTGCGACCCCTTCGGCCTCCAAAGGCGAGAACAAATCGAAGAATCCAGTGCCGTATGGCACCGAATTGCATGCTACTCGTTACCAGTACGGCATCGCGCTCACACCCGAGCGGTTACGCGACAAGGCGCGCACGGCCAAGGCGGTGCAGGCGCTGTGCGAGTTGGGAACCGTGGCTGGCAATCATGGTCGATTCCTGTTCGATTTCTCGCCCGACGCCGTCGTGTTCCGGCTGACCCTGGATCCCGCGCCGCGACTGCTGTACTGCTTCAACACGGCCGATAACGGTCGCACGGTAACGGCCGATGCGCTCGTCGCCCGGATCAACGCAGGTGACATCAAGCCCGCTGAACTGCTGGTGGGCGTGAGCGATCTCGAATCGCCGCTCGCGGTGCAGGTTAAGAAGGCCGGCATCACGCCGACCGGCATCAAGGCGGCTTGCGCACGAGCGGTGGAGATCATCAACGACAAACTTGGCATTGGGGGCTAACTATGATCGGCGTTTACGTGACCGTGCCAATCGCTTGCTTCCGCAAGGGATTCGCGCGCGAGTACCTGGAGACCGAGCCGCTCCCGCCACCAGCGACATGCTACGGGTTTCTGCTCTCGCTGGTGGGCGAGACCGATCGCCGCCGACACGTCGGCTGCCGCGTGTCGCCAATGCTTCTCAGCAATCCGGAGACGAGCGTGGTGTTGCGAACCGTTTGGCGAGTGAAGAAAACGCCGCTCGGTTCGTCGGGCAATACCCGGCCCGATTACCAGCAGTTGCTCACACATGTGGAACTAGTGGTGTGGCTTGATTCATCGGAGGAGGCCGAGGGAGGGCTGGAGGCGCGGGTGCGGCAGGCGCTGGAAAAGCCGGAATCGGTTTCGCGGTTCGGCGGCTTGTCGCTGGGCGAAAGCACGCACCTGGTGGATGAAGTGTGCGAGCTTGGTCGCGTTGAATCGCGACTCCAGAAGCAATCGGGGCACGTATTCCTCCTCGCCCCGCGCGGGCGACTGACGTTGCCGGTGTGGGTGGATCATGTGGGGTCGGCCGGTACGCGATATGCGACCGGCGATTTAGTTCCGAGTCCGCTAGTCGGTCCTGGCGTTGAACTAATGCCGCGAATCGATTTTCACTGATTTTTCCACATTTTAAGTCTTGCCACCGCAACACTTGCAAATCATGCTACGGGATGGGGGACGTTCGGCACGGCGGCCACATGCGTGGAGCATTCCGTGCCAAACAGTGAATTGCACGAACACTTACCGCCACTGCGGGTGATGGCTTTGCACGCCCTCCTTTATTGCGAGCGGCTCTTCTACCTGGAAGAGGTGGAGGAGATTCGCGTGGCCGATGCCTCGGTGTACGCCGGCCGGCGTCTGCACGACGAGGTGGTGCCGCTTGACGACGAATCGCCGGAACGACGCAGCGTGGAAGTTGCCAGCGAGGCGTGGGGTTTGCGAGGAAAGATCGATGCGGTGCGACGGCGCGATGGCCATTGGGTTGCCTTGGAGCACAAGCGGGGACGCTGCCAACGGGGAGCACGCAAGGAAGTGCTTCCCTGGCCTAGTGATCGCATACAGGCGATTGCCTATGCGGTGCTGCTTGAAGAGTCGCTCGGCGAGCCGGTCCCCCAAGCCCGCATTCGTTACCACGCGGAAAATGTCACAGCCCTGATCGAGATCGACGAATCGGCCCGAAATGATCTGCGGGAGGCGATTGCCCGCGCCAATCAATTGCGTCAAACGACAGATCGCCCGCCGGTGGCAGAGAACGAGAATCTATGCCGACGGTGTTCTTTGGCACCTGTCTGCTTGCCGGAGGAGGAACGTCTGGCGGCCGAGGCGCAGGAGCATGTTGAGGCCGAAACTGTCGAGCATGTCCGACACATTCCCACTCTGTTCCCTTCAAACCGCGAGCGGCAGACGCTGCATGTGATGTCGCCAAAGGCACACATTGGCAGAAGTGGCGAATCGCTGGTAGTGAAAGCCGAGGACGAGCAGCACCAGAAAACGACCGAACGTGTACCAATTGAAGATATTGATGCCGTTGTGGTACACGGCTTTGGCCAAGTCACGACTCAAGCCATCCATCTTTGCGCTAGCAAGGGCGTTTCGGTGCAATGGATGACAGCGGGCGGGAGATTTGCAGCCGGCACTTCAAATTCGCCGGGGCGAGTGCAACAGAGGTTGCGACAGTATGCAGGCCTGGTCGATCCGGCGACGCGACTACGACTCGCCCGCCAACTTGTGCAAGCCAAAGTGGAATCGCAACTCCGTTACCTGTTGCGAGCCTCACGCGGTGATGAGGAGAAACGCGGCCATTGCGATCCACATATAGAGCGTATCCGCGAAACCTTACGAAAAATCCCCGTAGTTGCCGCCGAGGAGTCATTACTGGGGTTAGAGGGTATGGCTGCGAAGGCTTATTTTGCGGCGTTGCCATCGTTACTCGGTGATCAAGTCCCGGCGGAAATGAAGCCGCAAGGGCGGTCGAAGCATCCACCGCGGGATCGCTTTAACGCGTTGCTCAGTTTCGGGTATGCGCTCGTGCATACTTCGGTACATCGAGCTGCATTGGCCGTGGGTTTGGAGCCAGCACTCGGTTTTTATCACCGGCCTCGCTCTGCGGCGGCTCCGCTCGTGCTTGACATGATGGAGCTGTTCCGTACGACGTTGTGGGAGATTCCGCTGATAGGCAGCGTCAACCGACAACAATGGCAGATCGAGGCCGATTTCACCCTTTCGCCGGGCCAGATTTGGCTTTCGGAGTCCGGCCGAAAAAAGGCAATCGGATTGTTCGAGGAACGACTGCAAGAATCCTACAAGCACCCGCACACGGGGCAATCGCTTTCTTACTCGCGGATGATTGAATTGGAGATGCGCCTCCTTGAGAAGGAGTGGAGCGGTTGCCCGGGGCTTTTTGCACAATTACGCATGCGATGAGGACGTGATGGCGGAAAAGCATTGGCATTTGGTAAGCTACGACGTTCGCGATCCTAAACGCCTGCGTCGCGTCGCCAAAAAACTGGAAGCCTACGGCACTCGAATCCAATTGAGCGTCTTTCGTTGCCGTTTGGATCGGGAAGCACTCGAAAAATTGCACTGGGAACTGAATCAGCTGATGGCTGAGGAAGATGATCTGCTCGTGATCCCGCTTTGCGACAGCTGCGCTGGCAAAGTTCCGGATCATTCCACGGGCGACCAATCGAGTTGGGCTTCGCCGCCTCCTAGTTTCCGCATCGTTTAATAGGCATAATGATATTTTCAACAGGGCTCTTTGACGCAAAGAAGCTGCATCACGCATCCGTCAATGGCAGCTTTCGCTGTCATGCAGAGGGAAGTCAAAGTGTGTGAGACTATTAACTTACAGTTGAACTTCGGCGTTAGAGGTCCATGACCTCACCGAGTAAATTCGCTAACTTGAGTACGGTTAGTAAGATGCAACCTCTTCGAGTACAGAGTATGCTAGAAAGAATTCGACCGATGCCCAATTCATCGCAAGAGGAGCAGGAGGTGCATGAAAGTGCCTGTTCTAACTTCAGCTACCTTCAAGGGTTGAGGATGCCGCTGTTGAATATTCGTTGATGCCGAAAGGCGTTGAGCACAGTAAAAAAATCAACGAACGTTGCGGAGCCATC
>CAZJWY010000230.1:0-539 GCA_964549545.1 uncultured Planctomycetaceae bacterium | reverse complement strand
TTGAATATTCGTTGATGCCGAAAGGCGTTGAGCACTCATACTTTCCGGCTGTCATGTTCGCGATTGTTTTTGTTGAATATTCGTTGATGCCGAAAGGCGTTGAGCACAATATATCGACGCTGGCTTACGAGTGCAGGAACTGGTTGAATATTCGTTGATGCCGAAAGGCGTTGAGCACCAGAACTTGGACCGATATGGGAGAGAACGAAGACGGTTGAATATTCGTTGATGCCGAAAGGCGTTGAGCACACAAAAAGACCAACAACATACCCAATAACCTTGCGTGTTGAATATTCGTTGATGCCGAAAGGCGTTGAGCACAGCTTGCTATGTGACGGCCTTCCCATTGCTTCAGGGTTGAATATTCGTTGATGCCGAAAGGCGTTGAGCACTTCACTCCGGGCGGCGATGTTCCTCGGTCCGATCCGTTGAATATTCGTTGATGCCGAAAGGCGTTGAGCACATCGTAAACGTCCTGACCGTAGCTTGGATCGTTGGTTGAATATTCGTTGATGCCGAAAGGCGTTGAGCACCAATAC
>CAZJWY010000229.1:0-7036 GCA_964549545.1 uncultured Planctomycetaceae bacterium | reverse complement strand
ATCGAGGCGGAGCAAATTCCGGCGGAGGAGCAGTTGGCGTCCGCCTTTGCCGCGCGGCATCGGCAGGCGGCAGGTGGTAAGGCGGATGCAAGCAATAACTCACGGGACTCACTAGCCACGCTCACTCCAATCGAGCGCCACGAGCGCACTGCCATCGTGGATGCACTGCGTCGAACGGAGGGGCACGTGGTGACAGCGGCCAAAATGCTTGGAATGGGGCAGGCGACAGTTTACCGAAAGATCAAGCAGTACACGATTCCGCACGAGCGGAAGCGGCGTCGAATGTTGCCTCGCTAGAGCGCCTCGGTTTTTTATGAGTTGGTTTATCAGGCGAAGTTGTGGTTGGATGTGAAGCCGTTTTTTTAGGATTGGTGTGTTGTAAAGTTTCGCTGTTCGATAGCACTTCGTCGTTAGATTCTTAGATTTCATGTCAAATTCAACCTCATTCGCCGCTGCCAGAGCTACGGAAGAATTGCCGGTCGATGCCGCGCCTTCTCCGGTTACCGAGGCGGTTGCGCCTTCAACCGACCAGCCGGCCGTGCGGGATGACGCTATCGATGCACACGCGTCGGCCTCTGTGGAATTGGTCATCGAGCCGAGCCGTGGCTGGACGCAAATCAACTTTGCCGAGCTATGGCGGCAACGCGAGCTGTTGTACTTCCTGGTGTGGCGCGATGTGAAAGTGCGCTACAAGCAGACGGTGCTCGGCATGGCCTGGGCCATTCTGGTGCCCGTGCTCAGCATGGTCGTGTTCACGGTGATCTTCGGAAGATTCGCTGGGTTTGAGAAGTTATTACCGCCCGAGCTGGCGAACGCGTACCCGGTCTTCACTTACGCGGGCCTGTTGCCGTGGTTGTTTTTCTCGAACGCCATCACGCAGGGCGGAATGTCGCTCGTGAGCCAGCAGCACTTGCTGACGAAGATTTACTTTCCCAGGTTGTTCGTGCCCACGGCGAACGTGGGCGGCGTACTGCTCGATTGTGTGTTGTCATTTGGCATCTTTCTGGGGCTGATGTTTTATTTCGGAATCATGCCGCCGCTGGCGATCGTGCTGCTGCCGATCGTCGTCGTGCAAACGATATTGGCTTCGCTCGGCATTGCGTACTTGCTCTCCGCCCTCACGGTAAGCTATCGCGACTTTCGGTTCGTGATTCCGTTTATGGTTCAGGTTTGGCAGTTTTTGAGTCCGGTGGTTTACCCGACCTCGCTGGTCCCGGAGCGGTATCGGGCGCTGTTCGCGCTCAACCCGCTAGTGGGAATCATCGACGGTTTCCGCTGGACGACGCTGGGCGTGCCCTCGTCGTGGACGGTGATCGGCGTGTCTTGGGTCTCGACGCTTGTGTTGTTTGTGTTCGGTGCGATGTACTTCCGAAAAACCGAGCGGCGGTTTGCGGATATTGCTTGATCCATTGTAAGGTCAAGAGATTAACCACAAAGGACACGAAGGAAGCGAAGAGGAAGATGCCCTCGATATCGATATCAAATCTGAATTGTCTTAGTGTTCTTTGTGCCTTCGTGGTTCAAAAACTCCCCACGACCCCTGCGCCTCTGCGTGAGCCTTCTTATCGATAACTTGGAGCAACTAAAAAGCAGTTTCAAAACCGGGGCTAGCGCCCTGCGGCTAATTAAATTAGCCGGAACGCGCTAGCGTCCGGTTCATGCGGGTAGTCAAGTGTCAGGCACCGCCTGACCTACGAAACTATGGAAAAACCAATCATCACTGTCGACGGCCTCGGCAAGTCCTATCAACTGGGGCTCAAAGAGGCGAAGTATCCGACGTTTCGCGAGGCGCTCGCCGGCATGGCGGCCGCCCCGCTGCGCCGGCTGCGCCACTTGAGCGGCCGCACGCAAACGGAAGAGGATCGCTTCTGGGCTCTGAAGGATGTGTCGTTCGAGGTGAAGCGGGGCGAAGTGGTCGGCATCATCGGCCGTAACGGCGCCGGCAAAAGCACGCTGCTGAAAATCCTCAGCCGCATCACCGAACCGACGACCGGCCGGGCCGTACTCCGCGGCCGTGTCGCGTCGCTCCTCGAAGTCGGCACTGGCTTTCACCCTGAGCTATCGGGCCGCGAAAACATCTATCTCAACGGCTCGATCCTCGGCATGAAGAAGCGCGAGATCGACCGCAAGTTCGACGAGATCGTGGCGTTTGCCGAAGTGGAAAAATTCCTCGATACGCCGGTGAAGCACTATTCAAGCGGCATGTATGTGCGACTGGCGTTTGCCGTGGCGGCCCACTTGGAGCCGGAGATCCTAATCGTTGATGAAGTGCTGGCGGTCGGCGATGCCGAGTTTCAGAAGAAGTGCTTGGGGAAGATGCAGGAGGTGGCGCAGGGGCAGGGGCGGACGGTGTTGTTTGTGAGTCATAATATGGCGGCGGTTGATAGCCTATGTACGCAGGCCATTGCATTTGATGCCGGACAGATTCGAGCTGAAGGGGATGTTAGCAAAGTTTGTTCAATTTATTTTCAGCTTGGAACGGCGGATAAGACAGATGAGCTGGCTCTTACCAATGATGAGTTTGAACTACATGGTGTAACGATCAAGGAGCAGAATGGCGGTGTTCTAAAGACGTTTGACAACATGTTGTTGAATATTGAATTTTCCACCAAACATAAAATTCAAACGGCCGCTCATGTTTACTTTGAGGATGTAACAGGCTTTACCGTCTTCGCATTGAATAGTGCTGATTTCTGTGTGCCAAGAACGACCCCGAATCAGCGGAATAGATGGCATTTTTCGATCGACGAAATGCCGCTGTTGGCCGGCGACTATTTTCTACGAATTGTATTGCGGAATGATAGCGATTTCCGCAGTTGGAATGTTCCGCATCGAATACCATTTAAAGTTCATCCATCGGCTGTCTATGGAACGCTCGAGACAAGTCGCGCTCTATTTGGCACGATTGGTGTAAGAGCGAAGGTGCATCTACACAGCCTTAGCAGAATAGGTGTGAGCGCCAAACAATGATGAGTTTCCAAAGATTGACCCGAGGTGTTTCCCGCCGCGCCTTTCCAAGCTCCCCCATAGGCCGCTCTTTATCCCGAATGTTATGGAAAGTCGGTTTTACCGATTTTGCCCGTTATTCATCACGTTTTTCAGGGTTTGTACCAGAAAATGTACTGGCTACATACGACATTCCAAACGGCTCACGTGGTCAAATTCAATTCCTGATGTCAAGTGCTACTGGCGATGACGTTGTTGCGCGTCGCGTTTGGTATGACGGTTTGGATAACTATGAACGCCCAGTGCCAGAAATCTTAATTGGTCTAAGCCGGGACGTTCGCCGCTTTGTGTTTGTCGGTGCAAATACAGGTTTTTTTGTACTCTTGGCTGCCGTAGCGGCACCTACATCATCTGTTACGGCAATCGAACCATACGAGAGAGCGCAAGAGCTTCTAGCGCGAAACATTGCTCTCAATAACTTGGAGCGACGGATTAAAGTACTCCCTATAGCACTGAGCGATATAGACGGCGAAGGCGCATTTTATCTGCCACCTGCAAATTTTGGTTCGACTGTTGAAACGTCTGGCACTCTTTCGCGAGAATTTCATTCAACAATTGCCACGGCTCAGTCAGTAGAGATACACACGCTTGACTCTGTTCTATTAAATCATGAGGAAGCTGGTGTAGATTTACTGCATATCGATGTAGAGGGGCACGAAGGTGCTGTGTTGGCAGGTGGCATGGAAGTACTTCGTCGACATCGTCCTCACATATTCGTCGAAATCCTCGCGGATCGCGGAGCGGATGTACATCGCATTAATGAGGTTTGTCGCGAGAGTAACTATTTTGCTTTTCAATTGCATAAGAACGCGTTGGTTCAAGGTGAATCTGTTACTCCATGTCACCATGCGCCGGACCAATGGCTTGTCCCCGCAGAGCGTGTCAAAGACTTGTTATTAATCGCAGATAACTTAGCGCTTGATGTTCGACGGTCGTCCTCAGCTGATTAATAGGCATACGTTTTCTGATGAAGATCACATTCTTGTCCCCATCTCCGAACCGGTCTGGCGGCATTCGTGTGATCGCGATTTATGCGCGGCTACTTGCCGATCGCGGGCATGTAGTGGAGGTGGTGTGTGCGCGGCCGTGGCGTCACTCGTGGAAACAGGCCGCGAAGGATTTTGTGCGAGGGCGTGGCATCCAACGTCGGCGCTTACCGGCAAAATCCTACTACGATGACTACAGTGTTAATTATCGCGTCGTCTCGCATGATGGACCTTTGGTCGAGCGCGATGTGCCCGATTCGGATGTCGTGATTGCGACATGGTGGGAAACTGCGGAGTGGCTGGCGGAGATGCCTGCCGCGAAGGGGGAGAAAGTTTATCTTGTCCAGGGACACGAAGTATTCGCTCATTTACCAATCGAGCGCTGCCGCAAGACATACAAAGCGCCGCTCAAAAAAATTTGTGTCTCCCAGTGGTTGAAGCAGGTGATGGCGACCGAGTATGGAGAGCGGGCGTGCCAGGTGGTTTCCAATGGGGTTGATGTGAAGCAGTTTCACGCGGCCAAAAGAAGCAAGAATCAAGCGTTCACCGTCGGGTTTTTACATTCCAAGATGGCTGAAAAAGGAGCTGACATTGCATTAGAAGCGGTGGCCCTCGCGCGAGCGAATCTTCCCGAACTCCGCTTGGTCGCATTTGGTTTTCGAGAGCCCGACGCCGAGGTGAGACACTTGATGAACGAGTTCTATCGCGCGCCGGCGGCGGGAGAGATCGCGAAGATTTATTCTTCATGTGATGTTTGGCTATTTCCTTCGCGTTGTGAAGGCTTTGGGTTGCCGATCCTGGAAGCGATGGCTTGTCGTACGCCTGTTATTGCAACTTCCGCCGGTGCTGCCCCCGAACTGCTTGCGGCGGGAGGTGGGCGGTTGGTTGAGGTAGAAGATGTAGAGGGCATGGCCAAGGCGATGATCGAGTTCGCAAACATGCCCGCGGAAAGTTGGTCGCAGATATCCGACTCTGCCTATCGAATGGCGACGTCGAATACTTGGGACATTGCGACAGACGCATTTGAAGATGCAATTGTGGCTGCCCTGGATGGCAGTTGGGAGTCGTACTGCGACAACGCCGGCATGCAACAAATGGGTAAAGTTGAGGCTACGCACAGTTAGGTACGGCGTGGCAGTAACATACGGTTCTATAGAGTCGGAACGGCGAGTTTATTCGTCATTAGAATTCGGACGATGCAGATTTTCGCGCAAATCGTGATGCTGGTCTGGATACCAACGATGTTAGTGCTGTTCGCAGTGCTGCCGCCGCGGCGGGCAGTAATTACGGCGTTCTTGGCGGGGTTTCTATTCCTGCCCATGGTTAGTTACGACCTGCCGTACTTGCCGGATTACACAAAGATGTCGGCTACGTGTGGCGGTATTTTAATGGGGGCGTTATTGTTCGATTCCAAACGCGTGCTTTCATTCAGAATGCGTTTTGTTGACATGCCGGTGATCGTGCTTTGCTTAGTTCCTTTCGTAAGCAGTTGGTTGAATGGCTTAGGCATATGGGACGGTGCGTCGGCCGTGTTGAACAACACGGTCACCTGGGGATTTCCGTATCTTATTGGACGAATCTACTTTCGTAATTTAGATGATTTGAAAGAGCTAGCGGTTGGAATATTCATTGGCGGGCTCGTCTATATTCCATTGTGCCTATTTGAAATGCGGATGAGCCCTCAACTTGCTGGATTTGTCTACGGCAGTCCTGGCCGCTGGTACAATGCGGCGAGATTTTGGGGATGGCGACCGCGCGTCTTCATGGAAGACGGCTTGCAACTCGGCATGTGGATGGCTATTTCTTCGTTGGTGGGATTTTGGTTGTGGTGGACTGGAAGTGTGAAGCAGATAGCGGGATTTCGCGCGAGTTGGCTTGCTTGGCTGCTTGTTTTCGTGGCCATTCTATGTCGCTCGACGGGGGCATTGGCGCTGGGACTTGCCGGCGTGGGCGCCTTGTTGGTGACACGAACGTTTGGAACTAAAGTAGCTTTGATCGTATTGCTACTCGCCGCACCAGCGTACATTCTGTTCCGCACCACTGGCCTGTGGCACGGTGAGCCGATCCAGACTATCTCGAACTGGATCGATCCCGATCGGACGGCGTCGTTTCAGTTTCGGATCGACAATGAAGATATACTGACCAAAAAAGCCTTGCAGGAGCCCGTCTTCGGTTGGGGTGGCTGGGGCCGCTCGCGAGTTTATGATAAGTGGGGCACGGACATATCGATTACAGATGGATTTTGGGTAATCGAGCTGGGAACGCACGGATTGGTGGGGTTGTTGAGCTGGCTTGCCCTGATGATATTGCCGCTCGGGCTTTTGTTGCGCCGCTATTCGGCGCGGGAACTGGCAAGCACGGCGATGGCGCCGGCGATTCTGCTTGCGCTGACCGTAGTTCTGTTTGCGATCGATTGTTTGGTGAATGCGATGATCACGCCGGTTTTCATTCTGGCTTGCGGAGCGGTGGTCGGCACTTTATCGGGCCAGAAATTGGCGTTCGAGCAGCGGGGAGCTGTGGTTTCCAAGGTCGAGGCCGCAGCCCCTTTACGACGTTTGTATCCTGGGAGTCGTTAAAGCTTTGAGCTATTGCAATGAGTAGTTCCAATGGCAATACGGTATCAGCAACCGAACCGGACTGGACGAGAGAGCAAGTTCGAGGGTGGTGGGACCCATCGCGTCAACTTTTGCGTTCGATCAGAAATTACCAGAAGCTCGAAAGCAGACGCGGGCCGCTAAATAGTTTGCGCAGAAAGTGGAATGTGCTGTGGTACCGGTTTTGGAGCGTTGTAACGGGCGCGGAGATCGGCTTGAAAACGAAAATCGGAGGTGGATTGCTGATACCGCACCCCAATGGCATCGTGATTCACCCAAACGTTGTTATTGGTCCCAACTGCTTGATATTCCAACAAGTGACTATTGGAACGAAAGAGCGCAAGCTAGGCGCGCCAATAATTGGGGGCCACGTGGACATCGGCGCGGGAGCGAAACTGCTCGGCCCAATTTCCGTGGGGGATCATGCAAGGATTGGTGCCAACGCGGTTG
>CAZJWY010000228.1:0-7099 GCA_964549545.1 uncultured Planctomycetaceae bacterium | reverse complement strand
AACTACTGGAAAACCTAGTAAACTTAGCAGCGTAAAGTGCAAAACTCGAACTAAGTGTGAAGCCCAGTCCACAGGAAGGCAACTGGCCAGGTATTTCGCATCCAGAAGCGTGGACTCACTATGTGCTGAAATCACCCTATGTTGAAAAATAGTCAAATGTGGTTGAAAATAGAATCGCGAGCGGAATCCTCCCCAGACAAGCGGCAATCGTCCCCCCATGCTATCCCCGTGGCGACAACCCATTTCGTTTGCCGTTTTGCTGGTCGCTGGGCTTTCGTTCGCTCATCTTGCAACGGCGGAAGGTTCGATCGACTTCAACCGCGACATTCGCCCCATTCTTTCCAACAAATGCTTTGCCTGCCACGGCCCCGACGATGGCAAACGTGAAGCCGGCTTGCGACTCGACGACACCAGGGCTGCCAGCGCGAAGCTAGATTCGGGCGCCATCGCGATCGTCGCCCATCATGCGGACCAAAGCGAAGCCATCCGCCGCATTTCGAGCGCGGACGACGACGAGCGAATGCCACCCTCCAAATTTGGCAAACCACTCACCAAGGACGAAATCGCGATCCTAACGAGGTGGGTCAACGAAGGGGCACATTACGCGGCTCATTGGTCGTATGTGAAACCTCAGCGCATCGCCCCTCCCGCCGCTGCGTCTCCTTGGCAAAACTGGCCTCGCAACCCGATTGACCAGTTTGTTTTGAAATCGACGCGTGACAATGGTCTACAACCGTCGCCCGAGGCAGATCGCGTGGCCCTCACCCGGCGCGTCTATCTTGACCTTACGGGATTGCCTCCCAAGATCGAAGAGGTCGATGCCTTCGTGGCAAGCAGTGATCCAGAAGCTTACGAAAAGCTGGTCGACGACCTGCTCCGTCGACCGTCGTACGGCGAACACTGGGCCCGGATGTGGCTCGACCTGGCCCGTTACGCCGATAGCGCCGGCTACGCGGAAGACCATCCGCGAACGATCTGGGCGTATCGAGATTGGGTCATCCGAGCGATCAACGACAACAAACCATTCGATCAATTCACGATCGAACAAATTGCCGGTGATTTGTTGCCCAATCCCACCGACGATCAACTCATCGCGACCGCCTTCCATCGCAACACGCTAACCAATAGCGAAGGTGGAACCCAGGACGAAGAGTTCCGCAACGCGGCGGTCGTCGATCGCGTCAACACGACGATGTCAGTATGGATGGGCACAACGATGGCCTGCGCCCAATGCCATAATCATAAGTACGACCCGATCTCTCAACAGGAGTACTTCGGGCTCTTCGCTGTGTTGAACAACACAGCGGATAACGATCAGAGAGACGAAACACCCCTGCTGCCCGTCTACCAGGGAACCGAGCGCGATAAAGCTGCAGAGTTTCTTGTCGCATTTCCGCTGTTGCAAGCGATTGCTGCGACCCCTGTGACAGCCTCAGTTTTGGATTTAGCAGTGATGCGAGCTACTTCGTCACCGCGCGACTTGCAGCCCACGACGACGGTCCCCATCTGTCGCGAACTGGTCGACAACCGTCGCGAAACACGATTGGAATATCGTGGCAACTATCTCGACAAGGGGCCTGTGGTGGAACCTGGAGTGCCGGCCGTATTTCACGCAGCAGCCACGTCGGGCTCGATCGATCGGCTGAAACTGGCCCATTGGCTCGTGGACAAAAACAATCCTCTTACTGCTCGTGTCATCGCCAATCGTTATTGGGAAGCCCTGTTCGGTCGTGGCATCGTCCCGACCAGCGAGGACTTCGGCTCGCAGGGAGAATTGCCCACTCACCCCGAATTGCTGGACTGGCTCGCGACCGAATTCATGGACAACGGCTGGGATACTCGGGCACTTCTTCGCACGATCGTCACCTCTGCCACTTACCGCCAATCGAGCCAGGTCTCCGGAGACGCCGCCAAGGCTGATCCGGACAACCGCTGGCTGGCGCGTGGACCGCGGATCCGTCTAAGCGCCGAAATGGTGCGTGACCAGGCGCTCGCCACGAGTGGTCTATTGAGCACCAAAATGTACGGCCCGCCGGTCCAGCCGCCCCAACCGAAGCTCGGCCTCACCGCCGCGTTCGGTGGCTCGACCGATTGGCAGACCAGTGAAGGCGACAACCGCTACCGCCGAGCGATTTACACGAGCTGGCGCCGCAGCAGTCCTTACCCGTCGATGGCCACGTTCGATGCGCCCAATCGTGAAGTCTGCACGCTGCGACGTACCCGCACGAATACGCCACTACAATCGCTAGTGACTCTGAACGACCCCGTCTACGTCGAGGCAGCGCAATCGCTTGCTCGGCAGTCGCTCAAGCATCCTGGCAGCATTGAAGAGAAAATTGGTTATGCGTTTCGTCGATGTTTATTGCGGGCACCGCATGACAACGAATTGAAGTCGCTCGTTGCGTTGTACAATGATTCACACGTGAACCTAGTTGATCATCCGGAAGCAGCGCTGAAGCTCGCCACGAAACCATTAGGCGACTTGCCGGCTGATATCGCCCCGATCGACGTCGCCTCGATGACCGTCGTCGCCAATGTGCTCCTCAACCTCGACGAGATGTTTCTCAAGCGATAGGACGCGCCATGCACACGCCATTCCTGGAAAACGTGACTCGTCGGCACTTTCTTTCCGGCGCTGGGCTTGGTATCGGAGCGATGGCTTTGTCCGCGCTTACCGGCAGCGATTCGCGAGCGGATGTCTCGATCAATGCTATTCAACCATTGGCCGAGCGGCAGCCACACTTTGCTCCACGAGCCAAACGTGTCATTTATCTTCACCTGACCGGTTCACCGCCAAATCTGGACGTTTACGATTACAAACCAGAACTCGTCAAACGCCACGGCCAGGATTGCCCGCAGCAGTTTCTCGAAGGCCGCACGTTCGCGTTTACCTCGGGCACCCCAAAGTTGATGGGCACTCCGCGGAAGTTCGCCCAATATGGCCAGTCGGGCGCATGGCTCTCCGACGCCGTGCCTCATTTCCATGCCGACGACATTGTGGACGAAATGTGTTTCATCCATTCGATGAACACCGATCAATTCAATCACGCGCCCGCGGAACTATTGATTTACACAGGTTCGGCGCGATCAGGCCGACCCTCCCTTGGGTCGTGGGTAACTTACGGGCTCGGAACAGAGAACCAGAATCTTCCCGGTTTCGTCGTGCTGATCAGCAGCGGCGTACAACCGAACAGCGGCTCCAGCTCCTACGGCAGCGGTTTTCTGCCGTCCGTGTTTCAAGGAGTGCAGTGCCGCTCGCAGGGTGACCCGGTGCTGTATGTTTCCGATCCCGCGGGCATGGATCGCAACCTCCGACGTCGCTCGCTCGATGCATTGCAACAGCTCAATCAGCTTCAAGCCGACGAATTGGGCCATCCAGAAACGCTAACTCGCATCGCCCAGTACGAATTGGCGTTTCGCATGCAAGCAGCGGTGCCCGAAGTGATGGACATCAACCGCGAAACACCTGCCACGCTCGCTGATTATGGCGCCAAGCCCGGCGAGAGCAGCTTCGCAAACAATTGCCTGCTGGCGCGCCGGTTGGTTGAGCAAGGCGTACGTTATGTTCAGCTGTTCGACTGGGGATGGGACTTCCACGGCACCGCCGCGGGCACCGACCTCGAAAGCGGGCTCACGCAAAAATGGGCCACCGCCGATAAGCCGATCGCCGCCCTCATTCGTGATCTACGTCAGCGAGGCCTGCTGGACGACACGCTCATCGTTTGCGGTGGCGAGTTCGGACGCACGCCCTTTCGCGAAGGGCGAACCGCCAATAGCGCTGCTCTGGGACGCGACCACTACCCCGACTGCTTCACCATGTGGATGGCCGGCGGCGGCGTAAAGGGAGGCCTGAACTATGGCCAGACCGACGAGCTAGGATTCAACGTCGTGGAAAACAAAGTGCACGTCCACGACCTACAAGCGACCATCATGCACCTCTTGGGCTTCGACCACGAACGGTTAACGTTCCGCTTCCAAGGCCGCGACTATCGGCTGACGGACGTGCATGGCAATGTCGTACCCGCTCTGCTCGCTTAAAGAACGCGAGGTAATAGCCACAAGAAACACGAAAAGACACGAAAACTTTTGGTGACTTTTTGTGTTTTTCGTGGCTACTCAATCTGGTGAGATGCGTCCAGCTATTTGTCGATAAGCTCACGCAGAGGACGCGGAGTAAAAAACAAATTTGGAACACTAATCTTCGCTCATGAAAGATGGAATTAGCGGGCATTAGCGTTCCTTCTGCTTCTCCGCGTCCTCTGCGCCTCTGCGTGAGCTCTTTTATATTACCGCGAGAGAGGCAGTGGCTCTGCCTTCGTGGAAACAGGCAACGGCTCCTTCATCCGCTCTGTGATCTGCATTACCGCGGATGGAAGATAGATAACTCCCAAGTAATGATCAGCCGCAAACTCGACGTGGTGATCTTTAGACAACTTGGCCGCCTTGGCCAGAGCAAACGAACTTTTAGGTGGCACCACCGTATCGAGTTCACCGCTATAGAGCCAGGTCGTCCCCGGATTGATTCGGTGGGCCAGTCGTAGCGGCTCGATTCGGTGAGCCGCTTCCTTAATTTGTTCGTCGGTCAGTCCCGATGCAAGTAGTTTCTCGTGTACTTTCGCCGCATCGCGCGAGCCATGCAGAATCACATCCGCGATATTTCCGCCCGCCAGTAGGATAAATACGCGATCATACCCATGATCCAGACCGGCCACGGTCGCCGTGACGAAGCCGCCTAGACTCGTCCCCTCCAATCCGACGACAGTTCCATCGACGTGCGGCAAAGCCACAACGGCATCCCGCGCGCGGCGCACATCGGCAATGCCTTGTTGCATCATGGGGATAATTCGTTCGTAGGATGACGGGTTGCCTGGAGCACGACGCGCTCCGTAGTTCGGCAAATGAATCAAGAACGCATGCAAGCCCTGCCAGTTAAGACTCCGCGCGATCGTGCGACCGATAGGCATGCTGCGGGCCGACTCATGCACCACCACAATCGCCCGCGCCGAACGAATCGCCCCTTTGGCATCGCGGGTCGCGTACCATTCCATGGCCACCAGATCGTTCGAACGATCACCAAGCGGCTTTGGCGAGGGAAACCGAACCAAAAAGTCGCCGTTGCCCGGCTGAGCTGCCTCCAACTGAACCATGAACTTTCCGGGCGTCCATGCGAGCCTCGACAGGCACTCCTTCGCGTCCTCATTCGGCTCCTCGCCACAGGCCAATGTATCGGTCGCCGTGAACTTGTCTCCAATGGCAAGCTTGTGTGGAGCCGGATCGGCAGCCACCGCAATCGTAAGCAGCACAGCCAACAATGAAGCGCATTTGAATAGTGCCATCGTGCGATAAAATCCCTTTGTCGGTGCGATGAACGCGGCCCTTGATTAGCAAGTCGCCTCACCATTGTTGCGTCTTATCCGCCCCATGATAACAGCGGATCATCGACCAAATGGCCACGTGCTGCTCAAATGCTAGCTGATCGCGAGGCGCTTGCGTCGAGGTCGTAAAGACTGTTTATTCGTAGGATTGATTTCACAAGCACAGGCGATACGACTAAACACAGCCCCAAGAGAATAAAATGAGCGATTTAAGAGACCAATCAGCCAGCCAAGCAACGGGGCATGGCTGTCCGGCTGGCGCCGATCACGACCGCGAAGTCCCGGAGATCGACCTTCTGACACCCGCGACGTTTCGCGGCGTGACACTCCGTAACCGCATTGTCATGTCGCCGATGTGCCAATACTGCGCCGTCGCTGGAATGGCCAATGACTGGCATCTGGTCCACCTTGGCAGTCGCGCGGCGGGTGGCGTTTCCCTCATCATGGTCGAAGCTACGGCCGTGTCGGCCGAGGGCCGCATTTCGCCAGGCGATATGGGGATCTGGTCAGACAACCACATCGAGCCGCTAGCCCGAATTGCTCGCTTCGTCGAATCGCAAGGCGCGATTCCCAGCATTCAGCTTGCCCATGCTGGTCGCAAGGCAAGTTGCGATGTGCCTTGGAATGGTGGCGCACCGCTACCAGAGACGAGCGGGGGCTGGCAACCGGTCTATGCTCCTAGCGCACTACCATTCGACCAAGGCAGCCCAACTCCCACGCCACTCGATGCGAAAGGGATTGCAACCATAACGGATGCTTTCGAAGCGGCGGCGCACCGAGCGATTACCGCCGGATTCCAAATTCTTGAAATCCACGCCGCGCACGGATACCTGCTCCACGAGTTTCTGTCGCCGCTTAGCAATCAGCGAACCGACGAATATGGCGGCAGCCTCGAGAATCGAATGCGGCTGCTGCTCCAAGTGACGGAGCGGCTGCGTCTCATCATGCCAACCGACATGCCGTTGTTTGTTCGCATCTCAGCGACCGATTGGGCCGAGGGCGGTTGGGACATCGAGCAGTCGATCGCCCTTGCTCGTGAGCTGAAGGCGCGGGGCGTCGATTTGATTGATGTTTCCTCCGGCGCGCTGATACCTACCGCCCGCATTCCTGTCGGCAAGGGCTATCAGGTGCCATTCGCGCGACGCATTCGCGACGAGGCAGGCATCGCCACGGGCGCAGTGGGATTGATCACCGAAGCCACGCATGCCAACGAGATCATCACGGGCGGAGATGCCGATCTCGTCTTTCTCGCACGCGAACTATTGCGAGAGCCCTACTGGGCCCTAAAAGCCGAGCGCGAACTTGGTGCAGACCCCACTTGGCCGACACAGTATGGCTACGCCGTGAAACGCCGGTCGAAGTAACTAAGCCGTTTGGGAATTCGAGCGAATGGGTGGCACGCTACGCCGTTAACTCTTTTTACAAAGAAACCGCAGATGAACGCGGATCAACGCAGATTGTTTCCAATCGATGATAAGTGCATGGTGGTCTTCACTCGCCTTTCTATCTGCGTCCATCCGCGTTTATCCGCGGTTACCTAGTATTGGAAAAGGGTCAACGGCGTTGGGTGGCACGCCCTGACGCTTTGGGAAGGGCGTGGTTCCCACGCCATCTAACCCCACGCCCTTCGAAGACTCAGGGCGTGCCACCCGGAATTCCCGGATACTCTTAAGTTCGAGTTTTGCACTTTACGCTGCTAAGTTTACTAGGTTTTCCAGTAGTTC
>CAZJWY010000227.1:0-7180 GCA_964549545.1 uncultured Planctomycetaceae bacterium | reverse complement strand
GAATACTTATACCGGAGAGGAAGATGCTCTCACGTATCGCGCGATCCACATCGGCGCGGTGCTGGGCATTGCCCTGGCGGTATTGCTGCTCGCCTTCACCATCGTGGCCGCGAGCAGCTCGCCCGAGGCCTGCATCGGCGTCTCGTTTCTCAACCTGGCGCCGTTAATCTGCTGCGCGTGGGCTCTCTCGCGCATCCGCCGCGAACCCGATCGCTATTCGGGGCAAGGCATGGCTCGCATCGGCCTGATCATCTCGCTTGTCCTCCTCGTCGGTGGCGTCGGCTACGGCAGCTACGTCTATGCCACCGAAGTGCCAGATGGCTACTCCCGTATTTCGTTCGGCACGATAAAGCCAGACGACCTGCAAGAACGAAGTGGCACGATCGTGCCCCCTGAGATCTCTTCCCTCGAAGGCAAAAACGTCTTCATCAAAGGCTACATCCGCCCCGACTCGATCACGGTGCCGCGCGGAATCGGCGAGTTCCTGTTGGTCCGCGACAACAATCAGTGCTGCTTTGGCGACCTGTCGAAAATCAAGTATTACGACCAAATCCTGGTCAAGATGACAGGCGACCGCCGCGTCGATTTCAGCCGTGGCGTGTTTAGCATCGGCGGCGTTCTCCACATCGAGCCACAATACGCCGCGCCCGGCTCCCCGAAAACGGTGTTTACGCTGACTGCCGACTACGCTAAATAGACATGACACCAGGTCCGGCAGGTTTATCATGCTCCAGCGCTGTCATGCCACCTCGATTCATCTTCCGCTCGCGACGTGCCTAGCGGCTTTAACCTGGATCATCGGCTGCGACTCACAACAGTCAACCACCCCGCCTGTTGTCGCCACAACAGCCTCCACACCTGCCTCATCTAAAGACTTGAACTCCACCATCGCCACGGCAGCCGCCGATAGCGCAGCCAAGCCCAAAGTGCCGCCGCGCCCAGGCGCGAAAACGAAAGTCCTCGCGGCAGCCGGCGATCGACCTTACGACAAAACGTTCGACGACCTGCGCTTCGAGATGACCGTCGGCGAGCCGTTCAAACGCTCGATGCTCACCAAACCAATCGAGGGCCTCATCGGCCAAAAGATCCGCATTCGCGGCTACATCCTGCCGACGCCGCAGCGGGCCGGCATCACCAAGTTCGTCCTCGTCCGCGATAATCAAGAATGTTGCTTCGGCGCCGGCGCGGCCCTCTACGATTGCATCCTGGTCGACATGGTCAAAGGGAAAACCGCGGAATACTCCATCCGCCCCGTCGCCGCCGAGGGAATCTTCGACGTGCAGGAGGTCGTCATCGGCGGCCGCCACCTAGCCATTTACCACATGAACGCCGAATCCGTCGGCGGCAGCTAAGCACCCCGCGCTTAGCGGCGGCGCCCACGCCGTCCAATACCAGCAAACTTAAGACAAGCCAGAAAGCCGCAAGGCACCCCAACAAACCGCCTCTCACCCCAGCGCCCCATCCCGCCGCGCCTATTCACTCCTCGCCAGAAAGCCCCAACTTATCCCGCCACCGCCGCTTCGGCTGCCCCGGCGCAACACCGCCACCTGTCGGCTCAAAGGTCTGCTTCTTCGCCTCCAACTGGGACTTGAGCTCGTCCAAGTCGGCCTTTTGCCGAGCCATTTTCGCCCGCTCGATCGACATCTCCAACTCGGCCGCCCGCAGTTTCCCTTCCATCTCCCGTTCGAGCTGACGCACTCGCTCGCGATGTTCCGCGATGACCTCATCGGCCTCCACCAGGTCGTTCACCTGGCGTGAGCGTTCGGCCGCTGCCAGCGAGCTATCGCCGGCAATCAGCTTGGCTTCCAATTCGGCGATTTGCCGATCCTTCTCGGCAACGACGGCATCCGTCATTTCGATGGTGCCTTCGATCGTGATTCGTTGCTGCTTCTCGACCGGCGATTCCTGCCCATCGGTGTTTCGCTCCAGCGACGCGAGCAACCGCCGCTTCTGCGATTCCCAATCGTTGCCTCCCGTGTCGACCGTCGGGACGTGAGACCGATTATGAGCTGCCACCAATTCGGTTTCGAGCTTGGCGCACTTCGTCTTATACTCGCGCATGTCTTCGACGGCCAACTCGAACCGGCGCTGCAGATCGGCCAGTTGCTGCTCGGCATCGGAATCGATGGCCGCGGCTGGCTGCTGCTCCAGTTTCTCAATGCGCGTTGCCAGCTCATCTCGCTCGGCACGCAAAGCAACCAGCTCGGCAGAGTCTGCCTGGTTCGACTCGGGCCGCCGAGACAAATCCTGCTCCAACTCGGCCACGCGAGCCCGCAGCCGCTGCAAGTCCTGCAGCGCCAGATCGAACTTCTGTTGCAGCTCGTCGCGCTGTTGCTCCAGGTCGGCACGAGACTGCGCCCACTCGGTCCTTTGCTCGGCCCACGAACTTTGCTGCTCACGCAGCCGACCCTCGAAATCGACAAGTTGATTTCGCCACTCCGCCTGCGAGGTTTGAAGCTGAGCTTCGAGCCTTTCAATCGTCTGGGTAAACTCCTCACGCTCGGCTTCAAGCCCTTCGACTTTTTGAACCCACTCATTGCGCTGTGCTTCATAATCGGAAGCAGTCTGCCTCAGATCGTCTCGTTCGGTCTCCAAACTTGCTACTTGGCCCACCAACCCGTCCCGTTCCGTCTCGAGCTGGGCAAGCTGCGGTGAAACATCGTCTCGCTGAGCCGCAAGCTCCGCGTTCTTGCGACGTAGCTCCTCCTGCTGAAGCTGAAGATCGGCAAGCTGTTGTGCAGTTTCACTCTGCCTTTCCTCGGAGGCGGCCAATTTACCAACCAGCGATTCACATTCCGACTCTAGCTGCGCAATTCTCTGAGTCAGCGTTTCCTTATCCGCCTCCAAATCTGTGAGTTGCTCCGCCAAGCCCTGGCGCTCGACCTCCAGGCTGCTCAGCTTCGGATTGATATCGTCGCTTTGCGCGGCGAGCTTCGCCACCTTCTGCGAGAGAACCTCCCGCTCGATTTCCAGATCGGTCAGCTTCGTGACAAGGTCTGCGCGAGCCTTCTCAGCCTCTGCCAATTTGCGAGCAAGACTCTCGCGCTCCGCCTCCGCACGGCCTGCGTTGGCCGCCAGCGTATCGCGCTGGGCCTCCAACTCGCTCCGCTCGATCTGCCAGGCGGCCTGCGATCGCTCAAGCTCCTCGCTCAGCCGACTGACCTCAGCCAGAATCGCATCGGTCTCAACCGAGCTTTGCGGCTCGAACGCCAACTGCTCGTTGAGGGCAGCCGCAATCGCGTCGAGCCTCTCGTTGATCTCCGCTTCAAGTCGGGCTGCCTGCTGACGGCTGGAAGTGAGCGTCGCCTGCGCACGTTCCTGCAATCCGCGCAAAGCGGCAGACGATAACGCTGCAGCGCTCGCTTGAGGAGACAGTGGCGAATTGTGCTCTTCCATGCTTAAACCCAACCAAGCAACCAGCTCCGACTCGCAGCGCAACCAATCTGCACCGCGAGCGGATTCGACTCGCCGAAGCGCCTGCGCACGCTCTTCGGGCGGCGAAAATCGGCCGTTCTTTCCGGTCGAAATCGGGGCAATTTCCCCAGGAAATCCCCACAGTTATATAGGTTGGCGCAAGGGGTCGGTCAAAAGCATCGCACGGGCAGCGGCCGGTCATGCGGATTGTGCCGACTGTAAAATAGGCGTCTCGGAACAAGCGACAGGATAACGGGATTGGCTGGATTTACAGGATCGCCAGCCAATCAAAATGCCAGCGAAAACGACTTTGCTTTCCATCCCGTCGATCCTGCAAAGCCTGTTATCCCGTCGATGGCTCGCGATTTACCTGCAACTCCGCGGCGAAATTTCGCGCAATTATTTCCCGGCAAAGACTCATTTTCGCCGTGAGCTCGCCACGCTCCACCGAAAAAGGCCGATCCAGCAGAACAAAGTGATGAACCTGTTCCTCGTGCGCGGCACACGCCAAACAACGATCAATTTCCCGCCTAAAAATCTCGCTCCTCGTTCCTCGCTCCTCGCTCCCCACCATGTCCTGTGCAGACGGAACGACCAGCGCCACCAATCCACAATGGCCTTCACCAAAAACAGCCGCCTGATCCACAAGCGGCGACGCCGTCAGCAGCGACTCGACCCGTGTCGGCGAAACCTTCTTGCCCGTCGAAAGCACAATCAGCTCTTTCTTACGGCCACGGATCGTGACGAAACCACCCGAATCGATCTCCGCTAAGTCACCAGTGCGCAACCAGCCATCGCAGATCGTTTCGGCCGTCGCCGACTCATCCTGCCAATAACCGAGCATCACGTGCGGCCCACGCGTCAGTAGCTCGCCGTCCGAGGCAACACATATCTCGACGCCGGGAATCGCCCGGCCCACCGTGCCAAAACACTGAACTCGCCGCGTCGTAACCGCGATCACCGGCGAAGCCTCGGTCAAACCATAGCCGGGCAGCAGCGCGAGGCCCTGATCCGCATACCATTTTTCGACATTCGGCGCGACAGGCGCGCCTCCGCAAAAGAGCGACTCCATCCGCCCACCGAAAGCTGCGTGAAGCGCATCCGACTTGTCAGCCGCCGACGAATTAACCACGCCGTCCATCACGCGCTGATACACAAACGGAACCGCATTGAGCGCCGTGGGTCGCACCATCTGACAATCGCGCAACAGCGTTTCCCGACTCTCAGCCAACACCAACCGCGAACCACTGACCACCCACGTATAAAGGTCGCAAGTCCTCGCATAGATATGACTAAGCGGCAAAATACAAAGCACCGTATGTTCCAACCCAACCGCATGCGCTTCACAAACCGCCGCCGCATTCGACGCCAGATTGCCATGACTAAGCATCACTCCCCGCGGCCGCCCCGTCGTCCCAGACGTATAGAGAATCGTCGCCAATTCCCCAGCCGCTCGCGACTTAGCGACTTCTTCCCACTCCCCGCCCCCCTCCCACGCCAACTCATCGTGACGCCGAACAGCAAGTCGCGCATCAAGAGAACCGGCAAATTTATTTAGCAATTCCCCATTAGAAACAAAAACCAACTTCGCCCCACAGTCCCGAATCTGCTCCGCAATTTGCTCCCCCGATAGCGTCACATGAATCGGCACATGCACGGCGCCGACTAAATGCAAAGCCAGATCGGTAACGATCCATTCCCAACGATTCTCCGAAACCTGCGCAACACGGTCCCCCACCACAATACCGGCCGATCGAAAGCCCCCGACCAGCGCTAGCGCCTTATCATATGCCTGTCGCCAGGTCCACCATTCGACCACCCCGCCACGGATAAACCCCAACGCCGGCTCCGCGGCTCGCAACGCCACATTGCGCTCGAAAAACGTAACCATCGTCGGCAAACTCAATCCGCCCATCCCGCTATGATGCCCGACCGACCGCCACGACGCAATTTACCCAATGAAGGCTTACTCAGCACAATGAAGAAACCTAATCGAATCCCCCCTCCACAACAAAAAAAGTAATCAAATCCAACCCTGCTACCCACCACTTTCTTCTCGTGGCAAAATGACGGTAGACGACACCGCCGCAAATCATTCTGCTTGGTTCGCTGCAAGGAATCGCGCCCGCTGTTACGAGGAGAAAAGCCATGTCCATCACGACTCTCACGGCCCCCACTACGGTCAAACACAAAGCTCTAGTCGCCTGGGTGGAAAAAATGGCCGCCCTTTGCAAGCCCGACCAAGTCTATTGGTGCAACGGCTCGCAAGCAGAGTACGACTGCCTCTGCGCCGAGATGGTCGAGAGCGGCACGTTCATCAAACTCAACCCCGAGTTGCGCCCCAACTGCTTCCTGGCGCGGAGCCATCCGAGCGACGTCGCCCGCGTCGAAGACCGCACCTACATCTGCTCCAAAAAGCAAGACGATGCCGGCCCCATGAACAACTGGATGGCCCCAGACGAGATGAAGGCCATTCTCACGTCCAAGTTCGACGGCTCGATGCAGGGCCGCACGATGTACGTCATCCCCTTTTGCATGGGCCCGATCGGCTCCAACATCGCGCAGATCGGCGTGCAAATCTCCGATTCGCCCTACGTCGTCGTGAACATGAAGATCATGACGCGCATGGGCGATGCCGTGATCAAGCAACTCGGCACAGACGGCATGTTCGTCCCCTGCATGCATTCGGTCGGCATGCCGCTCAAACCGGGCCAGGCCGACGTCGCCTGGCCCTGCAGCCCCGATCCCAAAGACAAATACATTGTTCATTTCCCCGAAGAGCGCGCGATCTGGAGCTACGGCTCTGGCTATGGCGGCAACGCCCTGTTGGGTAAGAAGTGTCTCGCCCTCCGCATCGCTTCCTGCATGGCCCGCGACGACGGCTGGCTCGCCGAACACATGCTGATCACCGGCGTCGAAAGCCCGACGGGCGAAAAGACCTACGTCGCGGCCGCCTTCCCCAGCGCCTGCGGCAAGACCAACTTCGCGATGCTGATTCCTCCCAAGGAGTTCGCTAAGGAAGGCTGGAAGGTCACCACCGGCGGCGACGATATCGCTTGGCTCAAGCCCGGCCCAGATGGCAACATCTACGCCATCAATCCGGAGGCGGGCCTCTTCGGGGTCGCTCCCGGCACCAACGAGAAGAGCAACCCGAACGCGATGGCCTCGATCCGGGAAAACGCGATCTTCACCAACGTCGCTCTCACCGACGACGGCGACGTGTGGTGGGAAGGCATAGACGGCGCTCCGCCCGCGCACGCCATCGATTGGCAAGGCAACGACTGGACACCCGCCAGCGACAAGAAAGCAGCCCACGCCAACAGCCGCTTCACCGCGCCGTTGTCTCAATGCCCGTCGGCCGATTCCGCCTACGACGATCCGAAGGGCGTGCTGATTAGCGCGTTCATCTTCGGCGGACGCCGCAGCACGGCGGTGCCCCTCGTTTACCAAGCCTTCAACTGGGCATTCGGTGTTTACTCCGCTGCCACGATGGGTTCCGAGATGACGGCCGCCGCCTTCGGCAATATCGGCCAAGTGCGTCGCGACCCCTTCGCCATGCTACCGTTCTGCGGGTACGACATGGGCGACTACTTCAGCCACTGGCTCGAGTTCGGCGGTAGCCTGGACCACCCGCCGCGGATGTTCAACGTCAACTGGTTCCGCCGTGGCGAAGACGGCAAATTCCTCTGGCCAGGCTTCAGCGACAACTTTCGCATCCTCAAGTGGATCGTCGACCGCGTCCACGGCCGCGCCGTCTCGGTCGAAG
>CAZJWY010000226.1:0-7228 GCA_964549545.1 uncultured Planctomycetaceae bacterium | reverse complement strand
CGTCAACGCCGCCCAGGTGATCATCGATCAATTCATCAGCAGCGCTGAAGACAAGTGGCGCCGCTTGAGCGGCGTTGTGCTGCTTTTGCCACATGCGTTCGAAGGCAAGGGCCCCGAGCACTCCAGCGCTCGGCTGGAGCGGTTCTTGTTCCTCGCCGCCGAAGACAACCTGCAGGTCGTCGCCCCCTCCACGCCGGCCCAGTACTTCCATTGCCTCCGCCGTCAGGTGAAGCGCAACTGGCGCAAGCCGCTCGTCGTGCTCACTCCGAAGAGTCTGCTGCGCCACCCGCGTGTAACATCCAAGCTCGAAGATCTCGCCAGCGGCCGCATGCAGCGCATCCTTCCCGATCAACGTCCGAGCCAGGCGGGTACCAACCTCGTCTTGCTGAGCACTGGCAAGATGTACTACGACCTCGTCGAAGCTCGCGAGAAGCAAGGCCACGGCAACGCCGCCATTCTCTGCATCGATCAGTACTATCCGTTGCGTGACGACGTATTTGCCAAGGCGCTCCAAGACTATTCCGATGGAACTTCTGTCCGCTGGGTCCAGGAAGAACCAGAAAACATGGGTGCCTGGCCCTACTGGAAGAATCGCTTCTGTCAGCGTCTACTGAATCGCTTTCCATTCTCTGTCGAGGCCCGGGTGGCCTCGGCCAGCCCGGCCACCGGATCCAATGCCGCCCATTACCGCGAACACGAAGAGCTAATCGCTCGAGCGTTTAAAATGTAGGTCAGGCTTTAGCCTGATCCCCCCCTCTTGTCAGGCTAAAGCCTGACCTACTACTAATGACCATTGAATTGAAAATCCCCGAAGTTGGCGAATCGGTCCGCGAAGTTCAAATCGGTCGCTGGCTCAAGCGCGAAGGCGACTCCGTCGCGCAAGACGAAAATGTCGTCGAGCTGGAAACCGACAAGGCCTCGATGGAGCTCGCCGCGCCCTCGGCCGGCGTGATTGGCCAGATCCTCAAGCACGAAGGCGACATGGTCTCCGTGGGCGACGTCATCGGCTACGTCGAACCATCGTCAAAACCCACGGGCGACGGCGCGGCCGCTTCAGCGGCCGTGGCCCCCGCCTCTCAACCTACAAGTTCCTCGAAGCAAGTCATCGAATCGACGCCCGAAAAACAATCCGACGAAGTCGCCGTTTCCCCAGCCGCCCGCCGTGCTTTGCGCGAGCATGGGTTGCACGCCGCAGACATTGCCGCCAGTGGCTCAACATTGCGAACCGAAGATGTTCTTCGCCACCTGGATGAGCAAAAAGCTAAAGCCAGCGTGCCGAAGAAAGTCGACCGTGCATCCGCGCCCGCCAAGCGCGAGCAGCCGTCCAAGCACGCGGGCAGCCAGCTCGAAGAAGTCGTGCCGATGAGCCTGATTCGCCGCCGCATCGCCGAGCGGCTCGTCAGCGCTCAGCAGCAGGCCGCCCTGCTCACGACGTTTAACGAAATCGACATGTCCGCCGTTAAGGACTTGCGGGCCGAGTATCGTGATTCGTTCCAGGCCCGCTACGGCGTCAAGCTCGGCTTCATGTCGTTCTTCGTCAAGGCGGTGGTCGACGCCCTCAAGAGCCAGCCCGCTCTGAACGCCGAAATCCGCGACAACACGATCGTCTATCGCCACTACTACGACATCGGCATCGCCGTCAGCAGTACCAAGGGGTTGGTTGTCCCGGTACTGCGCTCGGCCGATCGCCTCAGCTTCGCCGAGATTGAGCAGGCCATCGCCGACTTCGGCGCTCGTGCCTCGAGCAACAAGCTCGACCCCACCGATCTCGAAGGCGGCACGTTCACCATCTCGAACGGCGGCACGTTTGGCTCGCTTCTGTCGACGCCGATCGTCAATCCGCCTCAAAGTGGTGTACTGGGAATGCACGCCATCCAGGATCGCCCGGTCGTCCGCGAGGGCCAGATCGTCATCCGCCCGATGATGTATGTCGCGCTGACCTACGACCATCGCCTCGTCGACGGCCGTGAAGCGGTCACCTTCCTCGTCCGCATCAAAGAAGCGCTCGAAGACCCTTCACGCCTGCTGCTGGAAGTCTAACCTCCTCTCCCTCTCCCTCTGGGAGAGGGCTGGGGTGAGGGAATTCGCAAGAATTCGGACAATGCGTTCTCTAATTCTCCGCCTCGATCTCCAGCACCTTCGCCAGCCGCCGCGCGTGTCGCTCCTCGCCTGTAAACTGCGCCGGCAGAAACGCCCGCGTGAGCTCCAGCGCCAGCGCCTCGCCTACAATCCGCGACCCCAGGCAGAGCACATTCATGTCGTCGTGCTCGACGCCCTGATGTGCCGAGTAGGTGTCGTGGCACAATCCCGCGCGGATGCCATGGATCTTATTCGCCGCGACCGACGCACCCACGCCGCTCCCGCAAATCAGCACGCCGCGCTCCGCCTGGCCACCGGCAACCGCCGCTCCGACCGCCCTCGCAAAATCCGGATAGTCCGACGGCCGATCATCCATCGCCCCACAATCGACAATTTCGTGGCCCAGTGTCCGTGCTTCGTCCACAAGCTGCGTTTTGAGAGCGAATCCAGCATGATCGCAACCAAAAGCGACTTTCATAAAAACTCCAATCAATTATTGGCATACTCAATTCAAAGTTTCGATGTCTTGTCATTTGATTCCAGCGACTTCGTTTCACTGCCGCGGACAAATCCCGCAATCCCCATCACAAATATGCCGCCGATCGCTCCGTATATCGCCATGAGGATAAACGTCGCGAACAGATTACCAATTGCGGACAGCGGTCCCCACTGATCCCAGTCCTTTTGCAAGTCGGCCACCGCGTGTTCGCGAATCGACGGAATGACAAGTACAACTATTAACATCACAAAGTTCAAAATCAACCAAATAACAATTCCAGCAACTGCCCCAAATCTCGCCCCTCGACGAACGCCGCTCCAGCATCCTTGTAATCGTGTCTGCATGTCGAGTACCACGCACAAAATGCTTAGTTTGGTTGACAAGGCCTTACATTCGTTTATCTAATGTAGACGTTCCCCGCCCGCGAATCGACCGCGATTGCTACCCTCCCTCAGGCTCCATTTCTCGGCCAATCCATGCAAAACCGCATTCCTTTGCTTCTAGCTTCCACCATCCTTTCGCTTTTAGCGAGTCGCTCTACCTCCGCCAAAGAAGGCGTTTTGCGTGCCGGCATCGTTGGCTGCGACACTTCTCACGTCGTCGCTTTCACGAAACTGATCAACGATCCCAAGGCCCCCGCGCCGCTGGACGGGGTTGAAATCACCGTCGCCTATCCCGGCGGGAGTCCCGATATCCCCCAGGAAAGCTCCGACCGCGTCCCCGGCTTCGTCAAGCAGCTCCAGGAGATGGGCATCAAGATTGTCGATTCGCCCGAGGAAGTTGCCGCCCAGTCCGACGTCATCCTGCTCGAAAGCGTCGATGGCCGTCCCCATCTGAAACAGTTCCAAGCCATCGCCAAAGGCAAGCCCGTCTTCATCGACAAGCCAGCCGCCGACTCGCTCGCCAATCTGCTGTCGATCTACCGCATCGCCGATGAAACCCATACGCCCGTCTATACAAGTTCGTCTCTCCGTTTTGGCAGCGCCGTGCAAGCTGTCGCACAGGCTGCCGCGGGCAGCGACGAAAAGTTCGGCGAGCTTCTCGGCGCCGAGACCCAAAGCCCGATGTCGATCGAGGAGCACCACCCCGACCTCTTCTGGTACGGCATCCACGGCGTCGAGCCTCTCTTCACGATCATGGGCACTGGCTGCGAGTCGGTCTCGCGCACCGATTCACCTCTCTCAACGGTCGTCGTCGGCAAGTGGAAAGACGGCCGCCTCGGCAGCTACCGCGGGCTCAGGAAAGGTTATTATTACTCTTTCAGTGCGTACGGCACCAAGAAGGTGATCCAAAGCGCTAAGTTCGAAGGCTATGACCCAGCCGTCGTGGCGATGTGTGAGTTCTTCAAGAACGGCAAGCCGCCAGTCCCTCGTGAAGAGTCGATCGAAATCTACGCTTTCATGGAAGCCGCCGATGCCAGCAAGCAGGCCGGCGGCAAGCCGGTCAAGCTCGCCGACATCATCGACGCGGCCAAGAAGAAGTCAGCCGAATCATCCCCAGGTGGAGATAAATAATGTCCGAGTTCAACCGCCGTACGTTCCTCGCCACGACCGCCGCTGCCACAGCCGCCCTCGCCACGCATCGCGCCGTGCGAGCCGCAGCAGCCAGTTCGCCCAACGAAAAAGTTGTCTTCGCCATCATGGGCGCCAACAACCGTGGCTCCCAGCTTGCCGCGACGCTCGCCAAACTCCCCAACGCCGAAATCGCCTACATCTGCGATTGCGAAGAAAATGCCATCGCTAAAGGCATCGCAGCCGCCACATCGAACGGCGGTCCCGCACCGAAAGGCATCAAGGATTTCCGCCACGCGCTCGACGACAAGTACGTCGACGCCCTGATCTGCGCCGCCCCCAACCACTGGCACGCCGCCGCCACGCTCACCGGCCTCGCCGCCGGCAAGCACGTCTACTGCGAAAAGCCGGCCAGCCATACGCCCGACGAAGGCGAGCGCATGATCGCGGCCGCCAAAAACTCCGACCGCGTTCTCCAGATCGGCCTGCAGCGCCGCAGCAATCCGCACTACCTCGCCATTCTCGACAAGGTCCGCAACGGCGCGATCGGCAAAGTCCTTTACGCCAAGTCCACGTACTACAACAATCGCCCTTCGATCGGCCACGGCAAGGAAACGGCTCCGCCCGCGTCGCTCGACTACGACCTCTGGCAAGGCCCGGTTACGAGCCAGCCCTATCGCGACAACCTGATTCCCTACAACTGGCACCTCTTCTGGCACTACGGCAACTCCGAAGTCGGCAACAACGGCGTCCACACGATCGACATCTGCCGCTGGGCCCTCGGCGTCGACTACCCCACGAAGATCGCAGCCATCGGTAGCAAGGTGCGATACGACGACGATCAACAAACGCCCGACACGTGCAACATCGTCGCCGACTTCGACGGCGGCCGCACGCTCGTCTGGGAAGGTGTCAGTTGGTCGCCCGCGTACAAGCCGCTGAGCGGCATCAACATCGAGCTCCGCGGCGACGCCGGCGCGATCTTCTTCGAAGACTACGCCTACCGCCTTTTCGACGCCAACCGCAAGCTTGTCGAGGAGAACAAGAAGGGCACTAACAGTTGGCAGCCCCACATGGAAAACTTCATCGCCGCCATCCGCACCGGCGCAAAGTTGAACTGCGACATCGAAGAAGGCCACAAGAGCACCATGCTCGCCCACCTCGGCAACATCGCTTACCGCACCGGCCAATCGCTCGATGTCGACCCTGCCAATGGCCACGTGAAAAACAACCCCGCCGCCGATAATCTTTGGTCCAGCGAATACCGCAAAGGTTGGTTTCCCTCCTGATTGGGCTTTGGCCACCAATGTCTCTGCTTGATGAGTTTTGGCTTGGCAGAGAGCGAACCGACGAACATTTTCCGAACCATCTGGGGGAGAAAAAAGCTAGATGTCGATTTGCCCCGTTTGGGGAGTAGGCCATCGGAAGCGCGGTTTCTCGCTGCTAGGGTCTGCAGGAACCGCGAATGTTGTCTATAATCGATTCCGTAATTGGCATCCGTTTCAGTCAGGCGAAAAAATGAGGTTCTACTACTCATGCCAAAAATTGCCTTGACCGCTGTTGTAGGCTTTGCATCTGTTCTTGGTATTGCCCATCGTATTTTCGCCGCCGACTTCAACTTCTTTGGTCGCTCCGGCGATGCCATCGAAATCAACTTGGGCAATATTCCGGGCATTGCCTCCGGTTCGAGCTTTACTTCGCTCAACCTCGCGGGTTTTGCGAGCCATACGGTCGTTACTAGCGATACTCTGACTGGTCAGGCTTTTTCCTCGTCTGGCCGTTTGTGGGTTTTCGCCAACCCGGCCCGAAACACCGCCGCCCAAGGAGACACCAACGTCGCCGCGCGCGGCTTCCAAGGCACTCTCACGGGCAGCGTTCTTGTCAATGGCGTCTCGAAATCCTTTAGCGTCACGGTCGCTCCGGGCTACACGGGCGCCGGCGCCGGTTCCGTCGGTCAAAGCGCGGAAAGCCAAGGCCGAGCTGCCAACAATTGGCTCTATGTCGCCCAGCAGCAACAACGACTTCGCTACTTTGGTTTCGTCCAGCAGGGCGGCGGGCAACTCGTCGTTGACGGCGACTTTGGTCCCAACACCAACGCTGCGGTGCGTACCTTCCAGGCCGCGATCATCGGCGGTGTGAATACCACTCAGGCGAACGCTGACGGCATTATCGGCCCAAACACCGCCGGCTGGCTCAACGCCCTCAACGCTCCCACCTGGAACGAGCTGATTGATCCCGATCCACAGCCACCGGGCACCTACTCCACCTCTCGCATGATCGGTGACTTCGACATTCTGCCCGGCCCCGATCCCGGCACCGGCGCCTACACGGGCAATACCCCAGCGCCCGAGCGTTTCGCCGTCAATTATACGATCGACCTTATCAAGAAAGGATCGGCCAAAGCCAAGCTCACCACCGGTCGCACGCAGCGAGTCAATGCTCTGACCGCGGCCGATGGTTACGCTTCCTCCTGCTGCCACGATACCCATCGCGTCGGTACCGACATCGATCTCTATACGGATCAGTCCACTTGGAACTGGGGCAACGGCACTAGGAGCAACGAAGAGCAAATCGTGATTAACCATGCCGTCGCCTTCGCCACCGCAGGGGCAACGGGCAAGGTGATTCGCTTCATCACCTCGAACCAGGATATTTATGACGGTATCCATGCTGCGCTGCCAAGCATGTCTCTTTACTACGATACCACCGGCGTCCATCAGAACCATCTTCACATCGACGTCGGCCCCCCCTCGCGGATCGATGGCATCGGGAATCTCGCCGGCGACTTCAACCTCGACGACGTCGTCGACGCTCGCGACTACGTCATCTGGCGCGCCAACGTCAATAAAACGCTCACCCAGTCCGACTACAACCAATGGCGCGCCAACTTCGGCAAGACAATCACCAACCGCCCCATCGCCGCCGGCGCCGATTACGAGGAAGCTGGAGGCGGCCTAACGCTTAGCCCAGTCCCCGAACCGGCAACCGCGTTCTATTTCTATATAATGGTCGTATGCCTCGCCGCATCACACCGCTGCAGTCGTCGAGCCAATAGCCCAGGGCGGCACAGGATGATGCAAGTGTTGGCATTGGAGGGTCCCGTAGGGACTCCTTGAAAATAGCCCAGCACTTTAGTGCT
>CAZJWY010000225.1:0-7274 GCA_964549545.1 uncultured Planctomycetaceae bacterium | reverse complement strand
GCGACAACGCCCGGTGCGATGACGACGGCCAGGTACTTGCCCGGCACCTTGCTCCAATAGACCTCCTTGAAGCGATCGTCATCGCCCCAAATGCCGCGAAGCATGCCAGGCCAAGGGTGCGTCATCACGAGCCAGCCGCCCTGGTTCTTCCCCACCGGTTCGCCGCTCGGATCAACAATCGCCGGAATGATGCCCGGCAATGGCTTCGTGCAACTCCCCGGCTTGGTTGCGATCGCGCCAGGCAGCGGGCTCATCATGATTCCGCCCGTTTCGGTCTGCCACCACGTATCGACGATCGGGCAGCGCTCGCCGCCGATCGTCCGGTGATACCACATCCAGGCTTCTGGATTGATCCCCTCGCCCACCGTTCCCAAGAGACGCAAGCTCGACAGATCGTGCTTCGTCACATGGTGGTCGCCCCATTTGATGAAAGCGCGAATCGCGGTCGGGGCCGTGTAGAAGATCGTGACTTTGTACTTCTCGATCAGTTCCCAGAACCGGCTTTCGTTCGGATGATTTGGGGCGCCCTCGTACATCAAAATCGTCGCGCCCGCCGACAGCGGTCCGTAAACGACATACGTATGCCCCGTCACCCAGCCGATGTCTGCCGTACACCAGTACACATCATCCTCGCGATGGTCGAACACCCACTCAAAGGTTTTCTTTGCATACAGGTTGTAGCCAGCCGTCGTATGCTTGATTCCCTTCGGCTTACCGGTCGATCCGCTCGTATAGAGAATGTAAAGCGGTGCTTCGCTATCGAGCGACGCGGCCGGACACTCGGCCGAAGCCTTGGCCATTAGCTCATGCCACCAAAAGTCGCGCCCGGCTTGCATGTAAACCTGAGGGGCAACTTCCGCCTGGGCGCCACTGGCTCCGCCAGCGCCCCGCTGAAATACCACGCATTTCTCCACCGTCGGGCTCTTCGCCAGCGCCTCGTCCACCGTCTGCTTCAACGGTAGCGCCTTCCCGCGCCGCCAGCCGTAGTCGGCCGTGATTTGCAATTTGGCCGCCGCATCGCGATTGCGATCGGCAATCGCCTCGGCCGAGAAGCCCGCGAAGATCACCGAGTGAACCGCCCCGATCCGCGCACAGGCCAACATCGCGATCGCCAACTCGGGCACCATCGGCATGTAGATCGAAACGCGGTCCCCCGCTTCGATGCCAAGCTGCTTGAGCACGTTCGCGAACTTGCAAACCTCGCGGTGCAAGTCAGCATATGTTAGCGTGCGCGTATCGCCCGGTTCGCCTTCCCACAGAATCGCCGTGCGATTCCCCAAGCCGTTGGCAATGTTGCGGTCGAGGCAGTTGTACGAAGCGTTCGTTTTGCCGCCGGAAAACCATTGGGCGAACGGCTCCTTCCAAACCAACCCCTCCTCAAATGGCTCGAACCAATGCAGCTCCTCGCGGGCAAGATCGGCCCAAAACTTAACCGGGTCAGACGCAGCCTCGTCCCACAGCGATTCATACTCCTCTGGCGACTTGATCCGCGCGCGCGAAGCAAATTCCTTGGTTGGTGGAAAGAGCCTTTCCTCTTTCATTACCGTATCAATCTGACTGCTTTGTCCCGCCGCTTCCGCCATGCTCAGGTCCTCTTGTCCAACGCGATAGAAGTGCAAATGCTTGCCGATTGATTTTAATGGCAGGCCCGCTCCTCGCCAACTTAATTTCCGGCCGTTTGGCTAAGACCGTAGCGCAGACCCCGACCACGCTACGCGCGCCGCAGGCCGATTGTAACAGTAATTCGGGCGGCCATCAGGATTAGATGGATGCAATTCACTTACGTGCAAAGCACAACCGAAAAAGCGTCGACAACTTGCCGACCGCCTCGCGGGCATTAATCTTCGACTGTCCCGCCCTTCGATCACGAAATGTGATCGGTACCTCCACGAACCGCGCGCCCGCGCGGTTAAGATGCCACAAGATTTCTTCCAAATAGGAATATCCGGTTGAACGTATGTTGTCCAATTCAAGTCGCTGGAGCGCTTCCATTCGATAAGCACGAAAGGCTCCGCTCATGTCACGAGCCGGCAAACGCAGCAGCAAGCGGCTCAACCAATTCATGACGCGACTCGCCACGCGCCGCCTCGCCGGCCAACCCTCGATCGCGCCTCCTGGGCAATAGCGCGAACCAATTCCGACATCACACCCTTCGATCGCCTCGACGAGCGCGGGCAGGTACCGCGGATCGTGGCTCCAATCCGCATCCATCGTGACGAGCACTTCATACCCGTCGTTCATCGCAAAGCGCATCGCGGCGAGCGTCGCCGACCCCAGCCCTTGCTTCCCAGGGCGATGCAAGCACTTTAACCGCGAATCGACTTTCGCGCGCTCGTTGCACCACCGTCCCGTGCCATCTGGCGAGTTGTCATCCACGACCAACACATCGGCATCGCGCAACACGCCATGAATCGCCTCGACCAGGCTCGGCAGATTACCAATCTCATTGTAGGTCGCTAACGCGACGAGCGTGCGAGCGTGCGGCATTGGATATGAACCAGCGAGAAGACACAAATCGGATCCACAAGCTTGCCGGTCGGCTCTTGCGGCGAGAACTCATGATTCCACACCGAAGCAGGCGGCCATGGCAACTACTCGGACATCCCAGATATGGATAGTCTCACACAAAGGCGCTAAAACGCCAAGTAAGGAATGGATTGAACCACCAAAGACACAGAGAACACAGAGAAGGCGGAAGTAGAGATAGAAGAGCACTAATCGTCGCTGATCTACGCTTATCAATCAGAGTCAAGAATGCCGCTGGGAGCAAACCACGGATTTCACGGATGACACGGATATAGTGATCAATCAGAAACGGACGATGTGGGCAAGTTTTATCCGACATATGCGTGGCAACTAACTTCAGACGACTGAACTGTTAGGATATTTGATATTAGCGGAGATTAGTGAGGATCGGTGTTCCTATCCTCTCAGACCGCTTCTCCGTGCCCTCTGTGTCTCTGTGGTTATTCTGAAATCGGGAGGTTATTGAGTCGTTGCTTAGCGTCTTGCGTGAGCCTCTTTTGAAAAGGTTAGTGGCGTTGAGTTGCACCTCTACGCCCCCCGCCGAGGCTCTCTATGTCTCGTAATCAGAATCGCTAAAGTGGCCAAAAGTGGATTATTGAACACTCGTCCACTATCTGCTAAGCTCTTCCCCGGAAACTCATGCCAAGTCCCAGGAACCCACAGCTTGTCGTCAAATCGCTTGCGGCTTAATCCGAATTATTCCCATGTCTTCCGAGAACCTTAACCCGGCATTCACCGATGCATAATTGTCAATCCATCACGCTCCCGTTGCGCGCCGAGCCGCCGCTCCCGCCCTATCCGAGCAAGTGCGCAAAATCCCCAGGAAGAATTTTGCGCACTTGCACATTTTCACCGAAATGCACCTAAAATGTCCTTGTTCCCCTTCTCCACCGACGGCCTTTTACGGGCCGTGCTGTCCACTTTTAGCGTGGTAGACTTAGATAAATGAGCACGATGCCACCCACCTTCCTGCCCGAGCACTTTATCAACCGCGAATTGAGCTGGTTGGAATTCAACGCGCGCGTGCTGGAAGAAGCAGAAGACCCCAACAACCCGCTGTTGGAGCGGGTGAAGTTCCTCGCCATATTCGCCTCGACCCTCGACGAGTTTTTCATGGTCCGCGTCGCGGGATTGCGCGAGCAGGCATTCAACGAGATGCTGCCGCAAGATCAGCCCGTCGACGGCCTCAAGCCAATCACGCAGTTGCAGCGAATTGCGCGGCGGACCGAGCAGCTCGTGGCCCAGCAATATGGCATTTGGAACGAATCGATTCTGCCCGCATTGGCCGAGGCGGGGGTTCGGATCCACACGATGCGCGACCTCGATGCCAAGGGCGTGAAGTCGCTCGACAAATATTTCCGGCAAGAAATCTTCCCCGTCCTCACTCCCATGGCGATCGACCCCAGCCATCCGAGCCCGCGATTTCACAATCGCGGGCTCTACATCACGGCGATGCTGGAGCGAGTAAACGGCATCGGGCCCTCGCGGCTTTTCGCCGTAGTCCAGGTGCCGCAGGTGCTGCCTCGATTCGTTTCGGTCGAGCAGGGCGACAAGCAAAACTTCGTCATGCTCGAAGACCTGATCGGCAGTCGGCTCTCCGACCTGTTCGGCGGCTACAAGATTGTCGACCACGCGACCTTCCGCCTCACTCGCGATATGGACATCGATCTCTTGGACCAAGAAGGCGACGACCTGATGCGGGCGATCGAAGCCCGCCTCCGCGCCCGCCAACGAACCGAGGCTGTGCGGCTTGAAGTATCATCGGGAATGAATCCCGCACTTCTCAAGATGCTCGTCTCCGATGAAGAAATCCATCACGATACCAGGCTGACATCGACCGGCACCGCGGCGGATGGCAGCTACGACGAGGTCTTCGAGATCAACGGTCCTCTCGACATGACCTGCTTGTATGAGTTGGTTCAAGTCGTGGAACGAAAGGATTTGCGTGAAGCCCCGTTCGTTCCCCGCATGCCGGCCGGGCTGAGCGACTACGACGACATTTTCAGTGAAATCGCCGACCACGATGTGCTATTGCATCACCCGTACGAATCGTTCGTGCCGGTCGTGGATTTCATTCAGTCGGCAGCACGCGACCCGCAAGTGCTCGCCATCAAGCAAACGCTATATCGCACTAGCGGCGGTGATAGCCCCATCGTGCGCGCGCTGGCTGAGGCAGCCGAGAACGGCAAGCACGTGACCGCCCTCGTCGAGCTCAAGGCCCGCTTCGACGAGGCGAATAACATCACCTGGGCGCGACACCTGGAGCGGGCCGGCGTCCATGTCGTCTTCGGCTTCATGGGCCTCAAAACACATTGCAAGGTGGCGATGGTCGTGCGCCGCGAAGGCAAGAAAGTCCGCCGGTACGTCCATCTCAGCACCGGAAACTACAATCCGAACACCGCGTTGATCTACACCGACATTGGTCTGTTCACGGCCGACAAGATAATCGCCGACGATGTATCGGCGCTCTTCAATTTGCTAACGGGCTATTCACAAAATCATCAATGGCAAAAGCTTACTGTGGCGCCGATCGATTTGAAGCGGCGCACGCTGGAGCTCATCCATGAGCAAGCACAGCGCGCGAAAGAAGGGAAGAAATCGCGGATTATCGCCAAGCTCAATGCGCTGGTGGACCGCCAGGCGATCGAGGCCCTTTATCAGGCCAGCCAGGCTGGTGTGCAAATAGATTTGCTGATCCGCGGCACCTGCTGCTTGCGGCCGGGGTTGCCAGGAATCTCCGAAAATATCCGTGTGTTCAGCATCGTCGACCGGTTTCTGGAGCACAGCCGAATCTTGGTGTTCGGCGAAGGCAGCAAGCAGCAGGTTTTCCTCAGCAGCGCCGACTGGATGCCGCGCAACTTCGATCGTCGCGTGGAAGTGATGTTCCCCATCGAGTCCGAGGATTTGCGGCGGAGGATCGTCGACGAATTGATTCCAATCTATCTGAGCGACAACGTTCGCACGCGCATTCTACGGCCTGATGGGACATACGCCCGTGCGACGCCCGGAAACGACGTGCCACATCGTTGCCAGTACGAATTGCTGCAACGAGTCGCCTCGCGCGATCGAACACTGGCCGCGGCAGCCGGCGAGCCGCCGTCGTTCGAAGCGATTTCCAATCTGATGAAGACCAGCAGCGAATCAGGAGGTACTCGACACAAACGAAAGAAAAAGTCAGCCCGCTAAGCCAAGCTAGGCAGCCCGTCGCAAAGCGACTGCTGGCCGCGCCGCCGGTCGGCGTTCCGTAACCGGCCGCAGGACGACTCCTTCTTCCTCCTCGACCGCGCTGCGGATATGAAGCACATACTGGCTAATCGAATGGTCGTCAAAGAAATCAATCCGGCCTTGCCGCAAGCCTTGAGCAATTCCACGGCAACGATCCTTGAATCGCTGCCACGGCGTGAGTTGCCGGATTTTTCCATAGGCGTTGAGATAGATCTCTTGCCCTTTGTGCCGGTAGCCGAACCAGGCCGGCGGCACTCGGGTCACGATGTCGTTGTTATTCACCCAGCGATACGCTTCGAGACGAACATAATTGACGTATCGCTTGTTGCCCACTCGTGGGCTGCCGTAGGTGTACAGCGCGCGTGGCTCCGAGCGAATGTACGACAGCCGGCACCGCCCAGCGCAGATCGCGGCCATCGCGGCGCCGAGCGAGTGGCCGCAGAACCACAGTGTGCGGGTATTGTTGACCAGCGCCTGCTCAAGCCGCGGCCAGAGGTCGTTGACTTCGCGGTTGAACCCGCGATGGACCCATCCGGCCGTCTCGGCTACGGCTTTCGCCAGGTCGAGGTCGGCTTTGACGTCGTTCCAGTCGTTGGGCTCGGTGCCCCGGCAGGTAACGACGGCGTCGTGTTCGTTTGCGAAAATGTAGGCCTGGGCTCCGTCACGATCGTAGAACCGAACTTCCGGCAAACCGATACGATGGACCAACATGCCCGCTTCGGTGCGCGACAAGTACGAGAGATTGGACAACTCGGCAAACAGCAGCGATCGCCGCAACATGCTCAGCGACTCGATCGGACCATCGAGCGAGGAATAAACGCACGCCTCGGGGGTGCCGTCGATGAGGCCTATCAGTTTGGAAGCGGCTGCGCCCATCGCGAATCCAAAAGCGTTAGGCTCCGCGAGTCGAGCGGAACCCGTCTAACAGTGAAAAGCAACGAAAGAGAAAGATCAGAGGCCGCAACTCGTAAGAGCGGCCTACACTGTTTCGGCAAAACGAAGGGATGGTAGTGAATGATCGTGGGCGAGAAAATATTGGCGATCAATCGGCGTTGGCTTTTGATAGCAGTTCCTCGAAGAACTTTTGTGCCGACTGCAGCTTTGCTAGCGTCGGCTCGTTCTTCTCGACATTAGTTGAATTGCCTTTGGTGAGTCGCCCCATGTACTGATTAATCCAGTCCAGAAAGAATTTTACGCTGGCGCGACTGATTCGCTGGTTGTCGCCTTTATCGACGTAATACGGTCCGCTGGAGGCGAATTGCAGCATTTTCGGGTTGTTGGTGACAGCGCGAACGAGAAACCAACCGCTATTTTCGAAGCGAAGAGGCGGTAAGCGGCCCTTGCGGTTTTTGAAGTCGTCGAGGCGAACTTCCGCTTCGACGGCCCCGTTTTTGATGATCTGTAGATAATCGACCGGAACGCTGGTCGCCAGGTTTAGGCTGATTTCGAGTGTGAGCGGGCTGCTGGGATCGACCGTAAATGTGCAGCCGGGTGGCTTGCCCTCGACTAACGGCCGCAGCAGA
>CAZJWY010000224.1:381-7278 GCA_964549545.1 uncultured Planctomycetaceae bacterium | reverse complement strand
ATCCGTTTGGGTCGAGGCATCTCGGCAGTTTAACCGATTGGCCACACCAAGAAAAAAGACCTGACCCCTTTTTTCCTCCAGTTCCCTTCCCTCCACCGACTCCGCGAGCAGCGGCACGCCGCCCTTGTTCGCCGGTTTCGCCGGTACTATGGAACTGTCTGACTCCCCAGCGGCGTGCATGTCAGCCGTTCGGCATCTCGCCTGCTCTGACCGATCCGTTTCCATGGGAGAAGCGGATGTCGCTGGGGTCTCTCGGCTTCCGTGAGCAAGGTTTTCAGCCGTGCTGGTGGTCTCAGACTCCGTGGGGGTAACATCGAACTCGCCGTTGACGTTCGACATGACTATTGCCTTCCCCTTGACAGGACAAGGTCGGCCACCACAAAAGGATGTTTTCGGAGCTCCATACACCGCCCGGCTGTACCTCTGTGAACGCTTCGCCCTGCCGGTTACCCGACACCACGCATCACTCGAGGCCAAGGCGACTGGCTAGGTCTTACCTTGTACGACTCTTTCATTCGCTACCTTCCTCCGGCTTAACGCCGACGCACCCCGCCGACTTCAAAAGGCCAGGATTGCCTGAACCATCGGCACCCAGCCAGTCAGGCCTGAAGTATACGGAGTAAAGGCTCCGCTATATGGAGCTTTCTCCACGCGCATCAGCTCGGCGGAAATCCACATTCGCTCGGTTGGAACGGGATACCATTTGGCGCCTCCAGCGTACTCCCACGAATCGCCAAATTGTCCAAAGACCCTGGAGCCACGGCCATACATAGAGAGCTTCTTGGGAGTGACGAAATAGCTCACCGACAATTCAAAGCCGTGATCGTATGTGAAGTCGAGGGGAAGCGGGCCATCAGCAATGAAATCATCGACCCGGCGGAAAAAGTACTGCCCGTTGATCGCAAGCCCATTTCGCTTTATGCCGCCATCGATCGCCCACATTTCGTAGGTGGCCAGATCGACGGTCACGCCCGGAGCAAAGGCTCCGGTCGAGAAGAGGAGCACGCCGTCGGAGTTGTACATCGAAGTGTTATCGGGGGTCAATTGATCGAGATTTGAAAAACGGTCCTCCCGGGATCTGGTAAACCCAGTTCCAAGCCGAATGCGAGTCTTTTCCGAAGCGAAATAGTCGTCGTACATGTTGCGTGATTTGCCGGTTCCCCCGTAGTCGCCCAGCGGTTCCCACCAAACACTCCCGGAAAACATCAGGTTCGTATCGATCTTGTTTGCCGAGATATTCAGAGTATTGAGACCGTTGCCAACGAACGCCAAGTAGTTCAGCCCCTTGACTGGCTCCCCATTCGCCCAGACTCCCTGCGTGAAGCCCGGCCGGAAGAAGTTATCCGCCATGCTCCTATCGTTCGCCGTCCAAAACGGGAACGTATTGACGAGTGATCGGCTGCCTGGAACACCCGTGTAACCTCCAGTGAGCGTGAGGGCCTCATTGAATTGCCAGCCAATGTTCCCCGCTACGACAATTGATGCGGCGCCGGCGGAAGTCCAAACGGTGCTGCTGTAACGCAGCCTTTCGTCGAAGATGTAGCCGCCCAAGATGAACATCGTGCGATTCACCGTGATGTCATTTCGCTTCTGGACCTCGCGGACAACGCCCAGATGGTCGGTGAAAGTGTCGAGGGAATCTTCCGTATTGAGATATCGGACTTGGGTGTTGACGTTGAACCTCATCAGTAAAGGCACCCTAGCGCCTTCGGGCGTCTGCCTGATGACGATCCCATCCTTGTAGTGCTCGATATCGTCGTTGCGAGTGCCAAGGACTTTCGGCAACGATTGTTCTGGCGGACAGACTTCGGGTGTCCAGGGAATGCTGGGATTGATCATTCCGGCCGATGGAGTCAATTCAGAATTCGGACCCGCGGATGCGACGGCAGGACTATCGCCGAGCGCCTCCCGCAGTCGGTTTAGCTCTTTCTGAGTTTCAAGCTGCTGCGCTTCAAGTGCATCTAGTTGCGCGCGAACCCCTTCGTTATCCGGTTGCTGACTCTCAACAATCTCATCTGGCGACAGAGTAGGAGCGTTGAACAAGGTGGCCGGAGTAGCTTGGATGTAAGGCGGCGAATCTGTCTGCGCGCAAGCAGTCTTCACCGATAGCAGCACCGCAAGCAGCATTGTCGTCTTGCGGAGCTGCATTTCCTTGTATTACCAAAAGAGTTATTTTTGTCTTCCAGTTCATCGGTTTTATGTTTGCATAAACTTTGCCGATATTAACGATTTTATCGGATCCCGAGAGAACGGACGAAATCTCGCTTTTTGAACAGAAGGGCCCAACCGCATCAAATTGGAGATGAGAAAACCAAGGGCTCGGCGGCGGCTTAGCCGAGCGCGGCTGCGACATCATCACCTGCGACGGGCTTGGTCCGATGTAGGCCATCAATTCGCACTTGCTCGTCCCGAGGTATGCAATCGAAAAGCATCTTGCCGTGCCTTTCGAGCACGACGTAAATGTCATCGTCAGTCAGGTTTAGGAGCAATGTTTGCCTCCGAGGCCTATATCGTAGCGCCGGCGATATTGGTGCTTTCGTGGCAAGAGTAGTGATCTGGCAATCGCTCCCGGTACCTCACCTGATACGCCACGCTTGTTTGTCGGGCGCGAGTGGCCTAGATTCATGAGTTGGGTACGGACCGCGATGCTCTCGCACGATCCACTGCTCGCCGATACGGACAATGTTTCCATTCCGCAGCGCGCCCATGAAGCGGTGGCAGTGATCGGTGAATACTACGCTAGTGGCGCCGCCTTTACGACGCACCTGAGACGTCGGGAGTTCGCTAGTCATAGACAAGCATTGATTGACCAAGTGCGAGTGATGCTATGAAGGTCGGTATTGTGGGGAGCGGATTCGTCGGCGCGACGGCAGCCTACACGCTCGTGATGCAGGGCGTCGGACGCGAAGTCGTGCTGGTGGACAAGAATATTGACCGCGCAAAAGCCGAGGCGGACGACATCCGCCACGCTGTGCCGTTTGCTCAACCGCTCGAAGTCTGCGCGGGAGATTACGAAGATTTGGCTGGGTGCCGTGTTGTGGTGCTTTGCGCTGGCATTGGTCAGAAGCCCGGCGAAACGCGGCTGCAACTGCTCCAACGCAATGCGACCGTCTTCCGTGAGGTCGTGCCGGCTGTGCTCGCATACGCGCCGGATACGGTGCTCGTCGTGGCAACTAATCCAGTCGATGTCATGACACATTTGGCCGCGCGGTACGCCGCTGACTGTGGCGTGGGTACCGGTCGAGTATTGGGATCGGGAACTATGCTCGATACAGCTCGTTTCCGCAGTCTGCTCGGTGCGCACTGTGGCGTCGATTCGCATCACGTGCATGCCTACGTAATCGGAGAGCATGGCGATTCGGAAGTGCTCACCTGGTCGCTTGCGACGGTTGGTGGAATGCCCCTCAAAACATTCGCACGTCTTTCCCATATCAAAGACCCGATGTCTATTCGCCAGGACATTGACCAAAAAGTGCGGCGTGCTGCATACACGATTATCAACGGCAAAGGAGCTACCTACTATGGCATCGGCAGCGCTTTAAGTCGCATCGTCGATGTAATCCTGCATGACCAGCGTTCGATCCTTACGGTCTGTGCGCCGGCCGCGGAAGTGGCTGGCGTCCCGGATGTTACGGTTGCGTTGCCGCGATTAGTGGGCGGCGCTGGAATCCTTGAAACGTTTCCACTCCCGCTTAATGATCAGGAAACTGACCTCCTTTGTCGCAGTGCACAAGTGATCCGCCAAGCTTTGTCCGACCTGCAACCAAACTTGTGATGCTTCGTAACCATGCGAGGAAAGGCATGGATTAAAATAGCGCAAACCTTGGTGCCCAGCGTACGCGAGCGGAAAAGTGTGGTTTTTCCCGAGAGCTCGCTGCGTCATAGACCGGCTTTCCTTTCGACTATACGATTCAAGCTTATGGCAGAATATACGACTGCATATCAGGACCAGAACGGACGGCCCCAGCTTCGACAGTCCACGGTCGCCTTCTTTGACATCCCGAGCCCTTCGGACGCTTGGACGTCGAGCGCCGCGGCGATAGACTCGCAGCACTTGCTAGACAGAATTGTCGCAGCGATAGAAGATTCCAGGGATTTCGTGCGGCAATCTTTTCCGGACAGTGAATTGGCGAAGGCCGGCCATTGCGAAGTTCGGCTTTTCAGCGAAATCCTCGCATTCGGTAATCCATTTGACAGAAACGTCGCCGATCCTGCCGTTACGATTTGGTCCACCATTCGCTGCGCGCAGCGATATCAGCTTCGGATGGCTTTGAGCGGCTATTTTCTGCGAGGCGTACTGACGCAAGGAGCCATATGTTTGACCGATGAAATCATCTTCGGAAACGCGCTTGTCGAATATTGCCAACTCAAGTCGAAGGCATCGATTGTGCCACGCGTGATCCTTACTGAACCGCTTCGGCAACTGGTGCATAAGCCCGTCTCGATTGTTACGGACCAAACTTCGATCGATGCACGAGATTCAATCTACCGCGACGTGGACGGATGGTGGTTTCTCAATTACCTAGCTGCGGCTTGGGAGGGGGCGGAGGTCAATTGGGCGCTCATCGAGCATCACAAAGAAAGCATTCTCAAATCCTTCTCCTCGACAACTCGTGACGACGTATTGCCAAAATTTGATTGGGTATGCCGCTATCATAACTTGTTTTGCCAATGGCATCGCGACGCACCGGGCTACTTAGATCGATATGGCATCGCGTGCGCCGACGAAGAATCAATAATAGTTCGGCTAAGCGACGCGGCATCTTGGAAGTCCCACACGGTGGCTTGACAACTGGTCGCATTCGCGACTTATATTGCGCATAGGAATTGCGTCCTTCGCGCTGATTGCACTTGCCAATTCGGCCAAGACGATCCAAAGCGTCGCAATATTGACGCTGAACGCGCCAGCGCTTGATGCCAATCGATTCAGACTTGGCCTGTGACTGTACAGGCCGCAAAGTACTCGGGCCGGGCAGAAAGGCCGGTAGTAAACACACGCAACACGAGGCCAAACTCGCTTAAAACGAAGGGGTACCTATCGTTGAGCGTGAACCCCATTGAGCAAACTTCAATGCACTAAACAGAATAAGAATACCAGCCACTTGCACACGAAGGCCTCGAATAGAGATACTTTTCTACCGCTAGCCTGACGTCGACCACAAGCGAAATAATCAGCAGGCTCGACGCCACTGAGGCCGGATGAAAGTATATCTTGTTCAACGGAAGACTTCATTCCCCGCGCATGGTCAAAGGCGGTACTCTATATTTTAGTGACACGGTGCTTCGACTGTTCCTTTCGAACAATCGATACGTTCGGTTCGGCGATTTAAAGTTGGTTAATAAGGGCAAAAACTATGACAACTCAGAGCAAACTCGAAAGACTGAGGAGTAGCGCCTTTTTCCAGGAGTTCCCGCCGGAGTATTTTGAACAGCTGGTGAACATCGGTCGCGAGATTGAATTACCGGCACGTACCACCGTCTTTAAGGAATATGATCGCGCTAAGGACGTATACGTGATCTTGAGCGGCGAAATCAGCCTAGCCATCTGTGAAAACAAGGATTCTTGCCGACTGATTGGAACCATACGCGACGGAGATATAATGGGCTGGTCGCCACTCGTTGGACGAGCTCGTCTTTACGATACGGCTCGAACGGTAACTGACGTTACGGCATTCGCGATTGATGGTCAGAAGCTTATGGAGTTTTGCGCTGCAAATCCTACATTTGGCTTCAAGTTCATGCATCGGATTGCGTGTGTATTAGCGGAGCGATTAAGTGGTACGCGGCTCCAGCTACTTGAGATGAGTGGTGTGCATTTGCCAAGATTTCAATTGGAATCTGATTAAATAATGGTGAAGCGGAGACTTCTCATCAAACCACCGGCGTGATACACGTTTTATGACGCACGAAATCGTGTGCTAGAAACCGGCTGCTCGGACCTTTTTGAGACAGATCGGCGTGATAACTTCCCAGCTGTTTTGTAAAACCAACGATTTATAAGAATGGAGCAAAACTAGTAGTGCCAGCATCGTTCAGGTGCCATGCCGGCAGATGGTTTCACAGGCGCACCTCGGTGGCGCTCGCTTTCGGTGGCGACGTCTGCTCGTTCAAACGAGATCCTCGAAGGCGGTCGCATGAGTCCTGGGAGTCAGCCTGCCCCTTTGAGCGGAAAAACATCTGTTCTCCACAGCCAGCCGTCCGTCGGCGAGCACGGCGGCCGCGGACACCCGATGGGTGCATTGGGGGAGCGTGAAGCGTCGCCCACACGAGAACTCGAACCGCAGGTGATCGCCGAACCAGAGAGACGCTCCGGCGAATTTCTCCGCACGGTGTGCTTCGTCCTCGCGACCGGCGTTTGCTATTACGTCGCCACGCAGATAGCTTGGGCCCTTTGTTTCCCTGACAGCAAGGTCTCTCTCTTTTTCCCCCGCACGCGGTGCTTGTTTCCATTCTGCTGATGGTTCCCACTCGGCACTGGTGGGCCTACGTGCTCGCCGCCGCGGGCGCTCATTTTCTGGCGACTCAGCATGCGCACTGGCCGCCGCTATACGCATTACACTGCGAGGCTTTCGACGTGGTCCAGAATGTCGCCACTGCGGCCGGGATTCGCATCTTTATTAGATCTCCTCTCAAGGCGCTCACGCTTCGTGACGCGATGATCTTCGTCCTGATCGCGGTGATGCTCGTTCCTTTTGGGACCGCCTTCTGGGGAGCCGCCTTTACGGTCTCCAACGGTTTCGGCACTCGCTATTGGATCGAATGGCGCAACCTGGGAATCTCCAATGCCGTGACGGCTGTCGTCCTGGTGCCCGCACTTCTGCTGGGCGCGTACCATTTGATCGTCAGAACGCCAAAGGTTTCGTCCCGACGTGCCGTGGAAGCGGCTCTCCTCGGTGC
>CAZJWY010000224.1:0-371 GCA_964549545.1 uncultured Planctomycetaceae bacterium | reverse complement strand
CGATCGGAATTCTGGTATTCGATCAAACGCCCGCGGGTCCCGGCACTTCGCCGCCTCTCATGTATTTGACCGTTCCTCCGCTCATTTGGGCGGCGCTCCGCTTTGGCCTTGGGGGAATCAGCGCCTCGATGTTGATCATTACCTTTCAGGCGATCTGGGGAACCATGCACGGGCAGGGCCCATTCCTCACCCAAACCCCCGTCGAGATTGCGCTGGCACTGCAGCTATTTCTCTTGATGACAGCCACTCCGCTGATGCTGCTCGCGGTTGTGATCGAAGAGGAAAGACGCTCGAAAGATGCGTTGCACCAGATCAAGGACCAGATGGGCCTCGCCGCGGAAGCAGCAAACGCGGCGATGTGGGTTTGGGAC
>CAZJWY010000223.1:0-7290 GCA_964549545.1 uncultured Planctomycetaceae bacterium | reverse complement strand
CGCACGTCGATTGCTTCGATCGCGGATGCCTACGTGGAGTTTTGCCACGGGGTGATCGACGTTGTCGCCTCGGTGGTGCCGATCGTGAAGGTGCAAGCGGCCTTCTTCGAAGAGCTGGGCGCGAGTGGCATGGCAGCGATGGCCGACGTCATCTTGTACGCCGAGGCCTGCGGTCTCATGGTGATCGTCGACGGCAAACGCAACGATATCGGCAGCACGGCCGAAGCGTATGCCCGTGGTTATTTGGGCCGCGAAGGAAGCGTGTGGCATGCCGATGCACTGACGGTGAGCCCCTACTTGGGTGACGATAGTTTGACGCCGTTTGTCCAGGTGGCCAATGAGCGGGGTGCGGGGCTCTTTGTTCTTGTGAAGACCTCGAACGAGGGTGGCAAGTTTTTGCAGGACCTTGTTGCCGATGAGCAGATGATCTACCGTCGCGTCGCGGCCCATGTCGAAGAGCTCTCGGCAGCCAACGTGGGCGAATGCGGTTACGGAGCCGTTGGGGCCGTCGTCGGCGCGACCTACCCCGAGCAGCTTTTTGAGCTTCGCCAGGCGATGCCGCACACCTGGTTTCTCGTGCCCGGTTACGGCAGCCAGGGTGGCAAAGCGGCCGATGCCGTCGGTGCGCTCGATGCGAACGGCATGGGCGCGATCATTAACAATTCGCGCAACTTGATCTTTGCACACGAGCGGCCCGAGTTCCGGCAGAAATTTGGGCCGGCGCGCTGGCAAGAAGCCGTCGAAGCGGCGACGGGGCGAATGATCGACGAGCTGAACTCGGCGATTCCAGAGTAGTTGGCGAAGTTTGATCATGACCACTTGGCCCGGGCCGACATGGCCTCTTTGAGGGCTGCTGCGTTGGGACGATCGTCGATGTAGTCGGCTTCCCAGAAGAGGATATTTTTTGCATTGAGCTTCACGGCGGCATCGAAGTCGCTCGTGAAGTCCTCTGGTTTGTTCGGCACCCAGGCGTAGTACCATACGTCGGCTTTGTTGCCGACTTCTTTCTTAACCGCCTCGAAGGCAGTGATCGCGTTGCCGCCAGCCCGGTAGTAGCCGGCGGCGATGGCGGCGTCGATGAGATGCTTCCGCGACCAGCCCTGTACGTCGAGCAATAGACCGCGCAAACTGCCGTCGATCGGGTCTTGCATGCCGCGGTAGTGCCAGGGATGGCCGATCATGACAGCGATCGGGATTTTCTTATGGTGGTTGTTCACTCGCTCACGCACCGATTGCATGAACTGCGTCTGCGGTTCGGCGCGGAGCCGTACCCAGCGGTCGTCGTCGTTGGGGACATCGTGCGGATCGGCGCCGTGCTTTGATTTGAATGCGTCGATGTTGGGTGCTTCGTAGCCGTTGTCTGCGACTCCCTGGGCATCGGTCTGCGGATTGTCGCGAATGTCTCCGGTGCGGATCCAGTCGAGGAACAGGCCGTCGAGGTCGTAGTTGCTGAGCAGCTCATCGATGATGCCGAGCTTGTAGTCGCGCACTTCCGGGAACGCGAAGCTCATCTGGGAGTGGTATCGCGTGCCGTCGCGTTTGACCCATACGAACTGTGGGTGCTGCTTGGCGAAGTCGCTGGTGATACCCCAGCCGTGATCGTCTTCGTTGATGGTGACCCAGGCGTCGATCTTGAGGCCGATCTCGTGGCCATAGCGAACGGCTTCGGCGAAGGTGTCGAATGTGGCGTAGTCGTAGCGCTGCTGGTCGGCCAGGATCTTTTTCCGCTGCTCTTCGCTAATGTTGCCGAAGTACTTTTTGTAGAGGGCTTTGCCGGCGTCGGTTTGCGGGTCCCACACATAGTCTGCGTCGACCTTGTAGGCGGGGCGGACGAGCTTGCTTGCATAGACGGCGCGACCGCCGTCGAGCACGCGCCAATGCACTCGCGACCAACCGCAGGCTTTGCAGGCGTCGAGCATGTGGCGAACGCCTTCAGGCCCCCACTTCATGCCGGGTTTGAGCATCCAGTCGGAGTGCGTAAGCGGCGCGGAGAGGGGGAGCTTCTCATCATCGGACGCTTGCGACGCTAAGCCGCGAGCGGCTGGGAGCATGGTCGCTGCGGCGAGTGATTGGAGGAAGGTACGGCGGGTTGTGGTCATGGTGATTGGATTTTGGTGTGGGTAGCGATGTCGATTTTTTATTGCATAATTCTCGAATATTGGATCGTCGTTCTCGGCGAAATGCTGCAAATCACGAGGTATTGGGATAAACTGTGTTTCAAAAATGGATGATTTTTGGGATTGGCTGCTTATTGCGTCTACTAAAGCGAGTTGCTTTTTCGTGTTGATGGAAGCACCCATAGTGGGAGATTCGGCCTGGCAGCCGACGCTAAGGAACTTTAACAAAACCGAAATGGGGAAACCGGACGCTAGCGCGTTCCGGCTGATTTGATTAGCCGACGGGCGCTAGCCCCCGGCTTTCTAAATCTGTTGTCGTATAGTCGTTCGACGACGTGTTATTGAGAAAGGCTAACAGAAGTGCTGGCCCACTTTCAACAAAAAAGTTTGGAATTCGTGGATGGCCAAGAGATGGGGATTGACGTGTAATCCTGATCCAACTGGTTCATGCGTGGGACGTCGAATCGCGCGATGTTTGCACGGCGCGCAAAAAACCCCCGGCGGAGCCAGGGGTATGATTGCTTCAATATTTCGCAACTCAACCAGTTCAGGCAAACTTGTACTTGCCTGGACGGGAAACAGGCACGACTTCCAGTGGGCCGAACTTATACTCGGCCGGGCCCAGATGCGTAGTGGACTTCATTGCATCGTCCCACGTGATTTCCTGTCCGCTGTAGCAGGCCTCGCGGCCGATGATGCCGGTCATGGTTGCTTCGGCGACGTTCTGGGCTTCGTTGATCGGTGCGCCGTCGCGAATGCTGGCGATCAAGTTGGCGTGCTCAAGTTGGTAGGGAGCCCCTTTTTTGCCCTTGAAGCTCCACGGTTCGCCGGACTTTAGCGTGATTTCGTCCGCACAGTTGCTCGTGCCTTTGGTGCCGGCGACGAATTCACTAATGTTGTTGCGACAATCATTGATTTGGCGACACTGGCTGAAGACCGTGATGCCATTCGGATATTCATATTCGACGGCAAAGTGATCGAAGATGTTGCCATGTCGTTCGCCCAGGCGCGATTGGCGGCCGCCCAGGCCGGACACGGCTTTGATCGGATGAGCGCCGAGGACCCAATTCATGATGTCGAGGTTGTGAACGTGTTGCTCGACGATATGATCGCCGGATAGCCAGGTGAAATAGTTCCAATTACGGATTTGCCACTCGAGGTCGCTCCAGCCCGGCTCGCGGTCGATGACCCAGATTTCGCCGCCGTTCCAGTAGGCTTTGGCGTAGGTGATATCTCCGATGGCGCCGTCATGGATGCGTTGGATCGCTTCGCGATAATTGGGCGCGTGGCGGCGTTGTGTGCCGGCGGCGATGCCGAGCTGCTTTTTCTTCGCCAGTTCGCCGGCTTCCATCACCATTTTCACGCCTGGCACATCGACCGCGGCTGGCTTCTCCATGAAGACGTTCTTGTTCGCCTCGATCGCGGCCTTCAGGTGCATAGGGCGGAAATGAGGCGGCGTGGCCAGGATGACATAATTGATTTCGGGGATCGCCAGCAACTTTTCGTAAGCGTCGAAGCCGAGAAATTGGCGTTCCGGCGGAACGTGGTAGCCAATCTTCTTGAGATTGCGATGGCAGTCCTCCATGCGATTTTCGAACATGTCGGCCAAGGCAATAACCTGGATGTTCTTGTTCGTGGGCTCGGCTCCTTCGGCGACATCCTCGGTATGGTAAGTATTCGTTGGGTAGACGACCTTGGTGCCGGCGCCAATGGCGTCCAAGAGAGCGCCAGTGCCGCGGCCCCCGCAACCAATGAGGCCGATCTTCACTTGAAAATCGTCGTTACCGGTGGCGTGAACATAGGGTGCGCGAAGGGCAGTAATCGCGGCGGCGCCTGCGATTGCGGACGTCTGGAGAAAATTCCGGCGGGAAACGCTGTTGGAGGAGTTGGAATCGTGCATGAGAATGCCGCCTGTGCTGGAGATGGTAGTTGGGAGGGAGTTTGGGCGAGGCCGGAGCCGCTCCGTTTCACGAAAGAACAAGCGGCGCCGGCACGATCAGTTTAACGCGCGGACGCGCCAACGGAAAATAATTTCTTCCCCAAAAGGCATGCCGTTCGATTGCTCGACGGATCGGTCCTATGAGGTGCTTCCGGAAATTTAGTGGGCGGTCTCTGGCCGAAACAAGACAGGATGAACAGGAGGAAACAGAGGTTATGATTATGGTTCGTGGAGGGCGGCTCAGCGCATCGAACAACGAGTGGTAGCATTACATCCTTTGTTATCTCTGTTTCCTCCTGTTCAAAACGATCGTCCAGCGGATTACGCTCCACTATGGATGCTTTTATTGATGGTGAACGAGGGGGCGGGGGCGAGGACGCCCCGGCTCGCGGGTAGTTGTTCAATATCAATGCAAACCTCAATAAAACTCAATTCCTGAAGAACCTCCTATAATAAACAGATGATTGCCGAGACAATACTTGCCGAGCACTTTCGGCGGAATTGGACTACGCGCGGGCGTTGGGATGCCATGACGCCCCATCGAGAGCGAGTGATGGCGGCGATATGCCGTGCGTGGGGTGAATCGGCGAAGTCGCTCTGTGTGCTGGGCCCCGGAAATGGAAACGATATCGAGCTTGGGGAGTTGGCTCGCGACTTCGAACGCGTCGCCCTTGTGGATTTAGACAAAGAGGCAGTCGGGCGGGCCGTGGAACGGCTTGGCGCGGACGAATCACGGCGTGTTGAGCAGCATTGCCCGATCGAGCTCACAGGCGTGCTACCCGCATTAGAGTCACTGCGGATAAGCAAGCGGCGGTCGGATGCCGAGGTGTCGGCGGTCAAGCAAGCCATTATGGCGGCGCCGCGGCCGGCGATTGGATCGTTCGACGTCGTGGCGTCGACCTGTATTTTGACGCAACTGATCGATGCGGTTTATATGTCGTTGCCTCGCTCGCACCCGCGACTTGCCGAGCTGCTCATGGCGGTGCGTGATCGGCACTTGCATATGTTGCTTGAGATGTTGAACCCGGACGGCGTCGGTGTGTTGGTCACCGATTTCTTCGAGGCGGGCACAAAAGAACTCGCGCCGCTAGGTGAATTGTCACTGACGGCGTCGGCACAGGTCGAGATGCGGCAACATGAGTACTTTGCCGGAGCGGATCCGTTTGAGATTCGCGGGTTCTACCAACGACTATGCGAACCAGGGCCGACGGCCGCGGACATATCCATCGATGGACCATGGCGATGGGAAGTGGGAGGGAAAGTATTAGGCGTGTGTGCAGTAACTTTCCGGCGCCATGATTAGAGCAAGCTGCTCTGTTTCGCGTTCATGGGCGCGTGTCAGTGGGAGATGCGGCCTGGCGGCCGACGCCAAACCTTTTGTGTGCTTTGGTGCGAAGCCTGTTGACCTTAATCTTCGATCAGCGGCCGGGCCCAAAGAGCGCGGATATCGTCTTGCAGCATGCGAATTTCCCACTCCACGCGCACTTGCGGCGATTGCTGTGGCAACGCGCGGAGCGCGGCCAGCCGGGCCTTGGCGACATTGATCTCGGCTTCCTCGCGGTGAAGCTCGACTTCGGATACCGAGCCAGCCTGCAATTGATTGGCCTTGATGGATTCGGCATGGTTGGTTTCGAGCGCCTGAATTCGACCTTCGATTGCGGTGATTCGGGGCGAGAGCGAGTTGGCCGTCTTGTTAACGGCTAGTTGTTTGACTTGATCCCGCGCGATTTGGACGCCTGTTCGCAGCTCGTCCATCGTTTCTTTTGTGACGGAGCCGGCTGCCGCTTTGTTTTGGTTTTCCGCCACGACCAGCCGGGCGTTGGCCAGCCCCAGGTTGGCCTCGGCGTAGCGCTGCTCGATCGCTGTCCAATCGGACTCGGCGTCTCCGCGAGCCGTGAACGAGGAAAGATTCGCGGCAACCATCATGCACGGAACCAGAACGAGCGGCAGGGCGATACGTTTTGTCATGGCGTTGGCTTTCAGCGAGAGCTGAGGATAGGAATTGCTGTAGTCTAAGTCGCAGCAATCGAGGCTGCCAGTTGGCTGCCAGTGCTGGTCTAAAATCCGGAGCGCACGAGTTGGGGAAATTCCGACAGTGCAGATTGTAGCGGGCGTGCGATCAGCGGCTTCTGGCCTTGGCCAGCACGGCCGTAACGTTGTCCTTGCCGCCGCCAGCGAGCGCGAGCTGGATCAGGGCGTCCGCCGCGGCTTGGGCATCCTCTGAGTTGTCTAGGCACTCGGCGATCTTCGTTTCTTCGACCATGTCGGTGAGGCCGTCGGAGCAGATCAGCAGTTGATCGCCTAGTTTCAGACGAAGAAAGTGGACGTCTGGCCGCGCGTTTTGCGATTCGTAGCCCAGGCAGCGAGTCAGCATGTGGCTGAACTTGCCGGCGATCTCCGGCGCTACGCCGCAGGAAATAAATTCCTGTTGAATGGTGTGGTCGACCGAAACGCGGCGCATCGTGCCGTCGCGCCACAGAAACGCGGGTGAGTCGCCGATTTGCGAAATGACGGCGAAACCACTTACCAGGTAGGCACAAGTCCAAGTGGTGCCGCTGTTGCCGAAGTTGGGATTGGCTCGATACTCCTCGACGAACGCCTGTTGCAGCAGGTAAACAAAGCCTTCGATCCGCTCGGCCAACTCGTGGGAGTGCATGTCTTCGAGCTTCATCACCCAACTGGTCGCGCGGCCGGCGATATCCCAGGCGCTGCGAATCGCGATCTGGCTGGCGAGCGAGCCACAGCCGGTGCCGCCCATGCCATCGGCCACGGCCATGCCGAACGCTTCATCGGCCGGCAGCGCCAACTCCTCTGTTGGCACATTCGTGAACAGTAACTGCTGCATGCGCGTGCGGCGGATGACGATGTAATGGTCCTGATTTTCGGTGCGACGCAGCCCCTTGTGCGTGGCTGCCCCGAAGTCGAAAGACAAATCCGTGACGCGATTGACAAAATACTTAGCCGCTGCGAGCGCGGGTTTCACGTCATCCATCGTTTCCGAGTCATGAATCGACATGGCCGATGCCCTTTCCCGAAATGGGTGATCGATCGCGAAGGGGAAGTACCGCCGATTATATCGCGGCGCGGGAGGTGTTGCGAGCAAGTGACGGCAGCGGGGGGCTGGCCCGTTTTAGCAGTGAGTGGTCGGGGGCGAGGACGCCCCGGCTCGCTGGCGGTTGTTCATTATCGTGCCACCGCCTGAACCGTAGCAGCCGTTTCTTGAATTACTGCGGC
>CAZJWY010000222.1:0-7295 GCA_964549545.1 uncultured Planctomycetaceae bacterium | reverse complement strand
AAACGTCTGTATCCTACACTAACACCTGCCAACTAGCCGTGGACAGACCACTAGTCGTTTCTTTTCTGTGACCAGCGCATGACCAGAGTGCGCTAGCATCGGTTGCTATTCTCAACGGTCCATAGCGCACTTACTGTCACATCTAGTCAACATTCGACCGTGCCATGACCGATCATGCGCCAGTCTGGCGGCTCTTGCCCCACTGCCACCGTTGACGGTGTTTTCGGGCTTTTGTTATCGTTTGCGCGTAAGATCGCACTACGTGAGCAGGGCGAAATGCCGGGGGGTAATTATGCAGAAGGTCCGCACGCCGCTGCAGGTTCTGGCGCAGGGCGCGGTTCTGGGAATCGCCTCGTGGTGTGCGGCAGCCGACCACCTGTCCGAACCTCTTTGGGACGCAAGCGCCTTCAATTCCGCTCTTGCTAAGAACGCGGTGCGTTCGCCCGGCATGAACAGCGAAATCGATGACTTTTGGCAATTCGAAGTTGATGCCGACAGAAACCTCCCGATTAATTTTCAACAAAACCTGCCGCAGGCCCACGAGCAGGGAGATCCGCCGACCAGCTTAGAATCGCCGCCGCTTGCCGGCAACGATGACGTCGAAGGTATTATCCATTTGAACGGAGGACCGCCACCCGCCTATTCATTCGGCTACAACCGCGTGCGGAGTGCGACAACCTGGATACCGGGTGGCGATGATCGCTTCGGGTGGTTCAGCTATGAGTCGTTGGGCGGCGCGAAGATCGACGACTTGCCGTCCTTGGTGACCGGCTTCGGAATTCATCTGCTCGATGGCCCTGTGCAAACGGATATGCCGCCGCGGTTGTTCGATTTTTCGATCGGCGTCGCAGACCGTCGTCTGATCCAGCCCAACATCGGCTACGATATTGTCTTTCGCGTTGGCGCCTTTAGCGATTTTGAAGGCAGCGCAAGGGACGGTGTCCGTTACCCGAGCCACGCGGTCACATTTCTACGGATCAATCCGTCCACCGAGCTTGTGTTGGGCATCGACTATCTCGACCGCGACGACATCCGTCTGCTGCCCGTTGTGGGGTCCATCTGGTCACCAACAGAATGGTTAAAGGTCGAGGCGGTGTTCCCGCGGCCACGCGTGGCGGCGCGAATCAACAGCACATCGACCTGGGTTTACCTGGGTGGCGAGCTGGGCGGCGGCACTTGGGCTATCGAAAGGGTCAACCTGATCGACGACAACGCCACCTATCGAGACTTGCGTCTGGTGTTAGGGTGGGAGACGTTGTCCCCAGAATCGCTAAGCTCGTCCTTCGAAATCGGCTACGTTTTCGATCGCAAGCTGTCCTATAGCTCCGGCGTAGGCGACTACGAACCGCCGGACGGCTTTATGGTGCGAATGACGGCGCAATATTAAGCGGCTCAAAACTCGCTGCTGCAAACGCCCGGCCGTCTCAGCCGGGCGTTTTTTGCCATGACCAGTCCTGGTCGTCAGATGAAGAGTTGCCGCCTATCCAATGAGCGGCAAATACTGTAAATTAAGCACTTCGGGGCCGTAGCTCAGTTGGGAGAGCGCTAGCTTTGCAAGCTAGATGTCGAGGGTTCGAATCCCTTCGGCTCCATTTGTTGTAAGTCCTGCCGAAATAAGAGTTTCTGTTACCTATCGACGTTCGATAGTGCGGCATTTCCTGAAAAGCCAAAACGGTAGTTACCGTCTTGGCAATTTTTGGAGGTCCGCACTATGCCGCGTCTCACAGAATCCGTCCCCAAATATCGCAAGCACCGCGCCACCGGGCAGGCCGTCGTCACGATCAACGGCCGCGACCACTACCTGGGTCCACATGGCACCAAAGCCAGCAAGGTCGAATACGACCGGCGGATTACCGAATGGCTGGCATCTGGGCGATCTTCCACTTACGGCGTTCCGGAGCACGTTGTCTCGGTTGTAGAGTTGATCGTCGGCTACTTGGAATATGCTAAGCAGTATTACGGCGATGGTCCCCGCAGTGAGTGCGCGAACATGCGGCACGCGCTGCGACCGTTGCGAGAACTCTACGGGCGACTGCCTGCCCGTGAGTTCAGCCCCCTGCACCTGAAGGCGGTTCGAGAAAAGTATCTTGCCCTTGGACATTCCAGGAAGCATATAAACGCCAGCGTCCAGCGAATCGCCCGCGTCTTTCGCTGGGCTGTGGGGGAAGGAATGATTCCGCCCGATGTTCCGGCGGCGTTGGCGATGGTACCAGGTCTCCGCAGGGGGCATACTACGGCCCGCGAGAATAAACGGGTGAAGCCGGCGGATACAAAGATCGTTGACGCCACCCTGCCCCACCTGCCCCCAATCGTTCGGGCGATGGTCGAATTGCAGCAGGCCACGGGCATGCGCCCCGGCGAGCTGGTTATCATGCGCCCCGCCGACATCGACCGCAGTAGCGAAGTCTGGCAGTACGTGCCGACCCAGCACAAAAACCAGAACCGCGAGCAAGAGCGGATCGTCTACATCGGCCCTAAAGCGCAGGAAATCTTGCGGCCGTATCTTTTGCGGGACGGTGAGGCGTTCTGCTTCTCCCCGGCCGACGGCGAAGCGAAGCGCCGGGCGGAGCTACACGAGGCCCGTAAGACGCCATTATCGTGCGGCAATCGCCCCGGCTCCAAAATCGCCCGTACTAAGCGGCGAGTAGGCGAGCGGTACACTCCGCAAAGCTACCTGGTTGCTGTCCGCCGGGCGTCGGATAGGGCGTTCCCCGTCCCCGCTGATATAGCCGACGATCCTGACGCCGTCGCCAAGTGGCAAAAGGTACATCGGTGGTCGCCCAATCAGTTGCGTCATGCGATGGCTACCCGCGTCCGCCGGGAAGCTGGTATCGAGGCGGCAAAAACCTTGCTAGGGCATTCACAGTTGAACACCACGGGCATCTATGCCGAGCAGGATCAGCAGCGGGCCATCGAGGTGGCACGGAAGATCGGCTGAGTGTTGAGGAACGCAAGGGCGTGTTCGTAAATTGACACGCGCGTCAACGCAACCTAGGATTGAACAATGGCAACGGTCGAGTTAACGCCAGTGGCTGCCGAGCAGTTGGACGCGCTTACCAATCCTGTCCATGCTCGCGTGCTGCGGATATTGGTTCGCCTGGAGAAGTGGCCCGAGGTGAGTGGCGCTAAGCCGCTCAGCGGGCCCTTGACCGGGCATTATCGAATACGTACCGGTGATTACCGGATTCAGTTTCATGTTGCTGGGAACGTAGTGACGATCGAAAAGATCGGTCATCGCGACGGATTCTACGACGAAGGATAACCGAACATGCAAGTACAGAACGTTCAAATCGACGGCGCGGCGTATGTCATCCTGCCACGGACCGATTACGACAAGCTCCTCACGTTGGCCAAGGCAGCCGACCTGCCCCCGCTACCCCAGGCAAAGGCCAATGGCAACTATCCGGCCGTCGAGTACGCCCGTGCCAGCCTGGCCCGCAAGATTATCCGTGAGCGGGTGGCTGCCGGCCTCAGCCAACGTGAGCTGGCCCGCCGTGCCGGTGTGCGGCCAGAAACGCTTTGCCGCATCGAAACCGGAAAACACACGCCGACAGTGCCGACGATCGACAAGATCGACCGGGCACTGAAAAGGGCGGCAAAAGGAAAGTAGAATCTACATTGAATTCGGGTTCGCGGGTAGCTCCCGCTAGATCGGCGACGTTGTTGTTGGCACCACCGCAACAACGTCGTTGGTCGCCCGGCGGAAAGGTGGTGCAATGGACGCTTCTCTTGATCGCGCGCATGCGATTCTCTATCCGTTTCGTTTCGGGCTGCCGCCTGTAACGCTGGTAATGGCCAGCTACGGTGCAGAGCGGGCGGACGAATTACGAAAGCAAGTTGAAGCAGAAGCGCGCAAAACAATCGCCAATTTGCTGCCTGCGAACGCGACCCAAATCGAAATCTTCGCGGAATGGGACGCCGGAATTGTTGATAACGCTATCGGCTACGGCGCGGCACTGTTGGCCGGCTCGCGTGATCATATTCGGCTCTTACAAACCGCTGCTGGTTGGGCAGGCGGCACGCTGCCGAACCATGGCGTAGCAAATGTTAGTGAGCGATGGTACTGGTCTATTTTGCAGAACGGTCGCTTTGGGAGATTATTAGTCTGCGAAAAGGGGGATGAGGCACGAATCTGTAGCGATGCGATGGCTGCAACGTGGACACTACTGACTGAAACTTCAGCGGCGGCCAACGGCAAAGACACTCAACCTTCGGCCATGAGCATCGACCTAAGACTAAACCAAATCCGCTACGGCGGTGCTTGTTACGACGTCACAGCCGATGGCGCGCTCCTGGTTAACAAATTAGTGGAGGCCAACGATTGGTTTTCTGCATCGTCGATCTTCTCGAAACCAAGCGAAGTACTGCGATCGCTCCCCGACCCAATCAAAAAACTGATCGAAACGCAAAAGGGTAAGGGGTATCGACTCAAGCTGGAGTAGCGCCGGATCACCGGCGCAAAAGCTCCGGATCAACGGCGCGTATCGCGCCCGCAAGAATGATTGCGTTGACCGACACGCAATTGCTTTTGTGAGGCCGCGATGACCGAAACGCTGATTGCCGAAACCCGAATCTCGTTTAACGTGCTTGCCCAGGAGCAGGACGTTTCTATCCCCACCGTGTGGCGCTGGTCGCAGCGCGGCATCAGGGGCCACGTGCTCGAATCATTCAGCGTGGGCGGCCGAAAGTTCACGACGCGCGAAGCGTTCCAGCGTTTTATTTCGCGAACCAACGGCGAGCGAATCGTCAACGGCGAGACACCCCGGCAGCGCGAGCGAGCGATCAAGCAAGCAGAGCGGCGGGCCGAAGAGTTAGGTGTCTAGCCATATACCACCTAGGCCCGGCGGGCGCATAGAGCGGCCCGCACCCTGGCAGGGGCACGGGCCGCAGATACGAGGATCGACAGATGCAGTATACCAGAGAGCTACGCTGGCTCGCCATAGTGCGGCGCGTCGAGCGCGAGGCGCGAGCGCGCGGTCACCACGGCGATGTACTCGCCGACGAGGTGCCGCTGGTCGGCACGTTCGCGCAGCAAATGCAGATTGCCGCGCTCGGCTGCGACAGTAGCCCCGGGCCGATGAGCACGCGCGACCGCGAGCTGCATGGCCGCCTGGTGCGCGCGGCGGTCCTCACGTCGCCACCCGATGAGCCAGTGCAGCAGCCGGCACGACCGGCCCGGAGGAGGATCGTATGAGCCGACTTCCCACCGTCGAAGAAGATGCGCGCTGGAATCCGCACACGGGAATCGTCCCTGATCCTGCGCTGCCGAATCGACTCAATATCATCTGCGGAAAGCCGGATCGTTCTGGTAGGTATCGAGTTCGCGCCGAGTTGGATGGCGAGCCGATCTACCACGATGTCATCGACCCGTATAACGCGCATTTCCGCCGGCTGTTCGCCGAAGCCACCTACGAAAAAGCCGACGGCGCGCCGCCGGATGAATCCTGCGATCTGAGCTGGCTGGGCGATGCTGTGATTCGAGCCGCTGAATCTGTCGGCGCATCAGCATCGACCGCGAGAGAAATCGAGCCCTATCAGCCGTTCCCGATTGGCGTGCTCCCCGTCGTCGTCGGCAATTTTGTTGGCGCTGCCAGTTGTGCGATCGGGTGTGACGCCTCATTCATCGCTTTGCCGCTCTTGGGCTGCTTGGCACGCGCCATCGGCAACAAGCGAGTGATTCGGCTGAAGCGCACCTGGACCGAGCCGGCAATTGTTTGGGCGGCCATCGTCGGTAAAAGCGGAACACACAAGACGCCAGCGCTTCAGGCGGCGACGATGTTCCTCAGCCACGCGCAGCAAAAAGCAATTGCGGCGTTCGAGGAAGCCGCCGGCAAGTTCGAGGAAGAGAAAGCGGTGTACGAGCGCGACTACCAGGCGTGGAAGCGATCGAGAAGCACGGAGCCACCACCGTGGCCACCGGAGGAGCCGGTCTGCAATCGGTTCATCACCACCGATTGCACGATCGAGGCGCTGGCGTTCCTGCTTCATTCGCAATTCGACGGCGTGCTCATTCCCCGTGACGAGCTGGCCGGATGGCTGGGCGGCATCGCCGAGTACAAGGGCGGCAAGGGCAGCGACCTGGGCCATTGGCTCGCCTCATGGTCTGCCGCTCCGCTGACCGTCGACCGAAAGACAGGCGCGATCAAGATGATCCACGTACCCCGCGCCTCTGTGTCGATCGTCGGCGGCATCCAGCCCGGCGTTCTTCGTAAGGCGATCGGACAGGAACATATGCAGGATGGTTTGTGCGCCCGGCTGCTTTTGGCCATGCCCGAATCGAAGCCCGTCCGGTGGACCGATGCGATTGTCGATCAGGATACTGAGGCGGCGATGGCCGGCGTTTTCGATCGGCTGATCGGGATGACATCCGGCGCCGACGGCGACGGCAATCCAGAGCCGTTCGCCATGCCGCTGTCCGACGGCGCAAAAGCTGTGTGGGTGGACTACTTTAACCGCCATCGTGCCGAGCTGGCAGACCTGGACGACGATCTAGCGGCAGCATGGTCGAAGCTGGAAGCGTACACCGCTCGGTTCGCGCTGATCTTCCAATTGTGCTCCTGGGCTGCCGGCGAACAGTACGCCTCGGAGCAGGTCATCGACGAGGCCGCCATGCTGAGCGCCATCACGCTGTCCGATTGGTTCGGCGGCGAGGCCCGGCGAGTGTACGGGTTGTTCAGCGAGTGTGAGGACGATCGGCAGACCCGTGAGCTGGTCGAGTGGATACGCCGGAAGGGTGGTCGTGTAACGGTTCGGCAGGTCAAGCAAGGGCATCGACAGTTCGCCAGCGTGGATGAAGCCGAAGCCGCACTGCAGGACTTGTTTCGGGCAGGCCGTGGCACCTGGGACGTGGTGCAGACCTCGACCAAGCCCCGGCGTGAGTTTGTTTTGGCTACAGCGTCTACGTATACGGATTCGCACGAATCACGGGAAATATAGAGAAACGTATACGTAGACAACGTAGACGGGCTGCACACGACCAAGGATTCTCGGACAGGTACATCCGTCCATTGTGGACACCCTTCCATAACTGACAACATTCAACGAAACACAAGAACACTAACCAATTACAGCTATGGTGAGCCTAAGGCAGCGATTTTGCAGACGCCGAAGTAGTGAACAGGTGATCAAATTGTAAACACACATGGTGAACATACAGTCGCCTGTAAACGCGTGTTCACATGGCAAGATGGGCAGACTAAAGAAAAACCTTGGGTCCTTGGAAAGACGTCAAATCTCACACGATTTCCCGCTGCGACCACAACCGAGAGAGAGTCCGTCCGTCCCCCCAATCCAAA
>CAZJWY010000221.1:0-7317 GCA_964549545.1 uncultured Planctomycetaceae bacterium | reverse complement strand
CCCTCCCCACCGCCGCCTCCCCGCCAGCCACATCGACCGCCGTACCGAGTACTCCGAACTCAAGTACCACGACCGACTCGGCATCGCCAAACCAAGGCGCACTCGGCACGTCTGCGAAATCGTCGGCGACTGCGCAGAACGCCCGTCCTAAACCGACAGAGACGCAACCCGAGTTGATTCGCTCGCTCCACCCGAACTTGGTCCCGCCCGGCGCCGCGACGGTTGGCAACAAGATCAAGCGGTTGCCCATCGATATCAGCGTCGAAGAGCTGAAGGCAGAGATCGAAAAACTGATTGCCGATCATGAAATCAAAGATTCTGGAATCCTGATTGGTCTGCCCACTGGCCGCGCAGCACTTGAGCGAAAGTTCGTGCCGATGCTAGATAAATTGCGTGGCAATGGACAGTTGGGATTGTTTGGATACGGCATTTCCAGCGTCGACGGCGACAAGATCGCCCTCTGCTACGGTACACCGACCGCACCCGCGACGTTTCCTCCGCAACTCTCAACGACTTCGCCACCCCAGCAGCCCCGCCCAACTCCGCCATCGAACACGGTAGCGGTCTCCTCCGCCGAGCAAGCAAAAGTCGCCCAGCAACCTTCGGAACCATCCACCGCCAAGCCCAACTCGCAAGCGAAGACCGAGCAAGCCCTGACGAATTGGCGCAGCGGCCGCGGTTCGTCCAGTGACGAGATGACGATCGTCACGTACGACATCCCCAAGGAATTGGAAAAAGACGCCCGCTCGCACGCGGGCCGCCCGCCAAGCCGGGCCGAATGGGATGACAACGGCCGGCTGATCCTGCAGGCCACGCCCGAGTACCACGAGCACTTCAAGCAACTGCTAGCAAACGCGCCCAAATGGCGCGAGCCGGCCGCCGCCCGCGAGCGCGCCAAGCAGCCGATCGTCATGACCAGCAAGGAGGGCGAGCCGCGACTCGATTGGCCAATCATGGGCCTCACGCTCAAGGACGAATCCGATTCGCCAATTGCCAAAATGTATAACCGACGGGGCAAGAATGTCGTCGTCGCCGAAGTCGTGCCCGGCAGTCCTGCCGATTGGCTCGACATTCGCCCCGGCGATCTCATCCAAGAGATCGGCCGTTTTCAAGCGAGCAACGTCGAACAAGTGGAAACCCTGATCAAGTCTCTGCAATCCGGCTTCAAGCGCAACACGGTATCGGTGCGCATGCTGGGCAGCGTTCAAAATAGGACGTTCGAATTCAAGCTCCTGCCCGACGAATCTGAAGCGACTCCCGCCGACAAACCAGCGCAGACCAGCGGCTATCGGCCAACACATCCCGCCGCACAGGTTGACTCAATACCCGCGGCCAAGCCGGTTCCTCCCACTCCCACGCAAAACCCCCAGGTCGAAAAGCAACAGAACCAAAAGCCATCCGGCAGCGAATCCGTCATCGTCGCGCACGAGATCCCCAAGGAACTCGAAAAAGACGTTCGCCAATACATCCAGCGGCTCGACGACCGCAACGTTCACACCAATTGGGACACTCGCGGCCGGCTCATTATGCAGGCCAACCAGGCGCGGCATGACGAATTGGAAAGCCTGCTCAAGTCCGCCGCCGAATGGCAGAAGTCGGCCGCGAAGAAGGACAGCGCGGGCGGCTATATCATAGCCAGCACCCGCAAAGTCGAGGATCAAGATGTGCTCGATTGGCCCGCGGCCGGTCTGTCGTTTGTGCGCGATACGCGTACTCTAAACACGTCCAGTAATTACACCGGCCTGTTCGTGATTGAGGTCGCTCCCGGCAGCCCCGCTGCTTGGAACAACATCCGACCTGACGACCTCCTGACCCGAGTCGACTCGTTCCGAGCCAAGAGCGTATGGGAACTCTCTACGATCATCAAAACAATTCGCGAAGGCTTTCCCAATAAGGCAAACCTGAATGTAGAGTTCCACCGCTACACTCCAGAACAAGGCCTCAAGCAAATTCAAGCCGAACTCCCACTCTACCAAAAACCGGCCGAGCCCGAAACGCTGGAGCAGCGCCGCGCCAATCGATCCGCCGCGACAAAGCCAGAACCACCAGGCCCCATCGACAAGCCAGCTCAGCCCACCGCCAAACCCGAGCCGAAAGCCGATAGCCCCCAGCCGACAGCCCCCAACAAATCCACCCTCCGCTACGACGGCAAAACCTTCGACGGATGGCAAAACGCCTGGCGAACCGAGCTGAGCACCGACAAGCGGATCGAAGCGGTGAAAGCCCTCGCGACCTTCGGCGCCAACGGCTACGGGGAAGAGGCGGCAGAAGCCATCATCGAGATCGCGGGTCAATATGATTGGACATCTACCACACCCAATACCGTGCTCGATCCACTGCGAGCGGCGTGCGTCGAAGCGTTCGGTGGCGAAGGCGCCAAGAGTGCCATCGCACAAAGCATTCCGGCGAACGACGCGCTTCCGGCGCTTGCAGCCGCCGCAAAGTCGGGTAGCCGTCAACAAAAGTTGTTTCTTTTGCGCGTGTTGCCAGGCATATCCGGGCCTGAGTCGGTCGCCGCCCGCCTGACGTTATCGAAGGAGCCGGATACGCTCGTTCGTAAAAAGGCTTTGCAAGTGTTGCCACAACTAATGTCTAACGCGCACAACGACAAAGTTGCGGCCCGCGTTCGTGAGGCGTTGGACAGTGACAATCCGGATGATGTGGTCGCGGCAATGTTCGTTATTTTTCCGTATCCAAACACGACGGCTGACAAACCGCCGTATCCGTACCTTCCCAACCTGATGAAGTCACTGTATTCGCCGCACGAGGTTGTGCGCAAGAAAACGCGGCAACTGCTTAAACAGATCAAGGGTGACGATGCAACGCGCGCTGCGAATGAAACGTTGGCCATCCTCAAAGACGACGCCAGGAAAGAGCAACATCTCGAAGCCATTCGCGCGCTGGCCGCACTTGGGAAGAACGCCAAATCCGCCGTCGAGACCTTGCGCCCCTTGGTGATGTCCGACGATCAACGGCTGGCAATCGCCGCAACTGCCGCGCTCAAGCGCATTCTAATACCGGAAGATTATTTTGCGTTGCTTAACGAGTGGAACAAAAAGCGATCATCCACTCAACAAGAGTTCACAGCTTTCCAAGTCGCTGTGGATGAGGAAGACAAGCAATTATTTCCGTAACCAGGGCTTTACAGATACTCGATCCGCCCCACCATCTCGTTCTCGTCCATTCCATCATGCATCAGAGTGAGATGTCGAATCACCTCGCCGAACGAGCGCTTTCCTTGTGGGTAAAAAACGATGCCGCAGTGCGTTGGGTCAACCGCCGCGCTGGCTAGGAAGTCTGTATCGTTGGTCACGATCACACGTCGCTCGCGTTTCGCAAACGCCAAGTGATCATTGTCGGGCGCGCTGAGCAGGCCAGCATCCGTGGTCGTGGTGACATCGATCCCGCGCCGGAATAGCCCCAAGGCGATCGCGTGGGCAACGTGCTCGTCAAGATGAAACCGCATCGCCGCCGCGCAGCTCCCCCAGTTTTTGTTCCAACGGTCCGGGGCCAGTTTGGGCTCGCATCATCCGCACAAACTCTTCATCTTCACGCAGCTCGTTGAGGATCTGTTCGCGATGATCGAAGTAATAAGCTAAAGCAGCATGTACTTGCCCTAATGTAAGATGCGGCAATTGCTCGACGATTTGGTCCACCGTCAGCCCTTGAATTTCAGCCAGACCATAAATGTCTTGCACACGTGTTCGCGTGCCGGTGATGTACGCGCGGTCCTGGCCGGCGCGGTTCTTGCGAACCTCTATATGCGTGGCAATTTCTGTTTGCATGCTTCCATTATACCTTCCACCGAATGGCTGGTCGATTCGCACGGATACTTTGAAGCTCTTCGACCCTGTTCGTTTTTCCCCTTCTGCCTTTATTCTTCTCTGTGCTCTCCGTGTCTCCGTGGTAAATCCTTCTTCACCTTGCGTTATTCCAAGGTGGCCAAAAACCAACGCAACATTCCACCCATTTCACGCCATTTTCTCCAAAAATAAATTCCATCAAGTGGCCAAAAGTCACGGATAGTTTTCTTTTTTCAATCTGCTATGTTGGCCCCCTGAAATGACCGACCGAGCGCAGTTGCCAAAGCGCTTGGCCGATGGTTGTCGTCGGCTGGTATAGGTACACCTCGTGTGCCGTTGCCTGAAAGTCCACGACCGCCGCTCGGCCCCCATGGGAATCCAGCACGATGTGCTCGGCCGGTTGGAAGAGACAGATTGCCGCTACGTACGTGGCCGAACGCCGGTCGTGCGCGCCTTTCCGTCTCAAGCCAGAGGGCCCTTCGTTTCTTTTTTTGTGAAGCTGTTAGCCGTTAGCTTTTAGCCGTCAGCCAGAAAGGGAAACATCCACGTAACCGCCCAACTACCGCTTGCGGTTTAGCTCACCACCCAAGAAAAACAAACCACCCAACCACTAACCATACCGACCAATTCACCTCAAACCGTCGCAGCGCTCCACGCTGCGCGCCAATCCGCTATACTGCGCACCATGGGAATCCTCATTGGCATGGACGAAGCCGGCTACGGACCGAACTACGGCCCACTGGTCGTCGCGGCAACGGCGTGGCAGGTGCCGGAAGGCAAGGTGTCGGGTGTCGGGTGTCAGGTGTCAGAAACAAGCGCACCCGCGACAGTCGCTGCGCAAAAGCGCCGCCTGATCCAAGCAGCTTCCACTGCAACACTCAAGCCGACAGCCGACAGCCGACAGCCGACAGCCCCCGCGCCCGACCTCTACCGCCTCCTTCGCGCCATCGTTTCCAAAAGCGCCAGCGACCGCCAGCTCGCCATCGCCGATTCCAAATCGCTCTACGCGCCAGGCGCCGGCCTTCGCCAACTCGAACGCGGCCTGCACGCCGTGCTTCGGTCGATACAACATGCGCCCTCGTGCTGGTCGGCGATCCTCGATTGCTGCAACGCCGATCCGGCCGGTCATCATAAGAACCACTGCTGGCCCGATGGCCACAATTGCCCGCTTCCGCTCGACGCCACCGAAGAGGAAGTTGCTCGCCTCGAAACTCGCTTCGCCCGCACCTGCGAATCCGCCGAAGTCCGCCCGCTGCTCGTCCGAGCCCGCCTGGTATTTCCGGCCGAGTTCAACGACCTCGTCGACCACTACGGCACCAAAGGAGCCGCACTATCCCACATCACCGTCGGCCTACTGCGCGAAGTCATCGACAAAGTCACCCATCACCAATCCCCCCAGCCCCCAACCCCCAGTCCCCAACCCCCAATCTTCGCCGTCTGCGACAAACACGGCGGCCGTAACTTCTACGCCGCATTATTACAGCACCACTTCCCCGAACACTGGATCGAACCGCTCTACGAAACGCACAGCGAAAGCCGCTACGAGTGGGGAGCCGCCGAGTCGCGAACCCGCGTCAGCTTCCGCATGCAAGGCGAAAAGTTTCTACCAACAGCGCTGGCGTCGATGACGGCCAAGTACCTGCGCGAGCTATCGATGCGGGCGTTCAACGACTTCTGGCGTGCTCATGTACCCAACCTGAGACCAACCGCCGGCTACCCGAAAGACGCTCAACGCTTTCGTAGCGAAATACAAGAAATGCAAAGCAAACTCGGCATCGACGACCGCGTACTTTGGCGAAACAGATAATTCACCACGGAGACACGGAGAGCACGGAGAAGACGAAGAAAGAGGGGGAACACAAATGCCCACCCATTACAGCAAATTACCTAAAGATGCTCTGCATAACGATCCAAACAAAACCCAAAATTAGCGTCGGCCGCCAGGCCGAATCTCCACCAACACGTACCCCTCGAAGCACGGGAAAATAAGTTACTTGAAGTCCGAATACAGTTAAAAACCATTTCTTTCATTAGCGAAGATTAATGCAGATGAGTGCTCTCCTTCTTGCCTTTTTCTCTTCTCTGTGTCCTCCGTGTCTCCGTGGTTATTCTTAAACAGGTAGGAAGTAAATGTATCTCTACATCGCCAGACATGCCTGGGCCGGCGAGCGTGGCGACCCGCATTGGCCAGACGATTCGCTCCGCGAGCTGACGCCCGAGGGCATCGAGCGTTACACAAAAGTTGTGAAAGCGCTTGCCGACCGCGGTTTCCAGCCGGATCGAATTGCCACGAGTCCGTACGCCCGTTGCCGGCAAACGGCCGAGATCATTGCAGCGCATGTCGCAGGGAAACCGACTATCGATGAACTGACGGCACTCGAGCCCGGCTCGGATCTGCTTGCGCTTCTAGAGTGGTCGAACCACTATTCGCAGAGCGGTGAAAACCTCTGCTGGGTTGGTCATAGCCCCGATCTCGAATCACTCGCGGCGGACTTGATAGGAAACCACGAGACTCGCGTTCGCTTCGCCAAGGGAGCGGTCGCGGCAATCCAGTTTGAGAGCGAGATCGAAGCCCAAGCAGGCGAACTTTACTGGCTCGCCACGGCGAAAATGCTAGGAGTTTAAGAGCGGCAAGCTGCCTGCGTTATACCCCGGCCAGTTCCATGAAACGGACGGCCAGTTTTGGGCCGATGCCGGTGTCCTCATGCATGAAGAACACGTAAGATTCGTTCCATTTGTGCGACTTGATTCGCCGCAGCCAATCGCGGAGGCGTTCGTCGGTGTAGTTGTCGTCACGCAGACGGACGTAGCCCCAGTCGGCGGTGCGGATCAAATCGGTTTGCGGCAAGTCGTCGCCGTCGGCCACGCAGAGCACGGCCGAGTGAGCGCGCAGGCAGTCGAATGTTTCATTGTCGAACCAGGTGGCATTGCGAAACTCGAGCGCCGTTTTGGCCCGGCCGGCAATGTGCTTCAGAAACGCATCGAGTCGCGGCACGTCCTTCTTGAAACTGGGCGGCATCTGAAACAACACCGGTCCTTGGCGGTCTTTGAGAAAGGCGGCCGCGTTGAGGAAGTTGTCTGTATCTTGCTCAGCGTTTTGCAATCGCTTGTAATGCGTAATCGACTGCGAGCCCTTGAGGACGAAGCGAAAGGCATCTGGCACTTGCTGGGCCCAGTTCTCCACAACTTTTTGAGTCGGCAGATTGCGAAAGGTGTAATTGACTTCGACCGTGGGAAATCGCTGGGCGTAGTATTCTAGCATCTTCTTCTGTGAAATCTTCTCCGGGTAGAAGCTCCCTTTCCATTCCGCGTGACTATATCCACTCGTGCCGACAAGCAAGCTCATAGATCAATCCGTCCATGCGAATAATGCGCAATAATAAAAAGCCCCTTGTTGATTGGTTCCAAGGGGCTTTATTGTAAACCTACTCGCGGCAGCGAACGAGCTGCCACAGATTAAGGGATAACTCAAAAACAACTTCGGCGGGTAGGATTCACCACGGAGACACGGAGG
>CAZJWY010000220.1:1767-7339 GCA_964549545.1 uncultured Planctomycetaceae bacterium | reverse complement strand
ATAGAAGTGGATGTTTGTCGTTGATTCCAAAGTAAGTGCCATTGGGCTAGCGCCCGCCGGCTAATCAAATCAGCCGGAACGCGCTAGCGTCCGGTTCCCCCATTTCGGTTTTGTTAGAGTTCCTTATATTCCGGTTCTTCAGGAATTTTAGTGGGTACCCGCGGACGTGGATGACACGGCACGGGTCTTTGGCCGAAGGCCTATCGCTACCGTAGCCTAGGGCAACGCCCTATTGATGCTTGCGCAGCAAATAGCACCGCGAAATCAGGGTGCCATGCCCACGGCTTGGCGTGGGCATGCCGAAAAGGTTGCTAAAGCATGGCCACTCCGAGCAGTGGCCATGGCACCCGAAGGCTCATTGGCTGCGCAAACATCAATAGGTCGGCGCCGGCCGTGTCCGCGGTTTGGCCGAAGGCCATATTCACCATTCACCTCTTTCGCGCGTGGATGTCCTGGAGGTGCATATGTCCTTCGGACAAACGATGGGACGGTGGATGGTTTCCTGGGGCGGCGCTCCGCTTGCCCCAGGCTACGGTGCCGATAGGCCTTCGGCCTACGCAAGCCATTAAAATCCCGGAAGAACCAAGATTCTTTTGCGCCTTTGCGTGAGATTAAAACCGACTCTCTCAACCTGCTTGTTTTCGTAGTAGTCGATTGCGCCGTCGATTGGCGCGAGCCAAGAGGGCCCACAGTTGTTTGCTTCGCAGGTGTTCCCGTGCTCGGCAAACCAGGCACGGCATGTAAACTCGGTAGCCACACGTCGGACAGCGGCTGGGTGGTAGCGAATCGAGCGGCGCGTCTTCCAGAGGGTCCTGGCCATAGGGTTGCCGTTTGCCGTTCGCGATGGCATTCACCACGCCGCGACTCACGCCCAGCCGCGCGGCGATCTTGCGGTTTGAGAGGTCCCCGGCCTGGACCAGGGCAGCAATTTCATTCACAACGGCGATTGGCAGCATGATGAAACCTTGAGGCGGAATGGAGTGAAATGGAATGGGCTCGAGGCGGCGGCTTCAAACCGTTCAGTCGGGAATCCAAAAGTCGCTTTGTTCCGGCATCCATTCGCCGTCGTCATCCAGAAGAAACACGTCCCAGCGGTCGTCGTCGGCAGCTTGCAATGCGGACTCGTCGAGTTCGTCCTCTTCATCCTCCTGGTCAATTCCGAGCCCTTCCGTCTCGTCTTCCGGCAGTTCGTCGTCGTGTGTTTCGCCTGTCTCGATTTCTGGGGCAGTATTTGTTTTCGCGTTTTCCGGACGTGATCTCATCGCTTGCGCCTTCATTGCTAGGGTTTTCGGGCCAAGGTCCGGCAGTGCAAGCATGCCGTTCCTGATCGAGCAAAAACCTAGCACAGTTGGTGGCCATTTACTATACGTGCGTACAGTATTTTTATGTAGGGTTTTTGCAGGCGTTTTTCAGCGGGAACGCTGCCGGGCCGAGTTGTCGGGGCCGAGGACGGCCCGGCTCGCGGGGGTTCGCGGGGCGTTACAGGCGATGCAACTCTAGCAGCGGGCAGGCGAGATGCCCGTTTTAAGCTGTCTGGGAAAAGTACTCCGGCGACCTACCTCGCGATTCAGAATGAACGGCCGGGTGGTCGATACCGTAATTGAGGCATGGAGTGCCGACCAAGGCGCACGGAGTTGCGCTGAAGAATAGTCGGTCGCTCAGCGCGCACGCCGCTCTTGCGGACGTGCTACTCGCGACTGCGAGGAGTTCTCCATGCCATTTGCTCTTATTCCGACCGCGCTCGGCGTGTGTTTCTGCCTGGTCTGGGTGTTTATCGGCAGCATGGTCCTGCACGATGGCCAGCTTGCCGCTCGGCAAGACCTGGATTCCGATCACGGTATCGTGCGTTTGCCTTCGCGCGCGCCACGACGCGGGGCCGCTTGACCTGCCGTTCGCTTAGAAATCCAGAAGGACTGGATAACAGGATTTGCGGGATCGATGGGTGGATTGCTTTTTTAAGAGGGCAGTCGGTCAGATCCTGCGACACCCGCATCCTTTAGTTCCTGTCAATCCTGCCGATCCAGTTATCCTGTCCCGTCCGGATCGACGATAACTCAAATCGCCCGGGCCGCAAGTTCATCGAGCGCTTTGCTTAGTAGCTCATACATCTGCGGCGATTGATCCTTGAGCGTTTGTCGCATTTCGATGCTGAGGCGGGCGTTTTCTTCGTAGGCTCGCGTGTCGTCGCCCAGGTTGGTGTTTACGACCACGAGGCCGGCGATGCCGAACGTCTGAAAATCGGTTGTCGCGGCTAGCACTTTCAGCGGCTCGATTGCTTTCTCGTCCTCGTGTTTGCGCAAGTAGAGGTAGACGAGTCCTTGCTTCGCAAGACCATGGCAGTATTTGCTGGCCGTGGGGAAATGACGGCTCACCGCCTGCCAGCCATCTTCCGTGTCGACCATTTTGGCGTGGTAGAGTTGCCGCCAAACAGTGTCGAGCGGCGGCGGGCCGCTTTGTGCGCCGGCCAACAGCGATGTCGGCCGTGTCAGCACGGCGAACGCAGCACCCACCAACAAGCAGGCCGCGAGTGCCGCCACTACGCGCCGCGAGAAAGCACGCCGGGTTTGTTTTGCTGCGTCGTTCTTCATCAGTTGGTCGAGGCGCGCCGTCGCGGCCGATCGCTGATCGGCGGCTTGCATCACTTCCGCGAGCGACGCGTAATCCGGCTGCGTGGCCCAGCCTTGTTCGACACCCTCGGCCACGACAACATTCAGCTCGTTCAACAGCGCCGGCGGATCGACAAACCGATCGGCCGGTTTCTTGGCCATCATTTGTTCGACCAGCTGCGCTAGTCGCGGTGGAATGCCCGGGCCCACCTTCAGCAATGGCGGCGGCGTTTGGTTCAGGTGCTGCACCGCGACCGAAAGCGGCGTGTCACCGGTGAAGGGGGGAACGCCCGCCAGCATATGATAGGCCGTGCAACCGAGCGAGTAGATATCCGACCGCGAATCAAGCTCGCGTCCTTCGATCTGCTCGGGGCTCATGTAGAGGGGCGTGCCCATGGTGACGCCGATCTGCGTGAGGTTGACGCCGCTGTCGCTCGCCACGCGCGCCAGGCCGAAGTCGGCGACTTTCACTTCGCCCGTCTTGGCCAGCATGATGTTCTCGGGCTTGATGTCGCGATGGACGATGCCCACCGCCGAGGCCTTGCAGAGCGCCGAGGTGACCTGCCGCAAGATGTCGAGCGTCAACTGCGGCGACAGCGAGCCGCTGCCGCGGGCTACCTCGCCCAAGTTACTGCCCGGCACATACTCCTGGGCGATGTAGTGAATGCCCTGGTCTTCACCCACTTCATAGATTTGCACGATCCCGGCATGCACGAGCGCCGCAGCCGCCCGGGCCTCGTGATTGAACCGGCGAACATAATTCGGATCGCGGGCCAGGTCTTCGTTCAGCACCTTGAACGCAACTTGCCGTCCCAGCGAAACCTGCTGTGCGAGATAAACCTCGGCCATCGCCCCGCGGCCAAGCCGGCGGAGGATGTAGAAGTCTTTCAGTTTTTTACCGGCGAGGTCGGTCACGAGATTGCCGTTTCAGTCATTATTGTCGGCGTAATTTAAGGAAAAATGTTGATGCCGAACTGGTGGAAATGTTGATCGAATGATGCCGCTGATACTAACTCCAGATCGTCGATTACAATTTTGCTCGTGCAATCGGTAAAGCTCCAACCAGCGGCAGCCCGCTGCTGGAAAAGAATCCACGCACGATGAATTTGTTCGCTACTGACGAAATGAATATCGGTCATCGTTCCGCCGAAGATATGCCGTCCGGCAACGAATGCAAGCCCGGGGCGCTTGCGGGCGGCGATTAGTGTCAGCGTTTCATCGACACAGAAATCAGACGTGACTAGAGGCGCCGTATTTGCCGCGAGCCAATCGGCCGCAATTTCGTGATCGGCGTCGTCCGGCACGAAGCGCGCATACCAAAACCCGGTATCAACAAAGATCATGGGCGGCCGTAGAGAACTTTATCGTGATCCCTGCCGCTGAAGGTGTCGCCAGGATTCTCGTTGGGCACCGCGTCGATTTCGGCGAGAGCGGCGAGATAGCGACTGCGTTCTTCGTCGGTCATGACGGTCCGGTTTTTGCGAGACTGTTCGCGCACGACAATGGTGACTTCGGTCCCGTTCGGAAGGGATAAGTGATCGATGGGAACGATCATTCCATCTTGGTAGTGTCCTTGAATTTCCATGCCGTCATTATACGCTGATTTTTGAACATTTGTAGCTGAACATGTACTGGATCAAACCCTTCAAATACCTCTGGGCATTCCCGGCAACTTTGCTGGGGTTGATATTAGCGCCGATTGCTGTTTGGCAGGGCGGTGAGGCTCGAATCGTCGATGGCGTGATCGAGGTTCATGGCGGAATTGTGACGGCATTGCTACGCCGCGGTTTACCCTGGGTCGGGGCCGGCGCTGCCATGACGCTTGGCCACGTCGTGCTTGGCCGCGATCGCCAGTGCCTTGATCAAAGCCGTTCACACGAACGGGTCCATGTTCGACAGTTCGAGCGCTGGGGGCCGTTCTTGATACCTGCGTACCTGTTTTTCAGCCTTTACGCACATCTACGCGGTCGCAACCCCTATCTCGACAATCCATTCGAGCGCAAGGCATTTGAGGACGAAGCGTAAGCTGACCACGCTACCGCGGCAGCGCCACGTTCTCCAGCACCGCTGCTGTCGCTTCGGATCGGTTCAGCACATAGAAATGAATCCCCGGCACGCCCGCCTCGATAAGTGCCCGCGTTTGCTCGGTTGCAAACTCGACGCCGATCTCGAACTGCGCGTCCAGGTCTTCGCCAGCGTCTTCTAGCCGGCGAACAAACGGTCCTGGCAACTGTGCCCCGCAGAGCGACGTAATGCGCTTGATCTGCGCGAAGTTTGTCACCGGCAATAGCCCTGGCACGATCGGCAGCCCGATGCCCACCGCGTCGCATCGCTCGCGGAAGCGGAAGAAATCGTCGTTGTTGTAGAACAACTGCGTGACGACGATGTCTGCCCCGGCGTCTACCTTTCGCTTGAGATTGACGAGATCGACTTCCGCGCTGGGCGCTTCCTGGTGCTTTTCCGGATAACCGGCGACGGCGATGCCCAGCTCGGGGAACTCGCCATGAATGAGCGAGACCAGTTCGTTCGCGTAGCGGAAGCCACCTTTGACCGGCTTGAACGTCGCGTCGCCCTTCGGCGGATCGCCGCGGAGGGCAACCACATTCGTCACGCCCCGCTTAGCAGCCGCTCGCAAGTACTCGCGCAACTGGTCCACCGTGCTGCCGACGCAGGTGAGATGCGTCGCCACCGGCAATTGAAACTCCTGATGCACGCGGGCCACGATGTCGAGCGTCGTTTCCTGCGTTGAGCCGCCAGCTCCGTACGTACACGTAACAAAGCTCGGCCGAAATTCGACCAGCCGCGTGACGTGCTGCACGAGGCTCGTCATCCCCTGGGGCGTCTTCGGAGGAAACAGTTCGAATGAAAGGCCGAATTTTCCCGGCCCATACGCGGCGGAAAGTTTCATGAATCGTCGTTGCTCGCGAGGAAATACTAGGAATCTTGGTTCTTCCGGGATTTTAATG
>CAZJWY010000220.1:0-1757 GCA_964549545.1 uncultured Planctomycetaceae bacterium | reverse complement strand
GCCTGGGGCAAGCGGAGCGCCGCCCCAGGAAACCATCCGTCGTCCCCTCGTTTGTCCGAAGGACATATTCATCTCCAGAACATCCACGCGCGAAAGAGGTGAATGGTGAATATGGCCTTCGGACAAACCGCGGACACGGCCGGCGCCGACCTAGGGCGTTGCCCTAGGCTACGATGGCGATAGGCCTTCGGCCAAAGACCCGTGCCGTGCCATCCACGTCCGCGGGTACCCACTAAAATTCCTGAAGAACCAGAATCTTCAGTTTAGCAGAAGCCAGGCGCAAACGGCGACCCGGCCGGCATAGGCGGCAAATCCCGCGCAACCCGGCTTCGTGTCCCGAGCAGCCGAAACACCCGGCCTTCCCGCTTGAGCCATTCAAGCCTCGAGGGGGCGATCGTGAACTAGGTTTTAGAGGGTGCCTCTCGTCGAATCTTCTGCTTCCGCGCGCTCGCTGCCGCGACTGGTCGAACGCTTCATGAGCAATACGCTGATTTTCGTGTTGGGTGGTTGCCTGATCGGGGCCGTTCAATTGGCTTTTGGCGTTGGGTTGGGGCTATGGGCTCGTCGTGGCGCCGCCAGCCCGGGGCGGCAAGACCTTATGCAAGCGAGCCTGATCGCCAAGCGGTTGCAAGACCTGGCCGATGAGATGTCTTCCAGCGCCCAAGAGCATCGCAGCAAGCTCGACCAAGCCAGCCAGTTGCTCACCTCGGGCACCGATGCGAGCGACGACTCGGTCACGGAAATGGTCGTCGACGTGATCGGCAACGTCGTTCGCGCCAATCAAAATCTGAAATCCAAGCTCGACATGGCCGAGGGCCGCCTGCAGGAGCAGGCGGTCGAGATCGAGGCCCACATGTCGCGCTCATTGACCGACGCCCTCACCGGCCTGCCAAACCGCCGGGAGTTCAACTCGCGACTCGGAGAGCGGATGGGGGCTTGGAACCGCCGGCGCGACGTGTTCTCGTTGTTGCTCATCGATGTTGATCACTTCAAAAAGCTCAACGATCGTCACGGCCACCTGGCCGGTGATCAAGTGCTGGCTACGATCGGGCGAGCCCTGCGTGGCGCGGTGCGACGCGAAGACCTGGTTGCTCGCTACGGCGGCGAAGAATTTGCCGTCCTGCTTCCCTCGACTTCACTGGAGCAAGCGATTAGCGCCGCCCAGAAAGTTCGCGATGCCGTCGCTCGCGCCTCGATCAATCGCCATAACCAGCAGATTACCGTTACGGTAAGCGGCGGCTTGTCCACGATCGAGGCCAGCGAGCGCGTGGAGTCGCTGATCCAACGGGCCGATTCGGCCTTGTACGCCGCCAAGGAAGCTGGTCGTAATTGCACGTTCCTACACAACGGCATCGACTGCCGCTTGGCCGAAGGCTCGCAAACCGCGATGGCGTCGTGCGCGAGCCTAGCCGCCCGGTTGGTGGAACTCATCAACTCGCCCGATTCCCATCAGTCGCCGGAAGAGCGACAGCTTGGACAGCCACTGGAGTTTGGCGCGTTTTTGCCACGTGACACGATTTCGGCCGAATTGACCCAAACTTGCGACGAACTCCGCCGCTTCCTCGAAGAGCGCGGGCAAAGCCAAGGTGAAAAGGCAGTGGCAGCGGTGTCATCCTAAGCGAGCGGAAGCGAACGAAGGATCTCGGTATTTGGTACCTGCTGCCGCCATGCGATTGCAAATGACCGATCGCTGAAGATGCCGACTAATGATGCCTGCGCAGCAAATGACACCACGCGGTAAGGGTGCCATGCCCACG
>CAZJWY010000219.1:0-7394 GCA_964549545.1 uncultured Planctomycetaceae bacterium | reverse complement strand
CGAGATACTTTAGGCTTCACGCGCTGTGACTGAAAAACGAACCAAAAAAGAAATCGATCACCTAATCACTACATTGACAAAATAGATTTACCACGGAGACACGGAGACACGGAGAGCACGGAGAAGACCGGAAGAGAAAACAGGAACACTAATCTACGCTAATAAAATGATCGAGTATTGAGATTGTCTTTTTTTATTAGTGGTGATTAGCGTAGACTAGCGTTCCTTCTCTGTATTTCTTCTCCGTGTCTCCGTGGTTAAAAAATAACCATGCGCAACACTCGTGACACCAAACTCCTGTTCGAACTCTCCGAAGCTGGCCGACGCTCGCACCGCCTGCCTGCCTGCGATGTGCCTGAGCGACCGGTCGACAAGCTGCTGCCTGCGGGCGCTCTCGCTGCTGAGCCCCCTGCTCTGCCCGAGTTGAGTGAGCCGCAGGTTGTTCGTCACTTCGCGAATCTGTCGCAGCTCAACATGAGCGTCGACACGCACTTCTACCCGCTCGGCTCTTGCACGATGAAGTACAACCCGAAGCGGAACGAGCGGGCTGCCCGGATGCCGGGGCTTGCCGATCTGCATCCGTATCAGCCTGAGAGCTCGCTGCAGGGTATGCTGCAACTCCTATACGAGTTGCAGGAATACCTGCAGGAAATCTCCGGTCTCCCCGCCTGCTCCCTTCAGCCAGCCGCCGGAGCGCACGGCGAATTGACCGCTCTCTGGGTCGCCGCTGCCTATTTCCGCGATCGTGGTGAAAAGCGTACGAAGGTTCTCGTTCCCGATAGCGCCCACGGCACGAATCCAGCGAGCGCCACGATGGCCGGCTTCGAGACGGTCACCGTGAAGACGCTCCCTACCGGCACACTCGACATGGACGATCTCCGCCGCCTCTTGGACGACCAAATCGCGGTGTTCATGATCACGAACCCGAATACGGTCGGTGTCTTCGAGCCCAAAATGCACGACATCGCCGAACTGGTCCACGCTCACGGCGGCCTCGTTTACCTCGACGGCGCCAACATGAACGCCATCCTCGGCATCGCCCGCCCGGGTGACTTCGGCGCCGACATGCAGCATTACAATCCTCACAAAACCTTCAGTGGCCCCCACGGCGGCGGCGGTCCCGGCGCTGGCCCGATTTGCGTGCGCGATTTCCTCGCGCCCTACTTACCCACGCCGGTCGTTGTGAGGGTCGAGAGTCAAGAGTCAAGAGTCAAGAGCCAGAACTCGGACTCGGCATCTTCTCTGGCTCTTGACTCTGGACTCTCGACTCTTGACTCTTACGCCCTTGACTACAACCGCCCAAAAACCATCGGCCGTGTCCGTGCGTTCTTTGGTAACGTGGGCGTGCTGGTACGCGCTTACTGCTACATCCGCACGCATGGCCCCGATGGGCTTCGCCGCGTGAGCGAGACGGCCGTCCTCAACGCCAACTACCTACTCAGCCGCGTGAAGCACTTCCTGCCTGTTCCACAAGGCGACCGCTGCATGCACGAGTTCGTCGCCACGGCCTCGAAGCTCAAAGCCGAGAAGGGCATCTCGGCGATGGACCTCGCCAAGCGGCTGCTCGACTATGGCTTCCACGCTCCCACGGTCTACTTCCCGCTCTCCGTAAAAGAGTCGATCATGGTCGAGCCCACGGAGACGGAAAGTAAAGAAACACTCGACGCCTTCGCCGAGACGCTCTTCCGTATCCTGGAAGAAGACCCCGACACGCTGCACGATGCGCCACATACCACACCCATCAGCCGGCCTGACGAAGTCCGCGCCGCCCGCCAGCCGGTGCTAACCTGGCCCGAGGTAGAAGCTAAATAGTCTCACGCAAAGACGCGAAGGCGCAAAGAAAGAATCTATTTGTTGAACCACAAAGGACACGAAAGATACAAAGGCGTAGGTCAGGCACAACCTGAGCTACGAAACTCAGCTCTTCGTGATCTTTGTGTCCTTTGTGGTTCTATTCATTTATTTTTGTCTCTGCGCCTTCGCGCCTTTGCGAGAGATTCTTTTGAAAATGCCAACGGCATAGACATAGATAGCGTAGCAAATGCAGATGGATTGCCGCCTCATCCTCGATCCGCCCGCCTCGGGCGTTCGCAATATGTCTGCCGACGAGGCCCTGCTCCTCGACGCCGCCGATCGCGGCACGGCCACGCTTCGCTTCTATAGCTGGAGCGAACCGACCCTCTCGCTCGGCTACTTCCAAAACTACTCCGATCGCGAAACCCACGCCAGCAGTCGCGCGTGTGCGGTGGTTCGCCGCCAGACCGGCGGCGGCGCGATCCTTCACGATCGCGAACTGACGTACAGCATCGCGCTCCCCCCGGCGCATCCGCTTACGAAGCAAAACGAACAGCTCTACCAAATTGTCCACCGAGTGTTCGTGGAAACTTTATCGCTCACGAGTGCCGCCTCGACGCCGCCCTCCACGATCCGAATTCATGGCACAGGCCCCAAGCTTTCGCCCAGCGATGAGCCGTTTCTGTGCTTCGAGCGACGCTCGCCCGGCGACGTGGTTTTCGTGCCCGACCCACCCCCGGACGGCACAGCCAAGGTGCCGCAAGCACCATTGTTGCCACCTACGCGGAAAGTCCTTGGCAGCGCCCAACGGCGGTACCATGGCGCTGTCCTTCAACATGGCAGCCTGCTGCTCGAGCGATCGCCGGCCGCCCCCGAATTACCGGGCTGGAGCGACTTGGTCGACCCAAATGTCTCGGTGGACGCCCTGATTTCCGCCGTTTCTGCTCGATTGGCCGAAGAGCTGCAATTGCGACTCCATAGGGCCAAACTGCCGGCGGAACTGGAATTAATTACCCACCAAATTGCGAATAATAAGTACGGATCGCTCGCCTGGACAAATCGACGTTAAGGTCCACGGCCCAGCAGCCGACTAAGGAAATGGGCGTCTTTTGCCGCCCCGCCGACAACGGCCAGATGAGGACCCACGACTTATACCGCCCCTCCAACTGGGAGGGTAAGTGGTCGGGTAAATCCTATCCGGCTTCAGCTTGTTTCCTCTGAAAGAGGAAAGTATGCTGATAAGCCGTACTAGTAGCTTTGGTGCAAATTTTGCAGAAGAGGTGCTTGGCTGTATATGATTTAATTGACTGCCTCGTCGGAACGAGTGGCTCATCCATTTGATTTATACCGGTGGCCGATTGGTCGCCAAAGTTATCCGAGCCGCCACTCAGATTTGCCTCCGCAAGCAATCGGTCTTGTTGAGTAGTTTCCTATTTAGATCGCGGATGTAAGGCAAAGACATCGATGAAGTTGAAATTGATCGTACTCGCCGGCGCCAAAGAAGGCCTCGAGATACCGTTGAGGAAAGACAAGTTCCTCATCGGCCGCGCCAAGGAATGTGCGCTGCGTGCGGGCAGCGAAGCAATTAGTCGTCGACACTGCGCAATCATCCAGCGCGAAACTGGGTGGACGGTGCGCGATCTGGGTAGCCGTAATGGCACCCATGTGAACGGCGAAAAGATCTCTACCGAGGTTCCGCTCAAGCCGGGCGACGAGCTCCGCGTCGGCCCGCTCCACTTCCGCATCGAGTCGCGAGAATCTGCCTCCGCTGCTCCGCCGGACGCGATTCCTCCACTGGCGCCCCCCACGGCCGATAAGACGAAGCGTCAACCGCCCGTCAAAGATGTGGCCGATGTCGTCGAGCGCACGATTAGCAATTCTGATAGTACATCGGAAGACGACGTCTCCCGCTGGCTTCTGGACCTGGGCGCGGACGTCTCCGACATGCTCAAGGAAACTCGCTCGCTTCGCGCCGAAGACACCAGCATCAGTCGAATGACCACCGCCGCCACGGTCGAAGACGTTTCGCAACTTGCCGAGCAGGCCGCTGATCAACCCGCCGAGGGCGAGGGTGAACAGGACGACGCCGGCAGCGGTGTGTGGAAGTTCTTGACACGGGGGAAGGCTGCGCCGCCGAAGAAAAAGCCGCCTGGTAAACTTCCGCCCCGCGAAGAGCAAAAATCGGTCGACAGCCGCGCCGCTGCCGCCGATATCCTCCGCGAAATGCAACGCCGCCGCTAACCATTCGGCCGCTCTTTCCTTAGCGTCCGTCGCTATCTACCATTAAACACGACGAGCCGCCCAAGCACATTGTGGGCTCGCGCCGTGCCTTCCAGAATTCCAGCCAGAAGGACTGGATAACAAGGTTTCATTGGATTAACAGGATCCGTCCAATACGCTTCGTTCTTTCTCCTGTTGCCCCCTCAGTAAAACCATCCTGTTATTCCGGCTGATCCCGTTATCCTGTCTATTTTTTAGTCTAAGACTTTTTCACACGTAATCGATGAGCAACAAACGACGGTTCAACGACGAACGCGTTTCTGGCATCCTCGGACTCGCTTTCGATGCCGATGACGGCCACAAACGCATCACTCGCGGCAAAAACTTCTTTCTCGCCGGCGGATCGGAAGAAACCCACAGCGTCATGCGCGAGACCATGATCAGGGTCAACGAGCAGCTCGACGCCCGCGGCCAGCAGCTCTCCGACGTCTCCGTCAACGAGCTGCGCGATCTCATCGACGACGCCCGTTCTTAATCAAAAAATCCCCTCCCGAAACCGGGAAGGGATTTTTGTTTCTTGAAAGCTTTCAACCGATGGCTTCCGCCGTCGGCTATATGGTCTGTCGCGTATTTGCAGCGGTTACATCAACTGCTCGGTCGCCTGGATCATCGCTTCGAGGTTCTTCTCGAACTGCAAATCGCTCGGCATCGGCTTCGCAGACCCAGCTTGCGAGCTGTTCGCCTCGACAATCGTCAACTGAGCTGCCGATACCTTCATATATCCTAGCGAACGGATCACTTCCAGCACTTCGCTACAGGTCGGAAACATCCGGCCACTCTTCCGCTTGTAGTCGTCCAAGGCATTCATGAATTCGACTTCACACTCCGTGTAATCGCGCTCGCAGGTCGTCGGGTCGATCTGCCGGCGGCGATTCACCTTCTCGCGGCGTTCCAGCTTGGGAGCCGCAGCAGCTTCTTCCGACTCGGCGCTTTTGTCCCGCCGCGAAGCCCGGCGACGATCAATCGTCACTTCCGTCTCGCCCGCACTCTTGCTAGCCGCCTTCTTCATATTCTTCGTCGAGGAACGCTTCGCACCGCTCTTGGTCGCTGTCTTCGCCACGGTCTGTTCTCCAAAGTAGCTGCCGCGAGCCGAGCGGCTGCAATCGTCGCTGGGGGAAGGGAGGTTTGGCCATCATTCGTCCGTCTCGGCTCGGCGGACCTACTACAGGCGCAGTTTGCCGTTGTAGAAAAATGACATCAACTATGCATGCAAGCATCGGAAATCCGTCTGCGGAGAGTAAAACGATCTGGAAAAATAGGCGAATTGAATAAAAATGCCGGGTTGTACGGTTTTAATGGTCTGCCTAAAGTTTCCCGTCGCCCCGCCGCAAAAACCATTGCTATCAACACTCCCCTTCTCCCTCCTCCCACTCTCCCCATCTATTCCTTCCAACCGTTCTCCGTGTACCGAACCTGCCTTGCGGTCCCAACGCGGCATTGGTACCCTCCGCCACCTTTTCGCCGCCCATCCGATATGCGGCACACTCTTTTCCCGCCGCCGATTCCGTGCAAAAAATGCGACCCGCCCAAACCTCACACAACTGCCCCGAGCCGAGCCGCGTTTCGCCGACCAGCCTCGCCCTCGCCATGCTCATGGCTGGTCTATTGGCCGCGACCGGCTGTAGCAATCTGCAATCGCAGGCCGCCAATGTCGAAGGCGTCCGCCTTTATCAGCAAGGCAACTACCAACAGGCGTCCGACCGCTTCCAGCAAGCCATTGCGCAAAACCCGAAATCACCCGAAGGCTACTACAACCTCGGCGCCTCGCTCCATAAAATCGGCACCCTCTACAACCGACCCGGCGACTTGCAGCAAGCCGAGAATCTGTACAACCAATGCCTGGAGCGCGACCCGAACCACACCGAGTGCTATCGCGGCCTCGCGGTCCTGCTCAATGAAACGGGACGCCAGCAAGACTCCTATAAGCTGCTCAACCAATGGTCGAGCGCCAACCCGAAGTCGGCCGACCCCAAGATCGAAGTCGCCCGCCTGCTCGAGGAATCGGGCCAACCCGAGCAAGCCAAAGAACAACTGGTGGCCGCGCTCACGATTGACCCAAACAACGCCCGCGCGCTCACCGCGCTCGGCCGCCTCCGCGATCAACAGGGCGACCACATGCAAGCCCTGGCCAACTACCAGCGCTCGCTCGCCTCGAATCGCTTCCAACCCGAAGTGCAAGCCCGCGTCGCCCAACTGCAGGGCGCCATCGGCGCCCCTGCCGTCCCAGCCCCAGGCGCCGCCCTCCACAACGTTCAAACTGCCAACGGTGCGGCACCGCCGGTGCGCTATTAATAAGCGATTGATTGATCCACTCTTGATTAAGCGGCCCCCAAAAAGGTACGGATCCCAGTGTATTGGCCCCTGATTAGTGGCCAAAAAAAGTTGTTGGAAATGGCCGCGCGATGTGCTAGGTTCTTATCCGCTACAAAGCACTCGTTCTTTGAAAACTCAGCAAGTCACCCGCTGTCGCCCGGCGCGCGAGCACGTCGAAAAAAGGCAAAACTATTCGAGTTTTGCCCGCCGTCGATCGAGGATGGAACGATGAATTTCGTCCCATGCGCGCAGTGAGTGATGCAGTAGGTTGGGGTTTTGCGCTGCCCGCCGCGATTTCTCATGGAAGACCAAAACCCAAATCGTTTGATTGAAAGCGTTTGCGCAAGTCACCCTAAAAAACCCGGGTGCAAAACCTCATAAATATCGTACGTCGGTGGATTTTGCATCTTCATGCCGCAACTGCACGTGCAAAACTAAGTGACCGCCACGCCCGACATCACTTCTATAATCGCCTGGCAGAAGTGTGGCAGGTCGTCTGGCTTGCGACTGGAAACGAAGTGGTGGTCAACCACCACCGGCGCGTCTTTCCAAATCGCGCCCGCATTCTCCAGGTCGTCCTTAATGCCGGGCGATCCCGTCACTTTCACGCCACGATAAACTCCGGCCGAAATCGGAATCCAGCCGCCATGGCAAATCGCGGCGACGAGCTTTTCGGCTTTGGCGAACTCGCGAACGAGTTGCTTCACTTTATCTTCGCGACGCAACTTATCCGGCATGAAACCGCCCGGGATCACCACGCCATGGAAGTCGCTGCTTTCCATCAAGGTGATGGCCGCATCCGATCGTGCGGGGTAACCATGCTTCCCCTTGTACTGCGTGTCCCCCTTTGGGCCCGCGACCGTCACGTGTGCCCCAGCCTCAATCAGGCGCAGCTTCGGGTACCACAGTTCGAGGTCTTCATAATCGGCGCCGACGAACATCAAGAATCGGAGACCAGTAAGAGGTTGATCGTGAGACATGGCGTCCTCCATAAGAATTGGTCAGTT
>CAZJWY010000218.1:3928-7441 GCA_964549545.1 uncultured Planctomycetaceae bacterium | reverse complement strand
CAGAAACGACAGTGCGTGGGGAGCGCCGGGCGGCTGCACCTTTTCGGCCCACCACCACAACCACAGATTGAACAATACCGCCAGCGAGCACCAAAACAGCGTCCACAGCGCCGACTCGCGCAGCGTCGGCTCATGCGCTTTGCGATGAAACACGAACATATCGAGACCGAGCAGAATCAGCGTCCCGACACAAAACGCCACCCAATGCTGAAGCGTGGCCGGTAAATGAGCTGGCGGGCCGGCCGCAGCAGCGCCCCCGGCCATTTTCGCGATTTCTGCAAATAGAAGCACAATGAATCCAGCAAAAAGGCGCTAAATACAAGCCCAATTAATAAGTTGCGTCATCATATTCCCTGCCCGCAATGGCAGCAACCTGGATGAAAACTGCTCTAAAGCAAACTACCGCTTTTTGCGATGCTACCTCATTAGAGTAGCTGGATTCGCCAAAATTCAGACGCCCTTGCCTGAAGGTTGAATTCTGGCGAATCCAGCTACGCGCTTTGTCAACAGCGCCCCTGCCGTGGAGCTTGACTTCTTGGACGCCCAACCGCAACAACTCGATCCACGCGACACGGTCGTCCGTCAGTCGTTTCACCGCATCGCCCACTTTGATCCATCACTGCCGACCGATCTCGCATCGCTCCTTTGGCACGTGCCGGCATCGCTTGTTCGTCGAGGTGAACCGCTCCAAGTCAACGCCGCGCGCAAGACCGTTCGCCTTGAGTGGAATTCCCAGCCATTCGTGCTCAAGCACTATGCCGAGCCCACGCGCCGCCACGCCGTCAAACAACTGGTCCTTCCCTCACGTGCCAAACGAACGTGGGACTTCGCCCGCCGTCTGGTCGAGGCTGGCGTCGCTACTCCAAGGCCGGTCGCGTGTGTCGAGAACCGACGCGGACCACTTCGGCGCGACTCCTACCTGATGTACCCCTACATCCCCGGCCGCACGCTGCAAAACTGCATCGCCGAAGATGCCAAACGCTCGCCCGCCGTGCGCGACGAGCTCTGGCGACAGATCCACGACGTGTGGCAGCGGCTCGTCGACCTGCGCGTCAGCCTGGGCGATACCAACCTGGCCAACTTCATCGTCTGCCCAACTGGCGAGTTGTGGCTGATCGACCTCGACAAAAGTCGCATCCACCGACGACGAAAAGATGCCACCCCCTATCAACAGCGCGCTTGGGAGAACCTGCTACGCAGCGCCGCCTACTACGATTGAGCGCAACGCGTAGCACGGACTTCAGTCCGTGCATGAATTCAGACAGACGGACTAAAGTCCGTCCCACGCGTAGGCGCTACGCCGCAGCCACCCGCAAACTCGGCTGCATCCAACTGCAAGGCTTTTCCAGAAACTCCGCGAGCAGCTCATCATAAGGTCGATAATGCTCGCGCAGCATACTCACTACCCGCGGATCGGCAATCTGCCGAGAACCGCTTTCCGCAGCGTCGCACGCCTCGACGTCGCAATCGTCGAGGCCCATATAGTCGAACACGCGATTGCAAGTAGCCACCGCGTCTGCGAATAGACTCGCCGCCTCCAGCACCAGGATGCGATTGCGACGATACGTCTTGTTCAACACCTCCAACTGCAGGGCGTAATAGCCCCTCGACACACACCCCGACATCGGCTTCGCACCCTCTCGCAGCCCGACTCCCCAGCCCGCCGCAAACTCGTTGGCACGAATTTCCTGCTCCACGACTTCCGCAAACCTGCGCGATTCGACTCCCCGCGCTTTAGCCCGCTGGTAATCTGCAAACGCCCGCTCCACCGGATCGCTCAATAACACCACGGTCCGTGCGTTAGGCAACACCGAGTGCATTTTCCGCAGCGCCGCCGGCGACGACAAATACGAAGTCGACGCCTCGAGCACATGCCCCTGCCGGCGCCACACGCGCCGCCGCCAGGGAAACTGCGCTCGATACCACGCCATCGGTCGTTTCGCGGGTCTCGAGAAATACTCGAGCCCCGCCTCCGCCGCGCCATAGCACCGCGGATGCTTCAGCATTTTGTGAAAGAGCAACTCGGTTGCTGCTTCATCGGTCCCCAGGATCACCGTCGTCGGCAAATGCCGCACAACGCTCGTCGCCAACCTCCAGGAACTCGCCAGGAGGTTATAGGGCATTTTCCCAACCCGTTGCGACAGTTGCAGCGGCGAAGTCCGCGAACGCTCTCGGGGCGATTGCTCTTCCCCTAAATCAGCAAGTTTGATTTCGCTCATGTCAGGTGTCAGGCATCTGGCCTCGGGCCTCGGGCTGTCGATCTGACACCCGACACCTGACACCCGACACCTTCTTCTCCTTAAGCCGTCTGCCCAAATTCCGGCCGACGCTTGCCGAGTTGCCCCTGCAATCGTTGCACGATCGCGCTGTGCATCTGGCTGACGCGGCTTTCCGAGAGATCGAGCGTCGCCCCGATCTCTTTCATGGTCAGCTCTTCGTAATAATAGAGAATGATAATGAGCCGCTCGTTGCGATTGAGCCCCTTCGTCACTAATCGCATGAGGTCCGACTTCTGAATTCGCTTCGTCGGATCTTCGCCCTTCTTGTCTTCGAGAATATCAATCTCGCGGACGTCCTTGTAGCTGTCCGTCTCGTACCACTTCTTATTGAGACTGATCAGGTTCACCGCGTTGGCGTCGGTGATCATTTTCTCCAGCTCGGCCAGTTCCAGCCCCATGTGCGAAGCCAGTTCGTTTTCGTTCGGCACCCGGCCTAGCTTCGCCTCGAGCGTCTTTAAACCTTCGTTGAGTTTGCTCGCCTTGCTCCGCACCAGCCGCGGAACCCAATCCATCGTTCGCAGCTCGTCGAGCATCGCGCCACGAATACGCGGCACGCAATAGGTTTCGAACTTTACACCGCGGCTCATGTCGAACGCATTGATCGCGTCCATCAACCCAAACACGCCGGCCGAGATGAGGTCGTCCAGTTCGACGCCATCGGGCAGCCGCGACCAAATCCGCTCGCCGTTGTACTTCACAAGTGGCAAGTATTGTTCGATCAGCCGATTGCGGAGCGCCTTGTTCGATGGATCGAGCTTGAATTCCTTCCAGACTTCGGCAATTTCCTCAGGAGAAGCTTGTCTACGAGCCGCCGAAACCATCATCGCCATTGCCATAAAAATCCTCCGTGACCGGCAAACTGTTCGCCAAGGCGAACATTATCGAGATCCTTCTCGATGGTTAGTTTTGATGTTCGAATGTTCGCGACCGAACATCCAACAAGTGATTCCCTATCAGCTCATCTCCGCTCGCTCATTCAACTGCTGCTGCAACTTCGAGCGAACCGATTCGTCGACTGTCGTTTGAGCGATCTGTCCGATGATCACTCCCACGATAGAAAAGATTGCGAGGCAGGCGGTGGCTTGGCTCAGTGTGCTCTCGACTCCGGCCGAACCCAGCCAACCGCGGCAGATTACGACTGCCATGGCAAGCGGTCCAAGAACTCCGGCGTAGACTCGAGCCATAAGCCTTTTCCGATGCGTCAGTAAACTTGCCGCAGCTTTTCCAGTTTGAA
>CAZJWY010000218.1:2206-3918 GCA_964549545.1 uncultured Planctomycetaceae bacterium | reverse complement strand
GGCGCCTTGGACTCGGTGCTACTAGAGCTGCTACATCACCATTGGATCCGTCGCCTGCATAAACATCTCGAACGGCGTCATCCCGCTAAACGCCGCAACGCTCGACTCCGCAGGCCCTTTCGCCAGCGCATCGCTCACGGCGCGCCCCAGCCAGAGCGTCGCTCGGCCGAACGCCGAGTTCGGCTCCTCCCAAACGCGTGGTCCGCTGGAAGCGCCTGCAACGAAGTCATTGTCATACAGTGGCAGCGCTGGCAATGCCTCGATCGATAGCGACAAAAACTTTCGGCAAGCGTTTTGCACGCGCCGCTGCGCGTCTTCCGCCGCGGCTCCGTTGATCTCGCGATTCACCAGCAGCCGAATGTTCGGGCGGATGCCTTCCATCCCGGAGGTTTTAATCGCCGCGTAAGCGTCCATCACCGATGCATCGTCCGCCGTAGTGACCAGCACCACGCACTGGGCCCGCAGCCAAAGCCGCCGCGTCCACGCGGTCAACCCAGCCCCCGCGTCGACGACCGCCAGATCGATCTCGTTACTCAATGAATCGATCTCGCCGAGCAGCCGCTGCTGTCCGGTTCGCGAGTTTTCGCTCGCTGTCGATGACTGTCGGCGCGCGTCTCGCTCACGGCTGCCTCCGACATGGCCTCGACTGGCCAAAATGTAGGATCCCCTCGGTCCGTCAATGAGCGCATCGACGATTCCACACTTCCCACTGACGATGTCCGACACACAATATTCCATCGATCGTGAAACGCCCGCCACGTCGGCCAGATTGTTGCCGCTTTCGGCCGCGTCGACCACGAGCACCCGCTCACCCCGATCGGCAATCGCCGCCGCGACGTTCACCGCAACCGTCGTCGCCCCGACGCCATTCCTGGCCCCGGCAACGACCACCATCGGCAACCGCGCAACCGCAACCTTCGACTCGACAATCGTAGCCTTCGACAACCGCCGCAACTTTTCCGCTTGATCAGACATCACGAAATCCCAAGATCCCTTTAGCGTCGGTCGCCAGATCGACCATCCGCCATACGTCTTCTACCGTTCCATCCCCAATAACAAGTTCGCCAGCGCATCGCCACGAGCCACTTGAATATCGTCCGGCACGTTTTGCCCGTCGGTCAGGTAACTGATCGAGAGCGGCACCGACCGCGCTACCGACACCAGGTGCCCCAGGCTGTGCGCCTCGTCGAGCTTCGTCATGAGGAGCGACGTCGTCCCCACGTCCGCAAACCGTTCGGCCGTGTTGATCAGGCTTTTCGCGCCCGCCGTACTGCTGAGCACCAGATGAACCTCATCCGGCTCCGCCTCGGCCAGCATCGACTTCAACTCTTGAATCCGCACTTCGTCCCTCGGACTGCGGCCCGCAGTATCCATCAGCACCAAATCCAAATGGCTCATCCGAGCGATCGCCTCGCGCATCTCACGCGGCGTGGTCACGACTTCCATCGGCAAGTCGATGATGTCGGCGTACGTGCGCAACTGCTCGACGGCCGCCACGCGATAGGTGTCGACGGTGATCAACCCCACGCGCCGCTTCTCGCGAAGCCGGTAGTTGGCCGCGAGCTTGGCGATCGTCGTCGTCTTGCCCACGCCCGTCGGCCCCACGAGCGCCACGACGCGGCACTTATTGGCGTCGACCGTGATCGGCCCGCTCACCGTGATTTCTTCTTCGAGGTATTGAGCCACCCGGCCCATCGCCAGCGAAGCGTCGT
>CAZJWY010000218.1:0-2196 GCA_964549545.1 uncultured Planctomycetaceae bacterium | reverse complement strand
CCTGACGCAACCGTTCAACCCACTCCCGCGCTGTCGCCTCGTCCACATCCGCTTCGATCAGGTTGGTAAACACCTCGAACAAAGCTTCCGGCAAATCATGAGCCGGCGCCGCCGAGGCATGTTGGCAAAGCTTCTCCACCATCGCATGCAACTCATCGAGCTGCCCCGCCACCTGCCGCCGAAAATCATCGCGGTAACGCGTGCGATAATCTTCCGTCAGATCAATCCCCGCCAAATCAGCATTAGCGTCATTAGCGGCGGCGGCCACGCCGAATCTAGTAGGAGAATGTTCGGCGTAGCCACCAACGCTAACGCCTCCCTCTGACACCCGACACCCGACACCCGACACCTCACCAACCAAAGCATGCTGTTGCTCGTCCGACTGTAAACTTGCGGGAAGCCGGCTCGGCACATTCACCGTCGCCGAAGCCGCCACTTCGTACTTCCGCCCAAACACCAACCGGCTCAGCGGCCCGCCATTCACCTCGCGCGTATGCAGCACCGAAGCCTCCGGCCCCAACTCCCGCCGCACAAGCTCCAGCGCATCGCGCATTGTCTTCGCTTTAAACGTCTTGATTTCCATCACGCCACCATTTGCTTTGAAAAGATGTCAGGTGTCGGGTTTCAGGTGTCAGAAAAACATCTGACACCCGACACCTGAAACCTGACACCTAACTTTTCTCCGTCACCAACCCCATCGTCACGATCTTCGTATCCCGCGTCACTTCGTTGAAACTCAGCACGATCAAATGCGGCAAATGATTCTCCGTGATCCGTTTCACGGCCGCGCGAATCTGCGGGCTCACCAGCACGATTGGCGAATGGCCCCGCATGGTCAATTTGCCCATCTCTGCGTTGATCGCCCGGCAGGTCGCCTCGACGCTCTGCGGCGACATCCGCACGAACAACCCCCGATCCGTATGGTCGAAGCCGGCCCGTATCTTGTCTTCCAGCGCTGGATCGAGCGCAACGACGTACAACTCGCCCTCGGCATTGCGATAGCGAGTGCAAATCTGCCGTGCGAGCCGATGCCGCACGTACTCGGCCAGCAGGATCGGGTCTTTCGACCGCGTGCCGTAGTCGCCCAGCGTTTCCAGAATCACGCTGAGTTGCCGAATCGAAATCTGTTCCCGCAACAGCAAGTGCAAGATCGACTGCACCTCGGCCAGCGACATCACGCCCGGAATCAGTTCGCTCACCACCGTCGGCGACGAGGTCTTCAGCTCATCGACGAGGTGCTTCGTCGCGTCGCGTGTGAGAATTTCATCCGCGTGTCGTCGGCAAGTCTCGGTGAGGTGCGTAGCCAAAACTGCCCCCGGCTCCACCACCGTGTATCCATACATCTCGGCCTGGTCCGCCAGGCCCGGGTTGATCCACTTCGCATCGGTGCCAAACGCCGGGTCTTTGGTCGCGATGCCGTCCACCTTGCCGGTCGTCATGCCCGAGTCGATCGCCAGCAGTTGCGTCGGCTGAATCTCAGCCTGGGCAACCGGAATGTCGGCGATCTTAATCCGATACGACGTCGCGTCGAGCCGCATGTTGTCGCGGATCCGCACCTTCGGCATGATGATGCCGATCTCGCCCGCGATGTTCTGCCGCACGCGCTGCACGCGGTCGAGCAAGTCGCCGCCGCGATTTGGATCGGCCAACCGAATGAGCCCCACGCCTAACTCAATCTCCATCGGATCGACCGTCAGGAAATCCTCGACGCGTTCCTCGGGCTGCTTTTTCTTCTTTTCCGCCTCGGCGTCTTCCACGGCCGTCACGGCCGCCTGCGACTCGCGCCGCGTCATCATTCGCGACAACCCCAAGCACGAACCGGCCAACGCCAACAGCGGCACGCGTGGCAAACTCGTGAACACCAGGATTCCGAGGAAACCCGCCGTCACCGCCAGCGCCTGCGGCCGCATGAAGATTTGCTGCATGAACTCGCGCGGCATGTTCGACTTCTGCGTGCTGCGCGTGACGAGCAAGCCAGCCGCGAGCGAAATCAAGAACGCCGGCACTTGACTCACCAAGCCATCGCCGATCGTCAGGTGTGTAAACACCTTGGCCGCCTGGCCGAGCGGCATGTGAAACTCCACCATGCCGATGATCAGTCCGCCGACGATGTTGATCACGGTAATAATGATGCCCGCAATCGCGTCGCCACGCACAACCTTCGAGGCACCGTCCATCGCCCCGTAGAAGTCGGCC
>CAZJWY010000217.1:775-7450 GCA_964549545.1 uncultured Planctomycetaceae bacterium | reverse complement strand
CCGTGCCTCCGTGGTGAATCCTATCTGCCGAAGTTATTTTTGAGTCATCCCTTAGTGTCCTTTCGTGCTTTTTGTGGCTACAGCAACGGGTGATCGGGCGGGGCGAGGCTAGCATTGCTGCCGATCCTGCCGGTCGTTCGTCAAAGTGGGAAGCCTGGGAAAGCTGTTCGGGATTTGCTGCAAGTTCTGGCTTTTCCGCTGGAACCGGTCCGATAGTTTGTTCCGAGGACAATTGCAGGCGCACTTCGTGTGCGGCTGTGAGCCGCTCCTCTTCGCCGAATGGCGAACTCATTACGAATCTTGTCTTGATAGAGCCGCGAGCAACGACGGGCCTACTCAGAAAGCCCAGCTCTCGGCAATTGAATGTTCCGGCGATGCCCGCGATGAAACGTCGCCTGGAATTATTCGGGGGGAAAACCATGCGAATCGGATCGCTTGCCAAATCGCAAGGCAGACTTGCGGCTTTTCTTATTGCAGCCGCTTCTGCCGCCATGATGCCACTGACCACTTTTGGCCAGGTGCAATTCGCCGAGTATGAATCGGATCGCTCGCCCGGCAATCAGGGACCGCGGCAAGCGCTTTATCGTGCACCAGCCGACGGGCAGATGAACATGGTCGCCCCGGCCGGCTACTATGCACAGTGTGGCGATGGCGGTAGCGATTGCTACGGCGGAGACTGCTACGGCGGTGGTGGGTACGGCGACGGATACGGCAACTGCGGACCCGGTTGCCGCTGCCCCTATCCAGGTTGCGCTCCAATGGGCGCCGGCGGAACCGATCCCCCGATCGGATATGACCTCATGAACGACGCCGGCATTCAAGGCGACTTTGTGGATCAACGCGGCCCGCATTACTTCGACATTCGCGCCGAGGGCGTCTACCTGCAACGCGACAAGTCGTTCGAAAAGAACATCGACTTTACGTCGCTCAATGTGGGCAACACCGTCGTTCTCTCGACAAGTCAATTAGATCTTGAAGACCCGGAATGGGGTTTCCGCATCGTGGGCCGCTACGATATTTGCCCGATGTCGGTCATTGAGGTCGGCTACATGGGCATCTACGACTGGAACGATCAGGCATCTTTCACCGACCCGGCCGGCAACCTGTACTCGCTATTTTCACGGCCTGCTCCGGAAGCCGGCCAGTTCGGCACGAGCCCCGCTGGCGTGAATTTGCCAAACGGTCCGAATCCATTCACCGAACGGGCGCTCACCCACAGCATCGAAATGTCGTCCAGCTTGCAGTCCGCGGAAATCAGCTACCGCCGCTACTGGCTCGGCTACCATCCGCGTGTCTCGGGCACGTTGCTGGCTGGCTTCCGCTACACCAAGGTGGATGAAAACTTCGTCTTCACCAGCCAAGGCTCCGAGCCCTTGCCCGGCCAGACGCTGCCGCTTGCCGGTGCTGAATACAAGCAAGACTGCGAGAACAATCTGGCTGGTCTTCAACTCGGCGGCGACGTGTGGGTTGGCCTATGCCAAGGCCTTCGCATCGGTTCCGAAGCCAAGGGCGGTGTCTACAACAACCACTCGCGTTTGTTCAATCGGATTCACAGCACGCCGGCCAACGTGCAACCGCCGTCGCTGTTCGAAAACTTCCAGAACGACAACGTCGCGTTCATTGGCGAAGGCAGCGTCGACCTGGTGGCCGACATTCTGCCGAGCCTGTCGTTTCGTGTCGGTTACGAAGTATTGTTCTTGAACGAGCTCGTGCTGGCCGGCGACAACTTCAACCAGTCGTCGCCGTATGGAAACCAGGTAGCGCCACGCGTGCCATTCGTCGACACTCACGGCGAACTGTTCTACCACGGTGGACACGTCGGTCTGGAGTATTGTTGGTAAACCAAAGTCATTGCGAGCCGGGGCGTCCTCGCCCCCGACTTTGCAAGCATTGGCGAGCCGGGCGGTCTGCCGCCCCGACCGGGGGCGAGGACGCTCCGGCTCGCTTTTTTTGTTGGGATCGCTTTTTTGTTGCTTGCGTTGCATTACTTCGAGCGCGAACCGAAGGGTGTCCTGGCTGTCCTTTTCTCGCATATTCGCAACTCTTGACAATGAGGTATAATGCAATAGAAGACGTGGGGCAGACATTCCTGTCTGTCACATCGCCATGCCGGCAGGCAGGAATGTCTGCCCCACGGCACAAAACCAGGAGATCTCATCGATAGTGAAGGACACAGAGCGTAAGCAGGGCGTATTAAGCGAGTCGGCCGTTCTGGTCGGCGTTGAGCTGCCCAATAGCGAAGCGGCCAAAGATAATCTCGACGAATTGGCCGGTCTTGTAGAAACCGCCGGGGCGGAAGTCGTTGGCCGCCTCACTCAGAAGCGATCCACGCCGGATCAAACCACCTATCTCGGTAAGGGCAAGGTCGAGCAGCTCGAATTGATGATTCGCGCGACCGATGCCGACGCGGTGATCTTCGACAACAATCTCTCGCCGGCTCAGACGCGCAACTTGGAACAGGCCCTCGGCGTTAAGGTGCTCGATCGCACCGAGGTGATTCTCGATATTTTCTCCACGCGTGCGCGTACGCACGAAGCCCGACTAGCGGTTGAGCTTGCTCAACTCCAATACGCGCTGCCGCGGCTGAAGCGAATGTGGACCCACTTGTCGCGTATCAAAGCGGGCGTCGGCATGCGTGGCCCTGGTGAAAAGCAGCTTGAAACAGACCGTCGGCTCGTCGAGAAACGGATCTCCGAGCTACGCGGTGAGCTCGACCGCGTGCTCCGCCGCAAAGAGCGCGAAGTGGCTGCCCGTAGCGACAACATGACGGTCTCGCTCGTCGGCTATACGAACGCCGGCAAAAGCACGCTCCTCAACAAACTCACCGGTTCGGACGAACTGGCCGAAGACAAGCTCTTCGCCACGCTCGACACGCGAACCCGCCGCTGGATGTTGCCGAGCTGGGGGCCGGTGCTGCTGAGCGATACCGTCGGTTTCATTCGCGAACTGCCACACAGCCTGGTCGCGAGCTTCAAGGCGACGCTGGAAGAAGCCCGGCAAGCCGACCTGCTGTTGCATGTTGCCGATGCGAGCAATCCGAACGTGGCCGACCAGATCGCGTCGGTTTACAAGGTGCTGGAGGAACTCGACATCGAGGAGAAGGACACGATCCTGGTCCTCAACCAGATCGACAAGATCAGCGAGCCAGGCACGCTTGATGTGCTGCTGCAGCGGTTTCCGTCGGCCATCCCGGTCAGCGCCCGCACTAGCGAAGGCCTCTCGCAACTGGCCGCCGCGGTGAGCGAAGCGCTGACGCACCACTTCGTGGAGGTCGACGTGGAAATGGACATCGGCAATGGCCGCTTGCTGGCTTCGCTGGCGAAAAACACCGAGATTCTCAGCCGCACCTATACGGATGGCAAAGTCTCGGTCCACTGCCGGGTGCCGCGAAAGTTTTTGGGCCAGATTCCGTCTGGCGAAGCGATCGTAAAATTACGTCGCAATGGTGCTATGCATAGCAATGGCCATGCCGGCGCGAATGGTCACACGAGTCCCGAATCTGGATACCGCGACGTTATATCAATCGATGAAGTAGCATAGCCGGTTCACTATATGTAAAGTCCGGTCTATATAGCTCGGCCATCTTGGCCGAGGCCTACCAGTCTGGCCGCCCAGCCCGGGTTTACACACACCGACCCAAAATGGGTCGGCTATATATTTGTTTGCATGGCCAAGCGACAACTCACCGATCGGCGCGCATTGGTCACCGGAGCTTCCAGCGGAATTGGCCGCGCACTCGCCATTGAGTTGGCAAAGAGTGGCGTTGATTTGGTTCTGGTCGCCCGCCGCGAACAACGGCTTGCCGAGGTCGCCGCGGAGATCTCTGGCCTCGGACGTCGCGTTGCTTGTGTGGCCGGCGATATTACGGACGCCGCCGTACGGCATCGCGCCATTGAAGCCGCCCACACCGAATTCGGTGGCCTGGACATTCTCATCAACAACGCCGGCGTCGCCGCCCATGGCCGCTTTGCCGAGGCCAACCCGGCGCGCTTGCGCCCGATTATGGAAGTGAACTTCTTCGCGCCTGTCGAGTTTATTCGCGAGGCGCTGCCGCTGCTCCGCGAAGGGGTGCAGCCATTGATCGTGAACATTGGCTCGATCCTCGGTCGTCGCGGCTGCCCACACAAAAGCGAATACTCGGCCAGTAAATTTGCAATTCATGGCTTCAGCGAAGCCGTGCGTCCGGAACTGGCCCGCCTCGGCATCGAGGTGCTGATCGTCGCTCCTGGTCCCACCGAAACCGAGCATTTCGACGCACTCTTGGAAGGGACGCGAGAACTCCCCTGGGGCGACCCGCCCCGCCGGGCTGCCGATAGAGTCGCCCGCTCGATTGTCCGTGGGATCGAAAAGGGCCGCCACGAAGTGATAACCGGGTGGCGGGGAAAGTCCTTGCTCCTGCTCAACCGCCTTTCACCACGGCTGGTCGACTGGATTATGTCTCGCTACGGCTGAGCCCGTGGGGCAGACATTCTTGTCTGCCCCACGGGTGCATCCCATCCCAACCATTGCAATTCGCTAGCAGATTCTTTATAAGTCGAGCATAGCGGCCGTCCGAAATGAGGGGCGACGTCCGTTCCCGCGAATCTCCCCCCACCTTCCCGTTGGAGTCGTTTCCATGAAATCGCGTTGGATAATCGCCTCGTTATTCGTTGCTACAGTCGTCGCCGTCAGTGGTTTGAAAGCCGCCAAGGAAGCCGAGAAGAAGCCCTTCAAGGCAACCTGCCCTGTTTCCAACAAGCCGGCCGGCGAAGATCACGTCGTTGAACTTAAAAATGGCGACAAGGTCTACTTCTGCTGCGACAACTGCCCCAAGGCATTCAAAGCCGATCGCAAGAAGTACCAGCCGGCAGTGAATCGCCAACTCGTTGAAACTGGCCAGGTCGTCCAGGTCGCCTGTCCGTTAACCGGCAAGCCGATGAATAAGGAAGTTTCCGTTGAGGCTGGCGAAGCGAAAGTTGGTCTGTGCTGCAAGAACTGCTTCGCCAAGTACGAGAAGGCCAGCGACGAAGAGAAGTTAAAGCTCCTCTTCGTGGGTAAAAACTTCAACCAGGGCTTCACCCGCCAAACAATGTGCCCCGTGAGCGGCAAGCCGATCGATCCCGAGCACTCGGTCGAGTACAAAGGCAAGAAGGTCTACTTCTGCTGCCCGAACTGCCCGGGCGCGTTTGAAAAGGATCCAGCGAAGTACGTGGATAAGCTGCCGCAACTGAAAGAAAAGCCGGCGAAGAAGGACAAGAAAGCGGCTTAAACCAATGGCGAACGGTCCGCATTGACGACCGATAATTCAAAAAGGGGATCGGAGTTTTCCGGTCCCCTTTTTTATTGGTGAGTTTGAAGGTAACCACGGACTTCACCCATCCTTCATCCGTGCCATCTGAGTAAATCCGTGGTCAAACATCCAAGGCCTGCCATATTGGCACTACCTGTGCATTCACTGCAACCTTCGATGTGACCTCAGTCAATTCGCCCTAACTCTTTTCTATATCGCGTTTTGCAACTTCGCCCCTAGCCCTGGCACGCTCATTGCGTAATACTGCGAAATCTCGCGGTGCGCTGCCACTTTTGGCAGGCCGCCCGCGATGAACCCGCATATCAATCGCGGGGCGTATCCCGCCCCGTGTCTACAGGCTGATCAAACGATCGCACACTTGATGAGAGGATATATCGCGTGTCAGCAAAACAGATGTTGTTCGATGACGAAGCCCGGGCGCCGCTCGCGGCTGGTGTGGAGAAGTTGTCCCGTGCCGTACGCAGCACACTCGGCCCCCGTGGCCGCAATGCCGTGCTCGACAAAGGCTGGGGCTCGCCCAAAGTAACCAAAGACGGTGTCACGGTCGCCCAAGACATCGAACTCGATGATCCGTTTGAAAACCTCGGTGCTCAACTTGTTAAAGAAGCCGCCAGCAAGACGAACGACGTCGCCGGCGACGGCACCACGACTGCCACGGTTCTTGCCGACGGCATCTTCCGCGAAGGCCTCAAGATGATCGCCGCGGGCGCCGATCCGATGGCGCTCAGCCGCGGCATCAACAAAGCCGTCGAGGCGGTGAAGGAGGCGATCAGCAAGCAGGCCGAGGCGGTCGACGTCAAAGACAAGAAGAGCCTGCAACAAGTCGCCACGATCGCCGGCAACAACGATCCGTCGATCGGCAATGTGCTGGCTGACGCGTTCACCAAGGTCGGCAAAGACGGCGTGATCACCGTCGACGAAGGCCGGGGCAGCGAAACGACCGTTGAGGTCGTTGAAGGTATGCAATTCGATCGTGGCTTCCTCTCGCCACACTTCGTCACGAACCCGGACGAGCAAGAAGTCGAGCTCGAAAACTGCCTCATCTTGGTCTACGAAGAGAAGATTTCGTCGGCCAAGAACCTCGTGCCGATTCTCGAAGCCATTTCGAAGGCCGGTAAGCCATTGTTGATCATCGCCGAAGACGTTGAAGGCGAAGCCCTCGCGACGCTCGTCGTCAACAAACTCCGCGGCATTTTGCAGGTTTGTGCAGTAAAGGCCCCTGGCTACGGCGATCGCCGCAAGGCCATGCTGGGCGACCTCGCAACCCTTACCGGTGCGACCGCCATTTTCAAAGATCTCGGCATCAAGCTCGACGGTCTCAAGATTACCGATCTTGGCAAGGCTAAGAAGGTAACCATCACGAGCGACAACACCACGATCATCAG
>CAZJWY010000217.1:0-765 GCA_964549545.1 uncultured Planctomycetaceae bacterium | reverse complement strand
GGGTCAGTCCGGCGACGCCGAGCCCGGCGTCGGGCGCGACGACGACGGCGCCGATGCGCAGGCACGCGTAGAGCACGGCGGTGAGGTCCGCCGGCGGCGAGAAGAGCGCGATCCAAGGTCGTGCCGAGCAGATTCGCAAAGAGATCGAATCCACCGACAGCGACTACGATCGCGAGAAGCTGCAAGAGCGCTTGGCGAAGCTCGCCGGCGGCGTGGCTCAGATCAAGGTCGGCGCCGCGACCGAATCGGAACTCAAGGAGCGCAAGGCTCTGTTTGATGATGCGAAGTCGGCTGTTGCCGCGGCTTTAGCCGAAGGCGTTGTGGTTGGCGGCGGTGTCGCCCTGCTCCGTTGCGAGAAAATCGTGAAGAAGCTCGAGCTCGAAGGCGACGAAAAGCACGGTGCCGAAATCGTCGCCAACGTTCTTCACTACCCGCTGATGTACATCGCTGAAAACGCGGGCGTCGATGGCGAAGTCGTCGTCAATCGCGTTCGGCAGATGAAGGGCAAGAACGAAGGCTACAACGCCGACAAGGATGAATACGGCGACCTCGTCGCCGCCGGCGTCATTGATCCGGCCAAGGTCGTTCGTACGGCGTTACAGAACGGTGCGAGCGTCGCGGCCCTTCTGCTCACGACCGATTCGCTGATCACCGAAATCCCGAAGGAAGAAGAACCGGCCGGCGGCCACGCTCACGACCACGGTATGGGTGGCATGGGCGGAATGGGCGGCGGCATGGGAGGTATGGGTGGCAGCTTCTCGAAGG
>CAZJWY010000216.1:0-7504 GCA_964549545.1 uncultured Planctomycetaceae bacterium | reverse complement strand
CGGTAGTGGCCAGTCATCGACCCGCCAACCCAGCGGCAGTGGTGGGGGTGGAGGTGGAGGTGGAGGCGCAGGCAGCGGAGGTGGGGGTGGCAGTGGCAGTGGCGGCGGTCAAAACAGCCGTACTGTCATCGAGCCCGCCTTCCCCAACGACAAAACCGCAATGGCCGCCTACCTGCCCAAGCTGATGGACAATCTTTCGGTCAACTCCAATCCGTCGATCCCCGGCCGCCTCAACATCAACCAGGCGCCCCGTGCGCTCCTGATGGGAGTGCCGGGCTTCACGCCACAGATAGTCGACCAAATCATCTCCCAACGCGACGTGACGATGGGCACGCAGCGCCCCGAACAAAAATACGAAACGTGGCTCCTGAGCGACGGCGTCGTCGACCTCAAAACCATGAAAGCCCTGATGCCGCTGGTGACCGGCGGCGGCAGCGTCTACCGGGCCCAGGTGGCCGGCGGCTTTTTCGTCCCCAATGGCCCCGTCTACCGGGTCGAGGTGCTGGTCGATGCCAGCCAAAAGCCGGCCGTGGTGCGCCGTCGCTGGGATTTACGAGATCTGGGCCGCGGCTACACCCCCGAAATCCTCGGGGCCGAAGCAGAGGACGCAAGATAAATCTGGCTGTGTACAATGTATCGTAGGTCAGGCTTTAGCCTGACGTTTCATCGAGAGTTCAAAAGCCGCGTCAGGCTAAAGCCTGACCTACAACCCCCCATGCCCCGTATCCTCGCCATCGATTGGGACCGCAACGAAGTTCGCGGACTGCTAATCTCCGCCGGCGCGACCGGTACGTCGGTCGCAGGCGCGTGGTCGGCGTCGCTCGCCACGGCCGATCCCGCCGGCCTTAATGGCAAACAAATCGGCGCGCGATTGGCCGCCGCGGTCGCTGGCCAGGTCTCGGGCAAAGTGACAACGCTCTTGGGCGTCGGCCGCGACCACGTCCAGATCAAGCTGCTCTCGCTCCCCCCTGCCCCGCCGGAGGAATTGCCAGACATTGTTCGCTTCCAGGCGGAACGCGAGCTCACGGCACTCAGTGCCGATGCGGCTCTCGACTTCGTGCCTATTTCTGGAGACGCAACGACGCCGAACCAGGTGCTCGCGCTAGCGCTCAGCGCGGCCGGCATGGCCGAGGCTCGCGAAGTTTGCGAGGCGCTGGGCGTCGAGCCCGAACGAATCGAGGTGCGCGGCTGCGCGGCCGCCGCCTTCGCCAGCCGCTCCAGCGGAATTGCCAAAGATGAAGTGGCGCTCATCGTCAACCCGCTTGCCGAAGAAGCCGACCTGGCCGTGCAGGCGGACGACAAAGTCATCCTGCTGCGCACCGTCCGTTTGCCCGATCCGAGCCAGATCGAAGGACGCCAACGCGCGCTCTTAGGCGAAATTCGCCGCACGATCGCCGCAGTTCGTCAGCAGCTCACCGATCGACAAGTCAGCCGAGTGATCATCTGCGGCAACGAAGCGTCGATCGGTCGCAGCCCGAGCCTGGCCGACGATCTCAATGTCGCCGTCACGCTGATCGACCCCATGGTGCAAACACCAGCCGGCTTGGCATCGAAAAGCGTGCCTCCCGAAAGCCTCGGCCGGTTCGCGGCCGTGTTGGGAATGGCAGTCAGCGAAGTCGAGCGCCAGCCGCCGATCGTCGATTTCGCGAATGTTCGCAAACGGGTCGAGGTTCATCGCTTCAAGCGCGTGCATATGCTGGCCGCCGGTGTCGCCGCGGTGGCATTGGCCTGGTTTGGAATACGCCTCTGGCAAGATTACGCGGCTCCCGGTCGGGAGCTGGCCGAGTTGCAAGAGCGAACCCGCGAGATCGAGCAACAAGCCGAGACGTACAAAGACATCACCGCTCAAGCAGCGATCATCGAACGCTGGACGGCCACCGACGTCAACTGGCTTGACGAGTTGGATAAGACCGCCAAGCGCGTGCGGCCTACGCCTGTCTCGGCGAAAGATTTTCCCGTGGCGAGCGACGCCATGCTGACCCAGTTGCGCATCATTCGCCCCACCGGCAACGACGCGGCTGGCGGGCGCCTCGACTTACAAGGTGTCGCCAAAAACCCGGCTGCTGTAAAAGACCTGGAAGAACGGCTCAGCGAGGAGAAACACCGCGTGATTCCCGGCATCGGCAAGGCGGATAAGTCCATCCCTGGCTACGATTGGTCGTTCCAATTGGAAGTTCGCGTGCCTGGCCCCGAAGAAGAACTCGCCGAGGTCGCCAAGCCATGAATCAACGCGAACGCACCTTGGCCGTTGCCGTCGTCGCGCTGGGCGCGCTCTACGGCGGCTATCAGTTGTACGGCAAGTATACGAGGGCTCTCCACGCTCGCCAGATTGACGTGGAGGCCGCCCAGAAAAAATATGATGAGGCCAATCACAAGCTGAAAGAAGGCCGACGCGCCGTCAAGCAACTCGAAGCCTGGCAACAACGGGCACTGCCGGCCAACTTCGATAAGGCGTTGTCGCTCTATAAAGCCTGGCTGCTGGCCAAAGCCAAGGACTCCGGCCTCACCGTAAGCGACATTACGCAGCTCCCAACAACCAGCACGAACACAGCCTATAAAGCGGTGAGCTACCAGATGGTTGCCAGCGGTTCGCTGTCTTCGGTCATTTCGATGCTGTACGAATTTTATCATAGCCCGCAATTGCATCAGATCACTCGCATGCAGCTCACTCGCCCGCCAGGAGCGACGCAACTCACCGTGTCGCTCGATGTCGAGGCGCTCAGCCTGAAAGGGGCCGTGGAGGCCGACAAGCTTCCCGAAGGCGACCTCAAGCGGCTCAAACTGGCGAGTGCCGAGGAGTACAAAAAGAGCCTGGCCGAACGCGACATCGTGGCGGCTTACAGCCCGCCGCGCCCGCCCGCTCCGCCGCGCGAGCGCCGTGATACGCCGCCAGCGCCGCCGAAATACGACGAGTCGGAGGTCGCGTTTTTCTCGGCGTCGATAAGTACCGGCGAAAATCGGCAAGCCTGGATCAACGTCCGCTCAACCGGCGAAACACTCCACGTCTCCATGGGCGATCCGGTTAAAATCGGCGCACTCGATGGGAAAATCGAGTCGGTCGACGAACGTTCGCTCGTCTATAAGGCCGGCGACAAGCGATTCCGCGTTGCTCTGGGTGAATCCCTACGAAAGGGCAAAGAAATCGACGCCAAAGGCGACGGAATTCCCAAAAAGGAAGAAGCTGCAGCAGTTCCAAAGAGCTAGGCCCACGCGGAACTCGACATGACATATAGCCCGGCCATCTTGGCCGGAACAGGCACTGCCGCTTATCCCAACCGTTGCCGCTGGTCGAGCAACCGACCCAGAATGGGTCGGCTATATTTTTAATCCGCTACGCCCGCCGCCTTCGCCTTCTGCACGCCGACGAACGACATGTTCGCTTTCAGAATCGTCTGCCGAAAAGTCTCCGGCCGCGGCACGCCCCAAATTCGAAACGTCTCGACGGCCCCTTGGCGAAACACCAAATCGCCCGCTTTGAACCAGGCTTGCCCCGGCTCGACCACAATATCGATCGAATCGAATCGATCCAGCGACACGCTCTTGATTTCGGTGCCAAATGGGTTCTCCATCACCACGCGCCGATTGGTCAGTCGGTAAACCCAGCACCAGGGATTTCTGAAGCCAATCAACACCCCCGGAAACCGCGGCAACCGCATCAGAAAGTACAGCGCGAGCATGAACGGAATCGATGCCAGCGCCATCAGCCGCCCAACCGTGATCGGCACGCCGAATACGGGAAAACCAAGTTCGATTCCAAACAGCCGCCCCCAAAACCGCCCAAACGCCGTGGCCGACAGCGACGGCCAAACCGTCATCACGGTAACTTCCTTAAACTGCGTGGGAGCAACCCCGGCGATCGGTTGGGTCATAAAGTCAAGAGTCGAGAGCTAAGAGTCGAGAGCCAGAATCCACGTGCCCAAGGTTAGCAAATATCTCGCGATTTGGCTAGGGACGACCACTTGAGTATGCTTTGAGATCATGCCTTCTGCTACAAAATCGCTCCCTCAAGCACTGCTCGAACCGCGCCCACAACCGCCCCTCCAGCTCTTGACTCTCGACCCTCCGCTCTCGACCCTCCCCATGCACATCTGCCTCCTCGACATCGACGGTACGCTTATCCTATCCGGCGGAGCTGGCCAAAAGGCCTTTGCTCAAACACTGGCTGACGAATTCGGCATTGGCGAGATCATCCATCCGGTCATGTTCGCCGGCCGCAGCGACCGGGCGATCGTGATGGAATTGTTCCGCCTGCACGGAGTTGACGAATCGAGCGAAAACTGGCAGCGGTTTTGCCAGGCGTATCTCAGCCGTCTCGAAGCCGCGCTCGTCACCAACAAAGGGTATGTCTTGCCCGGAGCGATTGAACTCGTGCATACGCTTGCCCAGCGCAACGATGTGGCACTCGGCCTGCTCACCGGCAATGTCCTGGAAGGCGCCAAACGAAAATTGCTCCATTACAACATGTGGCACTGGTTCGCCTTCGGCGGCTACGGCGACGACCACGTCCACCGCAACGATATCGCCGCCGCCGCCCTCGCTGCAGCCCAAGCACACGTCACGCAACTCAGAAATGGCAACCATCTCAACGGCCAACATTTCGACGGTGAAATTATCGTGATCGGCGACACGCCGCACGATGTCACCTGCGGCCGATCGATCGGCGCCCGCTGCGTGGCTGTCCCCACCGGTCACACCACGGCCGACGAGCTACGGCAAACCAATCCCGATGTCCTGGTCAACACGCTCGAAGACATCGCCCCAATCCTTGCGCTGCTCGATCGCGGCTAACATTCTTCGAGAGGACAAAAAGTAGCCGAATTCGACGGAATTCGGTTTATTTACTTTGGTCGTGCCAAGAAACTTCTGCGCAAAAGCGTGTCCGCGAATGTCATCCTGTCGTTGACCCTTCGCCCCCCCTGGATACATTGAAATGGAAGACCACGCACGATTGGCAAGGTTTTGCAGGGATTGCTCCCATGGCCAGGGCCGACACACCGTCCAATTTTTCCGATTTCCTGACAATTAGCGAAGCGGCCGATTTCCTAGGCGTCTCCTCTGCCACGCTTCGCAACTGGGATCGCTCAGGTAAGCTCAAGCCTCGCCGTCATCCGCAGAACGGTTACCGCATTTATCTACACGAAGACCTGGAAGCCGTGCTGCGTTCCGCCGAGTCCTCGCTCGACGCAGAATCGCTCTCGCCTCTCGTCGAATGGAGCAAAGTGGATGAAACCGACCACTTCGTTCTCTTCTACGAAAACGACGAATACATGATCGATTCGGCAAGCGGTTTTGTCGCCGCTTCGCTGCTGGCTGGCGGAACAAGCGCCGTCGCAGTCACTCCTGAACACGCCGACCTCCTTGCACAAAAACTAGTGGGTCTGGGCGTCGACGTTTCAGAAGCAGAAGCAACTGGGCGGTATGTCGTTTTGGATGTCCGCTCCACGCTCGAACGCTTCATGAATGGCCGCTCGATCGATTCGCAACGTTTCGACGAGTTTGTCGGCAGCGCAATCGGCGACTTGATGCGCGGCACGTCGCGTCTGCATGCTTTCGGTGAAATGGCTTCCACTCTCTGGATGGAGGGAAACCACGAAGCAGCCATCGAGTTGGAAAGACGGTGGAAAAATCTTTCCGAAGAACACCACTTCCCACTGCTTTGCGTGTATCCGATCTCAGGCTTTAGCGGCGGCGCAATCGACGACGTTTGCACCTGCCACACTCGCATCATCCCCGCCGAAAGCTATGCCCTGGCCGACACGGAAGATAACCGCCGCCGAGCAATTACTCGTTTGCAACAGAAGGCTGAAGCGCTCACGGCCGAAATTCGCCATCGCTGTGAAGTCGAAAAAGTGCTGGTCCACCGCGAACGCGAACTGGTCGACTTCTTCGAGAATGCAATCGAAGGCCTGCACAAAGTCGGCGCCGATGGCACGGTCCTCTGGGCAAACAGGGCCGACTACGAGCTGCTTGGCTACCAAGAAAACGAATACGTGGGTCAGCCGATCACCAAATTCCACGCCGATGCAGACGTCATCGCTGAAATCCTAGAGCGCCTCCAACGTGGCGACCAACTGGCCAATTTCCCAGCGCGGCTAAAATGCAAGAACGGCGAGATCAAGCACGTGCTCATTACCTCCAACGCCTGTTTCGAAGAAGGCAAGTTCGCGTACACCCGTTGCTTTTCTCGTGACGTGACCGAGCAGCACCAGGCCGAATTGTCTCTGCTGGAAAGTTATCGCCGCAAAGACGAATTCTTGGCGACGCTTTCGCACGAGCTGCGCAACCCTCTCGCGCCGATCCACAACGCGCTGGACTTGCTCACGAGCGATTCGACCGACGAGCGAACCCGCGCCAAGGCCCAAAGCATTATCAAGCGACAAGTAAGCCACCTGACCCGCCTCGTCGACGACCTGCTCGATTTGAGTCGAATAACACGAGATAAAATCGAGATTCGCAAGGAGAAAACCGAGCTCGCCTCGATGATCACGGCCACCCTGGAAACCTGCGCTCCCACGATCGAGGCAGCCGGTCAGCAAGTGAAGGTCGACTTGCCCACGCAGCCAATCCTTATTGAGGCCGACCCCGCTCGTATGGCACAGGTTTTTTCCAATCTTTTGAGCAACGCCTCGAAATTCACTCAACCCGGGGGCGCCATCCAGCTCGAGGCTCGCGTGGAGGCCCAGGAAGTGGTCGCCCGTGTTCGCGACAACGGCATCGGCATCCCTTGTGAAGAGCTGGCACATATCTTCGACATGTTCCGCCAGCTAGATCAGTCTCTGGAAAAAACACACGGCGGCCTCGGCATCGGCCTGACGCTTGTGCGGCGCCTGGTCGAGCTGCATGGCGGTACTGTCAATGCACAGAGCGAAGGTCTCGGCAAGGGCAGCGAGTTCATCGTTCGACTTCCTGTGATGCGGGACGGACTATCAAGCGCCCCCACACCTACGGCCCAAAAGGGTAAGGAAACCGCCATTTCAACTCTTCGAATTCTTGTCGTCGACGACAACCACGACTCTGGCCATACGCTGTGCCTGCTGCTGCAGCACCGTGGCCACGAAGTTCACTTAGCCGGCGACGGCCTCGAGGCGATTGCCATGACCGAAGAGTTTCACCCCGATATCATCCTCATGGATGTCGGCATGCCCAAACTCAACGGTTATGATGCAACGAAGCGCATCCGCGAAACGCCCAGCGGTAAAGATATCATGATTGTCGCTCTCACCGGCTGGGGGCAAGCCAGCGACGTCGCTCGATCCATCGAGGCAGGCTGCAACGCTCACCTGGTCAAGCCGGTGAATTTCGCCGAACTCGAAAACTTATTGGCAACAGCCAGCAAGCAATAAATAAGGGCGTTTGCCTAACCGTCCCTGGTGCGTCGCTTTTTTGTTGACATCCTTGATTGATTTCCATGACGCAGCGAAAACGTGAATCGCCCCCCTGCCCCAAATGTGGCAGCACAGGCGCCAGCCTTTGCTCGCACTCGCTCGAATACGGCCCCGAAAAA
>CAZJWY010000215.1:1806-7548 GCA_964549545.1 uncultured Planctomycetaceae bacterium | reverse complement strand
TGTGCTAGCTCGATCAAAGTGTTATCTTGGGAGGTATTATGATTGGCACACTGAAATCTTCTTTCGCTTCTTCAAGCACGTCCTCGGCTGTCGGCATCTCTTGTCGCAAGATCGCGTGGGCATTGAGATCCAAACTTACTGCGCCATTATTGCCTGCCTCTTGATCAGTCTCACGATCGGCTCGAAGCCGACGCTGCGGACCTACGAAATAATTGCCTTTATCCGCAAGGTTGGGCCCAGAAAAACGAGTTGATCGCTCATCTCAAAAAACTCAAGCCGCAGCCTGCATAGGCTCGTTCTTTTCCAAGAACGCCGGCCCGCTCCACGCTCTGCGAACTCCGGCACACGTCAACGCTCTCTCGGCGAAACACTCGCCTCCATACCGCGTGTGCTCTCATCTCAGCATCAACTTACCATTGCAGCAATCCTGTGCCGAACAGGCGTAGAATGTCCCCTTTGTATTTTGAGTCCTAACAGATGTCCTGCACATTCATCAAGTGGCCACCACATTGCAGGCATTGTTGTTGTCCCCAGATTCTGTCAGCTTTTGGGATGACGCCACATGACTCGCAGATACGTAGTCGCAAATATGCTCTATAAAAAAACAGTGAGACAATCGGCAAACTGATGACTAACGTTCTGATTCCAACCACCAATGCAAACAGCAGGTTGCACTGAACATCCATTAGAATTAGCACCCACGGAATCAGTCGCCTTTTTTTCTTTGCACAACCAGGGGATTGCATATGGCAATTACCGGCTAGCACCACTACACAAAGACTGCAAAACACCACGAATTCAATGGCTCGAAATAAAGGCAACGCGGTAACTCCGTTTTTAACTGGTCGCGATGTGTCACCTTCCTCTACGATCCGCGTAATTCTATTTCACAGAATTCGTTAGCGTGCCCGGTACGCAGGTAAACTATTACTTGTTCCTTTTTGCTAGCTGGCACACGGAGTGTGCCAGCTACATTCGTTTATCGCGAGCGGCTGCGCCCGCCCTGGTTGCTGCCGACCCGTTGTGTGGGCTTTGTTTCTGGGGCGGCGACCGATTTGGCCAAGTCGGAATACTTCGTCGCGTTTGCTTCCTGGCCGAGTTGTTCGTACATCGTGGCGAGGTTGCCGTAGGGGACGGCGAGGGTGGTCTTGGCGAGGACGCCGTTTTCGACGGCCGCTTCGACGAGGCTGACGCCGGTTTGCGTCAGGTCGAGTGCCTGGTTTTGGTTGCCGAGTTGCCAGTAGCTGACGCCCATGCTGACCAGCATTTCGCCTTCGCGGCGCGGAGCGTAGAGTTCCGACACGGGGCGCTCGCTGGTGAGCATCGGCGCGGCTTTGTCGTACCATTCCACGGCCTTCGCATGGTCGAGCTTATGGACAGCATAGACAGCGCCCATCTGGAAATAGAGTTGGCCGACGAGCTGCTCCGATGAATGAACCGCCTGGCGGCACGAAGCGCCGACGGAGAGGTTGTCGATCGCGAGTTGCCCGTACTTGAGGCAGGCGTCTGTCTGGCGGCGCGTGTGCTCGACGCGTAGCGCGTTGAGGTACGCGATGCCGAGCTCCCACTTTACGTGTTGTTGCCACATTTCATCATCCGATTGGGAGAGGAGCGTCTTGGCCGATTCCTCGGCCTCGGCTACCCAGGGGCCCGGATCGAGCGTCGGGCGGAAACTGGCCAACGATGCCAGCACGCGCTGGGCAATGAGCAGTCGCAGTTCGACGCTGCCGTTGTCTTGAGTGATGAAATCCTCGGCCAATCCTGACGCACGACCAATCCACTGGGCGAGGCTTTCGACTTTCTGGTTGTACGACTGACGAGCGATTTCCTCTGCCACGGCGACGTGGGCCTCGACGAGCAAGTGCTTCGCCGCGCGGCGCTCCTTGGCGTCTTTGCTGGTGGCGAGCTTGTCGGCGACCTCGATCGCCCGGTTTTCGAACGAGATTGCTTTCGAGGCGATTTCGCCATCGCCGAGCGAGGCTAGCCGGGCCATTCGGTGGAGCGCTTGCGCGCGATCGAGAGACGACAGGTCTTCGCGATCGAGCACGGCGCGAACTTTCAGGACCGCATCATCATATTCGCCGAGCAACTCGCGGGCCTGGGCACGCAGCAGTTGATACGAGGCGTTCTTCGGCTCGATGTCGCAGGCTTCGTCGGCCGCGGCGTCCGCCGAGTCGGCTTGGCCTGTCGCCAGGAAAATCTTGGCTAACAGCGCGTAGGCGTTGGCATATTCCGGATCGAGGGCGATCGCCAGCTTCAAGTCGTTGATGTTCTGGTCGTACGGGCCATGCAGATGCTTTTCGGCTCGCAGGGCGAACATCCGGGCATCGAGCGGCTGAATCGCGACGTGAGAAACGCGGGCTGTTTCGACCGCTACGGCGGGATCGCTTCCTTCGGCGCTCTCGTTCTCCGAGTCGGCAAAGATGAAGAGTACGCCGCGTTCGGGAAACACGAGACCTTCTGGCCTGTCGGCTTCATCGGTGATTGTGACGGAGCCAATTTCGGTGAGCGAGAGTTGCTCGGTCAGTTTTTTGGATTCGATCGATGCCGCGAGCGTGATCTTGATCGTCGAGGCGATGCCTCCTTTGTCGATGAGGGCCTCGACGGCCTGGAAGGGTGACTTGTGGTAGACCAGGATTTCGCCTTCGGGCGAGTTCGAGCTGTCGGCCGGTTGGCCCCAGGCGGTGATCAATTCGTGCTTCGAGGTTTTGCCGACGGAGACTCCTTGAAACTTCACTGGCTCAAAGGGGATCGATTCGGCCCGGGCGGCCGCGGCGCGCCGCGCCGGTCCGTTGGCCTTGGGCGATTCGGATTCGTCGGCCAGCTTGGCAGGCTCTTTGACGGTTGCCGTTTCCGCGGTCTTTTTCGTGGCTTTTGCCGCAGTGTCGCGCTTCGGCGGTTGGGCGATCTTCGCCAGGGCATCGCCGAAGTGGGTGCCCGATTCTGGTTTGATTTTCTCCGATCCGGTGGCGACTTCGGGTGTGCGGTCCGAGGATTGAGCGGTGGGCTCGAGGGTTTCGCCGGTCGTGGCGCTTGAGACTGCTTCGCTCGTGGCCGAGGCGCCTGTCTTCGTGGCGGTTGGTGGCGCTTCGCGCGTCGCGACCAGCACCGATTCCTCTTGCTGCACGGCATACCGGTCGGTTGCCGCCGGGTGCGCCGCGTGAGCAATGCTCGTGGGCGCAAATACAAGCGATGCCACGCCGAGACCAAGAACGGCAACAGCGATCGGGCAGGATCGGCGCGCGTTCGTTACGGAATTCGGTGATGAAACCTGCTTAGTCATGGCGTGTCCCCCTAGGGAAGCTGTTTGCGTCGAGCCGCTGGCCCACTCCCAGACCAACCGCCGACGCCTCGCTATTCTTTGTTCGGAATAGTCAGCGCAGTCTGTTTATTCGGACTCGTGCTATTCATCGGCATAACCCGAATGGCTTTTCAGGCTTTGTGCCAAGAAAGCTGGTAGTAGTACCGGATGCTGGCAGCCGTCTCACGGAACGAGGCGACTGCATTAGCCCGCCAGCAGTGCCTGCAATCGGTGGATAGCCGCGCTGGCATCGCGTCGTTCGACGGCTAGTTTCGCGGCAGCGAGTGCGTCGATTTGCTCGGTGGAGAATGGAACGGCTGATCCCGTGGGGATCGGCTGCGGCACGAGCAGCCGAGCGATCGTGGCGATGAGCTCTGCGATCCCTTCCTTATTCAATGCACTGGTGGGAAGCATGGAATCGCCTTCGGGTAGCAGTTGGCAAATTCGCTGGATAAGCGCCGGGCGATCTGACGGGGGAACGAGATCGACCTTGTTGAGGACGTGAATGGCTGGTGGAGGAGTGGGAGAGTTGCCATTCTCTTGGGGAGCTGGCTGAATTGGCGGGGGATTACCAAGAGATAGGGTTCCCTCACCCTGCCCTCTCCCGAAGGGAGAGGGTTCTAAAGTGGTGGCGTCGTGGACGAAGATCGCCAGTTCGGCGCGGGCGAGTGCGCGGGTGGCGAGTTGGATGCCTGCGGTTTCTAGGTCGTCGTCGGTTTCGCGGAAGCCGGCGGTGTCGGAGAGCTGGATCGGCCAGCCGTCGATCGCGGTGGTGAGCGTGACCACATCGCGGGTCGTGCCGGGGATCGGCGAGACGATGGCTCGCGAGTAACCGGCGAGCGCGTTCATGAGGCTGCTTTTGCCGACGTTTGGTGGGCCAAACACCACGACGCGCCACGGGTGAATCAAGTGTTGACCTACCTTCTGTCGGCTGAGTAGTTGGTCGATCTCATTTTCCGCCATCGGCCAATCGGCAACCGTAACAGCCGATACCACTCTTCGGATCGCCTCGCTCAGTGCGCCGTTGAACTGATCGAGCAGAATGGCGGCCGTGCGTTCGGTCATCGCTTTGGCGAGCGCGATGTGTGCCGCACTTCGAATGGGGTCGGGCGATTCTCTTTTGACCCATTCCTGCCAAGTGATCCGCTGGCAGCCTTCTGCCAGGAGACGCCCGATAATTGCTTCGACCGCGGCGCCGCCGCCGTGGCAATGAACTTCAATTCGCTGTTCATCGCGACGACACACAATCAGCTCTTCGCCGGTGGGTTCGCCCCAGTGGCCGAACGAGATACGGCCGATGGGGATATCTTGAATGGCCCGTTCGCTGCGAGCATGGAAGCAGTTGCCGACGGCCTGGAGCGACAGTGGCCCGTCGACGACCACGACCGCCACGGCGCCGCGCCCTGGCGGAGTGAGTTCCGCGGCGATGGTGGTGCTGCCCGGCGAGGTCATGCGTTCACCAAGGCGATGCCCGACAACACCAAGTGAGGCAAATGGCGAACAGTCGCTTGCGATTGGAACAGGTCGGCAACCTGCTGCGACGCGCCCCCAGTAAAAAAGAGATCGGGGTGGATCGAATAAGGGGCCGAGAGCTGCGCGACTAATTCGCGAATCGCGCCGATCGCGCCCCAGTAGATTCCTGACTCGATCGCGGGCACGGTCGACTTGCCGAGCGCCGGCGGTGGATGGTCCAGGAAGTCGAGAGTCACGCGTGGCAGAGCGTCGGTCTGCTCGGCCAAGGCGCGGGCCGACGTGGCGATGCCGGGCAAGATCGCTCCGCCGACGAAAGCGCCGTCCGTATCGACCAGATCGACCGTGATCGCTGTGCCCAGATCGACGACGATCGCGGCTCGATCGCGCTGGCGGAGCCGGTCGGCCGCAAGCGCCGCCAGAAGTCGATCGATCCCGACGCGGGCCGGTTCGTCGACTCGAATCGGCAACGGCAGATCGCGGTAGGTGAGTTGATGGATGGGGCAGGTTCGGTTGGTCTCTTTCGACCATTCGGCGAGCGTGCCGGATAAGTGCTCGTTGCACCACGCCAGAAGTCGCGGAGAGTCGAACTCGCCCGTGTCGTGTCGAATGAGAAGATCGAACGTGGCGACAGGTTCGGGCAGTAGCGGATCGTTGCCCAGGTGAACGCCTCCCCCCGCCGGGCTTTCGTTGGAACATTCATGGTGAAACTGGCCCAATTTGGCCCGGCTGTTGCCGATGTCGACGGCGATTAGATCGGAAAGTACACGCCCTTTATGCATAAGAGCCATTCTAGACCACGGGGCGGAGGTTCAGTAGCGAACCCCCAGCCGAGCCGCCTACGGGTGTGACGCAGCTTGAACGGGTGCTGGCCGGCCGTTAAACTGGCATATTCGCGGCTTGTTTTCCCCTCTTGGCCGCAGAAAACCCGGGCTCGTGGCGGAATTGGCAGACGCGCAAGGTTGAGGGCC
>CAZJWY010000215.1:0-1796 GCA_964549545.1 uncultured Planctomycetaceae bacterium | reverse complement strand
GTTCAACTCCAGTCGGGCCCAGTTGATGCAAAAAGCCCTTCGGCTAGCCCGAAGGGCTTTTTCGTTTTTGTAGACGATGTCTGTCGCTGCTGCGTAAAAAGAAAATAGGTAATAGCTGCCTATGGAAGCCGAGCGGTTGGCATACTGTAATGTGACTGCGCAGCAAATGACATCGTAAGGTTGGGGTGCCATGCCCACGGCTTTGCGTGGGCATGCTGAATGCTGCTGGAACATGGCCACTCCAAGCAGTGGCCATGGCACTCGATACTCGGGCTCTCGCTTTTTCTACGTGGTCCAAAATAGGTGTGTTGCATGGATCGTCGTAAATTTTTGACCGCCTCGGCGGCTGCCGCGTTGGGGCTACCCAGCGCGCTGCAGGGCGCGGAGCTTGCTAGTAAGTCGAAGCCTAAGACTGGCAGTGACGAGCCGCAGCTTCGCGTCGTGATGACGAACCCAGACGGTTCGCCGCTGGTGAAAGAGGTCGCGACGAAACTCTGTGCGCGCGATCTGGCCAACGATCCGTTGCCGCAGCGGACCGTACATGCGGAAGGTCGCGCTCGCGTCACGCTCGCCAAGGAACCGATTCAGCTTTCGTTGCGGCTCAACGTGCCGGGCTTCGGCGAAGTCTACTGTTGGGCCGACAACGATGGCAAGGGGTACACGAAGCCGGGCAACATTACGTTCGTGATCGATGCGGCGGCCACTCGCCTGCGGCGCGTGCGCGAGGCCTACGAACTAGCGAAGCGCGAGATGGTCGCGATCGAACCGCAAACGGAGAAGTACCTTCAAGAGGCGGCGCAGCCGGTGACCGATGTGCGCAGCGCCTACGCAGCCTTGGCGGCCGGGTTGCATGCGGGCGAGCAACTCTCGTTGGCACGGGCTCGTCATCGGATCGCCCGCTTGGCAAAGCCGCGGAAAGACTTCTTTTTCGGCGCCATGATTGCTGGCTACGACCACCTGGGGCCGCAATTCGAACAGGCGGTGCGCGATCGATTCAATTTCGCGACCACGAGCTGGTACACATGGGGAAATGAGGAGCCTGTCGATCAGCGGATCAACCATGCTCGCAGCGACGGCGCGATTCAATGGTGCCTCGATCGCGGCATCACGCCCAAGGGGTTCGGCTATTGTTACATGATTCGTGGCGCGACGCCGGAATGGATTCGCACCTGGCCCTATGAAAAGATCTTGCCCGAGTATGTGCGCGTGGTAAGGCAAACCATGAAACGGTACGCGGGCAAATTGAAATACGCCGAAATCATCAACGAAGCGCACGACAAAGCGAACCTCTGGAAGTTGTCGCACGAGCAGATTCTTGAAATCACGCGAGCCGTTTGCCGCGCGGCCCGGGAGGGTTCACCCACCGTGCAGCGGCAGATCAATAACTGCTGCCTGTGGGCTGAGTATGCGAAAACGGCCAATTCGGATGGCTCGCGGCGGTGGTCGCCCTATCGGTACATCGATGATTGTGTGAAGTCGGGCGTCAAGTTCGAGGTGCTGGGGCTACAGCTTTATTATCCGCAAGTCGATGTGCTCGAAATCGAGCGGATGCTCGATCGGTTCAAGGTGTTCAAGAAACCGATTCATATCACGGAGATCGCGACTGCCTCGGTCGATGGTCCCGATCCCAATAGTATGCGACCAAATACGACCGCGCCCGGCTGGCACGGCCCCTGGAGTGAGGCAATGCAAGCCGATTGGCTCGAGGCGATGTACACGCTTCTCTACAGCAAACCCGAGTTCGAGGCGGTGGGCTGGTGGGACTTGACCGATCGGCCGGGGCACTTCTGGCCGCA
>CAZJWY010000214.1:0-7747 GCA_964549545.1 uncultured Planctomycetaceae bacterium | reverse complement strand
TGATTGATTAGTGGCGATTAGTATTCTTCTGTCTCTACTTCCGTCTTCTCTGTGTACTCCGTGTCTCCGTGGTGAATCCTATCTGCCGAAGTTATTCTTGAGTCATCCCTAAGTCGCAAAGGTAGGACTGAAAACATCGAACCACAACGACACGACGAACACGACGTAAATCTAACAATATCCGTATTCTTTCATTCGTCGTGTCCGTTGTGCCGTCGTGGTGAATTTCAAATTCTTCGCGCCTTTGCGTGAGATCTTGTTGCAGCTTGACTAACGAACACACTTTCACGACCAATATGCCAAATCATCAACCAATTCGATGCCGCGGGCTCACGCTCATCGAGGTCGTCGCCTCGACGATGATCGTCGGCATGATGGCCGTCGCGGCGCTCAACTCGTTGGGCGCGGCCACCAAGTCGGCCAATTCGATCGGCAACCGCGCCGTCGCGGCCGGCATGGCCGACGAGCTCATGTCGGAAATCCTGATGCAGTCGTATAGCGATCCCAATGGCGCCGCAATCTTCGGCAACGAAGGCGGCGAGGCCACCAGCGTCCGCTCGGCGTTCGACGATGTCGACGACTACAACGGCTGGAACGCCTCGCCGCCGCAGTACCGCGACGGCACGGCTATCCCCGACCGCGCCAACTGGCGCCAGCGAGTGACGGTCACCTACGTCGTGCCATCAAACCTCACCCAAACCAGCGGCACCGACCAAGGGGCCAAGCGCATCCGCGTGCAGATCGAGTACCAGGGACAAGTCCTTGCCCAGCAGTACGCGGTCCGCACGAATACCGATGAGAAGTAACGCATGACACCGCGCTCGAAACTCACCCATCTTGCCACGCCGCCACATCTCGTCCCCACGCTCCGCGTGGGAACGGGCTACCCAGCCGCTCCGCGGCGCGGCGGCGCGCATCTAATAATGCCTGCACAGCGAATGACACCACGCGGTAAGGGTGCCATGCCCACGGCTTGGCGTGGGCATGCCGAAAATGTTGCCAAACATGGCCACTCCGAGCAGTGGCCATGGCACCCAAAGGCTCATTGGTTGCGCAGTTATCATTAAGCAGTGCATCCCCTCGCAGAGCGCGAGAACGAAAAGGCCGCCGTGGCGGCGTGTACATCATCGTCCTCGGCAGCTCGATGCTCATCGCCCTGCTGGGAATGTGCGCGCTCATCGGCCAGCGAATCGAAAACCGCCTGGTCGCCTCTTCCGCCGATATCCGCCAGGCACAGCTCAACGCCAACACCGCCGTCGAGCTCGCAATCCTGGCTATGAAGCAAGACGCCAATTGGCGATCCACCTATACCAACGGCAACTGGTTTACCAATCGCGGCACGGGCATCGGCACTTGCACGGCGAATGTCGTCGATCCGATCGATGGCAATCTCGCCTCGGGCGCGGACGACCCCGTGGTGATCACGGGCATCGGCTACAGCGGCGCCGCCGAGCAACGCGCCCAATTAATCGTGGACCCCAAGAAGACGCCCTACAGTTGCCTTCGATCGGCCGTCGCCGTCGGCAACGCGATTACGCTGGCTAGCGATACCTTGCGAACCAATGGCCTCACGACCGCGAACCAAATATCGGCCACCTCGTCGGCCGTCTACGGCAAAGTGGAAGCAACCTCGATCAGCGGCTCGACCTACAATGGCACGACCACCACGATCAACTCGGACAACCGCCCCACGATGCCCGATTGGACCAAAGTGTTCAATTATTACCGCACCAACGGCACTCAGATCGACATCAACTCGCTCCCCACGTCGACGCCCAACCTGGGACTAAACATCAATATGGAAAACGGCGCCACCTCGTGGACCGGCTCCGCGCCAGGCGTCGACACGGCTGACGTCAGCCAAACCAACAGCGTGAATCGCACCGCGGGCGGCAGTTACAGCCTGCGCGTTCGCAACCGCGATAGCTGGTACTCCGGCGCGTCGCAATACATCGACAGCTACGTCAAGCCAAGCCAGCAATATACGATCGAAGGCTATGTCTATTTGCCCCTCTCGCTCGGCATTACGAAGAACTTCCGCTTTACGCTCTATACAAAAGGCACCCAAAGCACCGCCACTCAAGCGATCGGCTCCGACAACCTGATCGTCGCGGGCCTCGGCTGGCAAAAAGTGTCGGCCACCGTCACGGCGCCTGCCTGGACCGGTAACCTCGAATACGCGTTCATTAAAATCGCCGGCGACGGCAACAACACCTCCGACTTCTACTTCGACGACTTCTCGATCCGCGAAACCACCAGCGGCCGCTTCATCTATCGCAGGGTGCTCGGCCCGGGCGTCAATCCGTTTGGCGCTCAAACCAACGCCGAAGGCATTTACTGGATCAACTGCAACAACAATCGACTGGTCATCGAGCGGTCGCGCATCGTTGGCACGCTGCTCGTAATCAACCCAGGCGTCAATTCATGCGTCAAAGACGGCCCCATCAGTTGGACGCCCGCCGTGCCAGGCTATCCGGCCCTCTTGGTCGACGCGGACAACGGCACAAGCGCCAACTTCGCGATCCTGGCCACGAACCGCCCGCTCAGCGAAAAGGACAACCTGACCAACTTCAATCCGTCCGGCGCCACGAGCGAAGAATTCGGCGTGGACTCCGACATGAACGATATCTACCGCTCGCAAATCCGCGGCCTCGTCGTCATCCGCCAAGATCTGGCCTACCAGAATCGCCCGCTCATCAAGGGCCAAATCATCGTCGGCAACAACATCGCCAACTCCAGCGGCGAGTTGGAAGTCGACTACCAACCCGACTCCCTACTCAACCCGCCACCAGGCTTTTGGTCCTACTCCTACTCACGCCGCACCGGCTCCACCCGCAAAGCCGTGCTGCCATAGAGGATAACGGTGTCAGGTGAAAGGTTCAGGTGTCAGTTGTCAAATGTCAGATCGCTGGCAAATAATAACCACTGACACCTGACACCCGAAACCTGACACCTTCCCGTGCGCCACCCTCTCCTCCACATGCTCGCCCGCTACCGCGAGACCTTCCCGGCGGAAGCCGTGATGGTCGACCGGATCTGTCAACTCGTCGAGGCGCATGCCGATTGCTTCGACCGCACCTGTCGACCAGGCCACATCACGGCCGCCGCCTGGATCTTGTCGTCCGATCGCCGCCGCGCGCTCCTCACGCACCATCGCAAGCTCAATCGCTGGCTCCAACTCGGCGGCCATGCCGACGGCCAGTGGCACGTCGAGGAAGTCGCCCTCCGCGAAGCTCGTGAAGAGTCCGGATTGGAACGCTTCGACTTCGTGCCGATCGAGGGCGTCGTGATGCCGTTCGATGTCGATGTCCACGAAATTCCCGCCCGCTACAACGAGCAAGGCGAACTGATCGAAGATGCCCACGAACACCACGATATCCGCTTCCTGATGATCGCCCACACCGACGACATCGTGGCCAGCGACGAATCCAACGACCTAGGCTGGTTCACCCCCGAAGAAGTGCGCGAACGGACCGACGAGGAGAGTATTCTGCGGATGCTCTACAAGGCACTTGACCTTCTCGGATAATCCCGTAGGGATTACACTCGCCTCCACCTCTGCAACAAAAGGGAGGCTCGCAGCCACACGCCGCGCTACTTCAAACACTCCCCCTCTCCCCACCTCCCCCTCTCCCCACCTCCCACTCTCGCTTCTCCTCGCTACTGGCTCAAAAATATCGCCCCTGTTATCTTGAGGAGCAGCCCCTCTCCCATACAACGACGGAAGATCAAAATGGCCACCGCCCTCGCCCCGCGCACGAAGCCTCGCCGCGAAGAAGTCCCCAAGGACAAGGTCCTCTGCGAATATTGCCCGGCCAAGTGCTGCCGCTACTTCGCCCTCCCGATCGAAGCGCCAGAAGACACCGCCGACTACGAGTTCATGCGCTGGTTCCTGCTCCACGAGCGGGCCACCGTCTTCCGCGAAGGCCAAACCTGGTACCTGCTGGTCCACACCGTTTGCCGCCATCTGCGCGAGGACAACCTATGCGGCATTTACGAAACACGCCCGCAAATTTGCCGCGACTACACAACCGATAATTGCGAGTACGAAGACGACTGGACCTACGACTTCTACCTCGAGCGTCCCGAGCAGGTTGCCGAATACTGCGAAGCCACGCTCCAAGACGAATACGAAACCATCCGCAGCCCCAAGCCAGCCCTGATGCCAATCCTCAGATAACGAACGATGCTCGATGCCGGATACTAGATGCTCGATTAAATGGTTATCCAGCATCCATGCCCGACGACAAGATCCAACCCCGCTGGGTGCCACTGGCTCTGCCAGTGCTTCCGATGAACGACCGCTCGATGTACCTCGATTGTAGGGTTTGAATCAGCTTGGTCCCTATTATTTCGCATTGGCACGCAAGCGCGAACTCGCCCTGCAAGCCTTCGGTCTAAAAGACACTGGCAAAGCCAGTGGCACCCGCCGCTTACTCAACGACTCACTTACTCACACATTTACATGGCCGCCAAACCATCATCCGACCAGCCAGACGACGAGTCCGCGGAACCATTTCGTCGAATCACTCCCCGCACGCTGAAAGGCTTCCGCGACTATTTGCCGCAGACCATGCTGCCGCGCGAAGAGATCATGGACACGGCCCGCCGCGTGTTCCGCTCGTACGGCTTCAGCCCGATCGACACGCCCGCACTCGAATACCTTGAGATCCTCCTCGGCAAAGGTGGCGCGGAAACCGACAAGCAACTCTATCGGTTTCAGGATCACGGCGGCCGCGACGTCGGCATGCGGTTCGACCTCACGGTCCCCCTGGCCCGCTTCGCCGCCCAGCACATCAACGAACTCGGCACGCCCTTCAAGCGCTACCACATCGCCCCCGTCTGGCGCGGCGAGAACACGCAACGAGGCCGGTTCCGCGAGTTCATTCAGTGCGACTTCGACACGATCGGCACCAAGAGCGTGGCTGCCGATGCCGAGATGATCCTCGTGGTCCGCGCGCTACTTGGGCAAATCGGCTTCACGAAGTTCACCATCCGCGTGAACAACCGCTCCATTCTGAACGGCCTGTTGCAAAAGGCGGGCCTCGCCGAGTCGTCGGCACTCGTGCTACGGGCTCTCGATAAACTCGCCAAGATCGGTGAAGCGAAAGTTGCCGAAGAAATGCAATCCGCCGCCGGCGCTACCGCCGAGCAAGCCGCCACCATTCTGAAGCTTGCGCAGATTTCCGGCTCGAACGACGAGATTTTGAATCAACTCGACGCACTCGGCACCGGCAACGAGTCGGCCACCGCCGGCGTCGCCCGCCTTCGCGAAGTGATTGAACTTGTGAGCGCCGTCCCCGGTCAACAAGGCACCGTGCAAATCGATCCGTCGATCGCTCGCGGCCTCGACTACTACACTGGCATCGTCCTCGAAACCACGCTCGACGATTGCCAGATTGGCAGCATCTGCAGCGGCGGCCGTTACGATAACCTGGCCGATCTCTACACCAAGCAAGAACTCCCCGGCATCGGCGCCTCACTCGGCCTCGACCGCCTCCTCGACGCAATGGACGACCTCGGCATGCTCGCCGAAGCGAGTACGCCCGCCCAAGTCTTCATTCCTTACTTCGACGCAGCCCGCCTCGCCGACTACTTGAAACTGGCCGCCACCCTCCGCGCCGCCGGCCTCAACGTCGAGGTCTACCCGGAACCCGCGAAACTCGGCAAACAACTCCAATACGCCGACCGCAAAAAATTCCGCGTCGCCCTGATCGCGGGTGAGCGGGAATTCACCGCCGGTGAATGCCAAGTGAAGAACCTGGCCACCACCGAAAGCAAGCCAGCCTCTCTAGCCGACAATGCCACCGCGATTATCGCCGAAGTTCGCCGCATCTTGGCGGGTAATGCTACGTGAGAATGTGTCTGGTTAATTTCTTGCCGCCCAAACGATCAGCCCCAACACCACGGCAACGATGGTCGTGGTGATCAGCACAGCGCGGAGACTGAAGCGGTTAGACCACGGTATCCAGGGGACAATCCCAAGTCCGATGAATAAGAAACATACAACCCAATATGAAACCCACACCGTGTAGTAACCACCTGCTTCCTTAACAGCGAGATGTGGTTTTGTAGACATTGACTTTGCGACCGCCGGAAATCGCGATACCTCGACAGTAGTCCAGCCCCACAGAGGACCGACGCCCATAGTGGATGCCCAACCTGTGTGACCTACCGCCGATGTAAGTTGCACGCCTTTCAATTGTGGGATCTGCATGTTTACCAGATCCATGCGCCAGTAGCTCCGCGCCCACAGCACGATCACTAGCACGGCCAACAAGCCGAACGTCGCAGACCATGCAATTCGGAGTTTGCGGTATCTCATTCCTTCACCAGCACCGACAGCTTCGCCTCGATAGCGCCAGCCAACTTCCTCAGCAACGACAGTGTAGCCGGCGGTGCGAGCCACCGGAACCAGTTTGCCTATTGGCTCTGAAGCCCTGGAAGCGCGGCATGCCTCGCGCTGTATCGTCGACCGTTTCGAACCGGCAGCCACCACTCGCCACACCTTGGCGAACTGAACAAAATAGTGTACAAATTGGCTATCGGCTCTTGGCTGTCGGCTTTCAGCCAAAAGAGCCCGTCTCTTACTTCTTGCCGATAGCTGACAGCCAATAGCCGAAAGCCCCCTTCCCCCATGCACCGCGACAACCACTACGAAGCGGCGTTCGAGGAGTTTCTCCGCACGCGGCAGTTGCCGTACGTGGCCGTGGACGAAGCGCGCCGCAGTGTCGTCGCGGGCGGTTCACTGAAGAGCCTCGACTTCATCATTTCGCCGCGCGGTCAAACCTCCTGGCTGGTCGACGTAAAGGGCCGCCGTTTTCCCTCGGGCGACGAACATCATCAATACTGGAAAAACTGGTCGACGCGCGACGACCTCCGCAGCCTCGCGGCATGGCAGGAATACTTCGGCAGGGACTTCTGTCCCATGCTCGTGTTCGCGTACCACTTGGTTGCCGGCCGGTCGCCTTTGCCGGCCGAGCAGTTGTTCGAGTTCCGCGGCGAGTACTACGGCTTTTTGGGCATTCGGCTGACCGACTACGTTCCCCACGCCCGGCCGCTGTCGGATAGCTGGGACACCGTGGCGATGCCCACGGGCCGGTTTCGCCAGTTGGCCCGGCCGATCGACGATTGGTTGGGCGGCTCGCTGCCGGCGACCGTCAGCGTATCGGCCGATTGGCACGAGCTACCCGCCGATTTAGAATGGGAACCATAGCCGACATTGCAATCCGGCTTTCCGCTTGATTTCAGAAAGCACCACCATGCTCAACTTTTTCTTGCTACTGGCCAAAGCCTCGGACAACGTTCGCGTGCTCCCCTCCGACAAGAGCCTCAGCCTGGAATGGGGCCTGGTGCTCGCGGCGGTAATCATCGGCCTGGCGGTCACGCTGATGCCGTCGAAACGGACCAGCGAGATCAAGAAGAAGGAAGAGTAGTGGGAGTCAAGAGCTAAGGGTCAAGAGTCGAGGGCCAGAAGGTGCTCTTCTGGCTCTTGACTCTCCGCTCTTGACCCTTGACCGCCGCTACGCGGCGACGCGACTGCGGCTTTGGCAGAACTCGGCTACCGCGCCGATCACCGTGGTCTGTTCGGCCGCGGTCATCTCCGGGTAAACGGGCAACGACAACACCTCACGGCACGCTTGCTCGGTCTTCTTCAAGCTGCCGGCTTCGTAGCCTAACGAAGCGAAGCATTTTTGCAAGTGAAGCGGCACCGGATAGTAGATCGCCGAGCCGATCTTTTGATCGG
>CAZJWY010000213.1:0-7783 GCA_964549545.1 uncultured Planctomycetaceae bacterium | reverse complement strand
GCTCTTACCCCAAGCACTAAAGTGCTGGGCTATTTTCAATGAGTCCCTACGGGACTCTCCAATGCCAGCACTTGCATAATGTGCTTTGGGAAGGGCGTGGTCCGCCGAATGGCACGCTCCACGCCCTTCGAAGGCTCAGGGCGTGCCACCCATAAGCCCGAATTCCTGGGCGGCCTCAAGTATCTATTTGCTATTTACGCGCTTGGTCACTCGCGGAAGAGCCTTAGTGACAATAAAGATTTGATTGAAGGCTTTGCCTTGATTGCTCACTTGTCGCACATAAGCGATTGCTTGCCCATCAGGCGAAAAAACGCATGCCTCGGGCCTAGGCGCACCAGTGCCGGTGGTTGGCGCTGTCAGGCGCGTTGACTCACCTGTCTGCGCGTCGGATGTAAATACGCTATTGTCGCCGATGTAGGCGATTGCTTTCCCATCGGGGCTCCAACTGAAGGCGGAGGCTACATCGAACGAGTTGTGGGTGAGTTGCGTGGGGGCTCCGCCGTTTGGGGAGATGGTCCAAATTTGCGAGATGCCATTGTCGTCGCGCATCAAAAACGCGATGCGCGTTCCATCAGGCGAGCTTCGCAGCCAATGCCGTGGACCTTGTATTCCAGGATAAGGGCGATCTTCTGTGTAGGTTAATCGGCGCTGCATGGCGCCGCGCGGCGGGGCCGGGCGAGTGGTTGCCGTGCCTTCGAGCGGCGCATCGTCTGCTTGAGTTGCGTCGTCGGGTAAGTCGACGATAAATACCTCCACAATCGGCTTGCCGCTCGGCGTGAGGGCGGTGCCTTGAAATGCGATCGCGCGATGTTGGCGTGAGCCATCGGGGCGGAGGTAGCCGTGTGTGCCAACCCAGCCTTCCTCGCAGGCACGCGAAATTTCATCGGAGCCGGGTCGAGGCTTGTTTACGGTTCGGGTTGCGATGACCGAAAAAGCCGAGCCATTATGGTTGCGAGGCCCTGCGTGCAATGGGCGAACCCGCTTGCCAGATACACTGATTCCGACATTTCTTTGGTTGCGATCGTGCGTTCCATTCGGTTGAATAGCGTCTTGCGACGCCAGTACCTGGTCTTCGTAGGTAAAACTGACCCACTGTCCGTCTGCATCGAACACATGCACATGGGTTCCTCCGCGCAGTGCGCCCGGAGTGAAGGGCGGCGTGATATCGCGAGCGTCGAGCAAGGTGACTTTCCGTGGCTGCTCGATATCCACGATCACGCCTTGCCGGTGGTAGGGGCCGTATTGCCAATCCTTCGTTGGCGCCTCCGGACCAAGAATGAATACGACGCGGCCGTCTCGCGGACTGAAGGTAGCGACTCCGCAGTGGGCGCTATTGCGCGAGCGATAGATTTCGCGAACCTCGCCTGTTTCGACGTTTACGATTTCAATGGTGGCCCCGTCGAATTGTTCACCTGCGGCATCTGAGCGTGTGTCGTAAACGATCCATTTGCCGTCTGGTGACCAAACATTGGTATTGGTGAGGATGTGCCCACGGGGCTGCGTAGTAACTTGCGTTTCGGTAGTTTTAACCGTATTGGGCATGTTCGAATCGGTAGACCGGCAGGTTCGCTGACATCCCAAAACGATGCCGATAGTCGTTAGGAGCGATACGAAGCGGAGTGCGAACGCTGCCATGGCAAGACTTCGCTTTTTCGTTTGTTCAAGGTTTCGGCGGCGTTTTTAGCCATGCCAGATTGAATCGATAATGTACCCCACTACTGATCAGGTGAATGATTCCATCGGGGGTTTGAACAGCCGTAAGGTAACCCTTGGGTTCAGCGTGGGCAGCATCCATTTGGAAGGAAGCCGTCCATCCCAGTCCATCTAGCGTTCTCGGCTTCTCGTCGGTTAACAACTTTTGCACCGGCCATGTTTGACCATTATCCTCGCTGAGGGCGGCAAACATGCCATGCCCGGTGTATTCGTGCCCATTGCCGTCACGGAACTGACTGTGTGACGTAAACGAAATGAACAGCAACGGTCCTTCACGAAGTCGCCGCAATACGGCGCGTTGTCCGCTGCCAATAGGTGGAAATGGCGATGCGGAATAAGTCCATGTGGCGCCATCATCTAGCGAGATACTTTTGGGCATGTGTTTATTGATTGGGTTGCCACGGCCCAAGGCTCAATCTATTCTGTCAACATTCAATCTGGCAACAGTTTGTAGCTAATTGAGGCCGTCCAGGAGTGAAAACGCATGGGTGGCACGCCCTGAGTCTGCGAAGGGTGCAGTTTGGTGAACCACGCCCTCCCCAAAGCGTCGGGGCGTGCCACCCTACGCCGTTAACCCTTTTCCGAATCAAGCCATCCGTGGAAACCATGGTTCCATGGTTGGCTTGTACGAAGGATAATCTCACGCAAAAGCGCTAAGGCGCAAAGCAAAGAATGGATGGAACCACGAAAGGTACGAAGGACACGAAGAATTTTGGAAGTGGCTGCAAACAAGACCTTCTCATTTCTCTTTCTTCTTCGTGATCTTCGCGTACTTCGTGGTTCAATTCCTCACTCTGCGCCTTAGCGCCTCTGCGTGAGCCTCTTTCGAAAAAGGGTTAGCGGCGTAGGGTGGCACCCGGAATTCCCGGACGCCCTCAGTTAATTGAGGATGTAGATGTAATTGTGAAATCCAAGGCAGGCTCATAAAATAGCGGCCTATCGTGCATGATCGTCGACCCTTTGCCCACACCATGGGCTAGCACAGGCGGGAAAATGTCAGTCAGGCCATTTGTTGCGCTCGGGCTCGATTTTGGCACGGAGTCGGTCCGCGCGTTAATCGTCGATGGCGTGGGAACGGAGCTAGGATCGGCCGTCGTACGTTATTCGCATGGTCAAATTACGGGAAAACTACCGACGAGTGATCAAGAACTGCCACCCCATTACGCGCTGCAGAACCCCCAAGATTGGCTAGACAGTAGTGCTTCGGCTGTGCGCGCTGCAATTCGCAAAGCAAAGCGAAAGCCGGCCGAAGTCGTCAGCATCGGCATTGACTTTACAAGCTGCACAATGCTGCCCACGCTTGCCGACGGCACTCCACTATGCCAACTCAAGCGATTTACTTCCGAACCGCTTGCCTGGCCCAAGCTATGGAAACACCACGGTGCTGGGCCACAAGCCGAGCGTTTCAATGCGGTGGCGTCGCGTCGCAAGGAGCCATTTCTCAAAGACTATGGCGGTATGATCGGGCTCGAATGGTTTTTTCCGAAGGTTCTCGAAACTCTCGAAAACGCGCCGCAAGTTTACGCGACCGCCGATGTGTGGCTGGAAGCAGGGGATTGGTTCGTTTGGAAACTAGTAGGCTGCTCTGCTGCGGAATTGCCGCGCTCCACTTGCCAAGCAGGGTACAAAGCTCTTTGGTCACGCGATGCCGGCTACCCTTCCCCTGCATTTTTCAAGGCAGTTCATCCTGAATTGGCGAATGTCGTTCGGAATAAAATGCCGGGCCAACTCCTCTCTCCAGGCCAAATAGCCGGGCATCTTACGTCTGAAGCGGCAAGACGGCTCGGTCTGGTGCCCGGAATTCCCGTGAGCACGGCAACCATCGATGCACACGCAGGCGTTCCAGGCGCGGGAGCCGCCGATCCCGGCACTCTGGTAATGGTTTTGGGAACAAGCAGTTGCCATATGATCAATTCGCCGACTCATTGCTACGTGCCTGGCGTAGCTGGAGTCGTGGCAGGCGGCATCATGCCCGATTTGTTTGGTTATGAAACCGGGCAGGCTGCCGTTGGAGATGCATTCGATTGGCTCCGCAGACTTGTCGGAGCAAAGAGTTTTGCATCGCTCGATGCGGCCGCTCGGGAAATAGGCCCCGGCGCTGGTGGCGTACAATGTCTCGACTGGCTGAACGGTTGCCGCACGCCGCTAATGGACGGCAACCTCCGAGGCCACTTCGGCGGCCTGGCTCTGCATCATCAACCGGCGCATTTGTATCGCGCCTTGTTGGAGGCGTCGGCGTTTGGAGTGAAATGGATCGTCGATTTATTGCGAGAGCACGGTGTGCCAGTAAAAAAGTTCGTCGCCACCGGCGGTCTGCCGCATCACAATCCGTTGCTCGTCGAAATCTATGCAAACGTTTTAGGCGAGCCCATCACGGTCCACCCCTCCAAGCATGGCCCGGCATTGGGGGCCGCGATTCTGGGAGCCATCGCGGCTGGCGAGCGTACCGGTTTTCGCAGTGCCGCTACCGCGGTAAGAACAATGGCAGGAGTCAAGCCTGGTGTGCCAGGCCGTGAGGGAACAATCGTTCGTCCGAATCGCGCCAACCGCGCCGCCTATGCAGCAGCATATAAAGCCTATCGCGATCTGGCGGCGTCGTTCGCCCGAGCATAATCGCCTAGTTATGGACGGTCGTGATGAGGTCTTCTAACAATCCCAAAAACAAGCGCTCCTAGCATTGCAATGCCAAGTCAAATCACGAAGGGCACCAAAAACACGAAGGAGAAAGGACAAGAAATTCAGCGCGGATGCAATCGCTGCTATGAGAATGACAGCGAATCGGACAAGAGCGGACAAGAGACTGGAAAAACGAACCTCATGCAATGCATCTAATCCCCAAACGCTAGACTTTCCGCCTTTCTTAGAGCAATTTTCCAATTCATGTAACCACAGAGGACATAGAGTTCACGGAGAGTCTATAGAAAACGGGCCCTCTTTTATTAGCTCTCTGTGGACTCTGTGTCCTCTGTGGCTATTTATTAAGTGAATTGCTCTAGTGTTCTTCGTGTACTTTTTGGTTCAAGGAAGATATCGCTGTGCCATTAACGAGTCTTTCTCGCCCGTGAAATCGAAGGAGCCATGATCCATGGCCAGCTCAAAGGAAATATATCTTATCGCCAGCGGAGACCTGCGTCTCTCTGCCAACCAAAATTGCTGGGCCGCGCAACGCGACATGGAGCAGCGGTTATCAGCCGCTGTTGCCGGAGCAGGTTACGAAATTGTTCGAGCTCACTCTTACAAGCCAGAACAGAAGCATGGTTTCATTGCCTCGCAGCGGGAAGGAATCGAAGTATTCAAGACGCTCGATTCCACGGTGCCGCTCATCGTTGCAGAGGCGGTTTGGCAGTATTCGCATCATGTGCTAGCTGGGCTGACGACGCACCAAGGGCCTATTTTGACCGTTGCCAATTGGTCCGGAACCTGGCCCGGGCTGGTCGGCATGCTCAATCTCAACGGTTCGCTCACCAAAGCCGGAGTGAAATACTCCACGTTGTGGAGCGAAGATTTCACGGACGATTTCTTCACGGCAAAGCTGCGCGAATGGCTCGCCTCCGGAAAATGTTGCCAAGATGTTAGCCACGCCAAACCACTGGCCCAAGTAAAGATCGACCCTGCCGCCGAAGAGCTAGGCCAGCAACTCGCGCGGCAGTTGTTGCGCGAGAAAGCAATCATGGGCGTTTTCGACGAGGGGTGCATGGGCATGTTCAACGCGATCGTGCCTGATCATCTCCTGCATCGCACCGGCGTGTTCAAGGAACGTCTCAGCCAATCCGCCCTGTATTACGAAGCAACCCAAGTGCGCGACGAAGAAGCACTCGAAGTTCGTCGTTGGATCGAACAGCGCGGCATGCGTTTTCACACAGGTTCCATTCATGAAACCGATCTAACCGATCGACAGATTCTCTTGCAATGCAAGATGTACATCGCCGCGGTGCGAATCGCCGACGACCTCGGTTGCGATCTCATCGGCATCCAATACCAGCAAGGCTTGAAAGATTTGCTACCAGCGAGCGACCTTGTCGAAGGCACGCTGAACAACGCCGATCGTCCTCCGGTGGGGAGTCGAGACGGAAGTCGCGTGCTATTCGAAGGCGAGCCACTTATTCACTTCAACGAAGTCGACGAGTGTGCGGGCCTCGATGCTTTGCTCACTTACCGCGTGCAATCTGCGACAAGCCAACCGGTGGAAACGACGCTGCACGATATCCGCTGGGGAGATCGTGATCGCTCCGGTACGGTCGATGACTACGTATGGGTTTTTCTGATCAGCGGGGCCGCCCCGCCCGCGCACTTTATCGATGGCTGGGCAGGCGCTGAAGGATTTCGCCAGCCGGCGATGTATTTCCCCAACGGAGGCAGCACGTTGCGCGGCATCTCGAAGCCAGGCGAGATCGTTTGGTCCCGGGTATATGTCGAGAATGATGCGCTGCACATGGATTGCGGCCGGGGCCACGTCGTCGAATTGCCGCGCGAAGAAACCGAGCGGCGCTGGCAGGCCACTACTCCCCAATGGCCGATCATGCACGCGGTGTTGCACGGCGTCTCGCGTGACGCACTGATGGCGAAGCATAAAAGCAACCACATTCAAGTGGTTTATTGCACGGATGAAACGGCGGCCGACTTCACGCTGCAGACCAAAGCCGCCTTCGCGCGCGAGCTTGGACTAAACGTAAACCTCTGCGGCTAACGCCACTCGTCTGCGGCCACTATGCATGCAGCCCAGCATCCGCTCTGCATCACTTGTTCTCTTGAATTCGCTTTAGATAAGCAGGCACCGAGTCTGCCATCGTCCGGTCACGAAAGTCCTTAAGTCGATGAAACGTCAAAAAGTTTGCGTCGTGAGAACGATACGCTCCCCCTACTCCATCGTCGTAGGCGGTTCGTGAAGCAACAATCAAATCATTTCCTTCGAATAACCAGTCGACATACTGGAAGGCATGATTCTCTACATCCGGATGGTAAAGCACGATGCTCCGCACCGTCCAATTTCGCAGGTCTGGTGAGCTTATCAAAGCCAACGTGTTGCGAGTGGCGGACGCCCGCGTGCTGCGATGAAACTCCGGCGTATAGTTGCTGAGAGACCAATACAGCTTGGATTTTGAATCGTGGCGAATCGTGAACTTCGTCGCTCCACCCGGAAAATCAATAAAGTCGTGCGCAGGATCGAACGTGGCCACCTTGCCATCGTCGCTCACGCGCACGGCCGCCGCCTTGCCGCCCTCCGGGTTGTAGTCGACTCGCAGGATATTGACGACCTTGCCCTCGGGCGTGACGGCCGCGTTTCCTTCCAGCCAGGCGTTGAATTTGCCGTTAAGCCACGCGGGATCGCGCGCAAGGTAGTTGCTGAAAGTCCAATTCGAGGCCTGGAGCAAGTCGGCCTCCACGGGCGCGCTCATTATCATCGCCCGATAACGAACGCCCCACTTATCGCCTCCACCGGCGTCTTCGATAGCTCGCCAAACACGTCCGTTATGCACTGCCACGGGAACCGGCGCCGTGTGATTTTCGCCTGTCCGAAGCAATCCATGCTCGGCATCAGTGGGCTCTGTCCATGTCTTGCCAGCGTCGCGTGATCGCAGGATCACGACATCGCCATGATGCTTCGTCGTGCCTAATAAGTAGACGGCGTCATCGAGAGTAAAGATCGACGCCCAGAACAAGCCATTGAAAGTGTGCGTGTGCTGCCATGTTTTGCCCGCATCTTCCGAGCGATAAAGTTGCGAGACTGCCGATATGTGCTCGGTCGAACCGGGACCGAACTCGTCGTGTTTTGCGAGGTAGATCCCCTTGCCAACGATAGCGATGCCCGGCGATCCCACATATTTTCCTGTACTTTTGGGATAGTGGGCAATGACCGTGCCTGGAACCGAAGGGCTATCAAGTTGCTGAGCGACGGCCGGCTCCAGGAAGGCGAGCAAAAATCCGAGTATTACCGAGCAAATAATAAAGACAGGATCCTTCATGACTGCGACCGACTTGGGATTGAGGGAGGCGTGGACGAATGTTTGACAAGCACGCTCGATAGGGATGACTCAAAAATAACTTCGGCAGATAGGATTCACCACGGAGG
>CAZJWY010000212.1:0-7794 GCA_964549545.1 uncultured Planctomycetaceae bacterium | reverse complement strand
CTTCTGATTGACTAGCGTGGATGAGTGACCATTCATGCTCTTCGTTTTCTCCTTTGGTCTTCTCCGTGTCCTCTGTGCCTCCGTGGTTATTCCAGAAATAGGGCAGTTAGTTTTGAGTCGTCCCTTAGCGGCGCCTAACGGCCCGGCTTGCCACAATTCCTTCCATCAGAAGGAAACGATGTGGACTTTTTGAGCAAAATACCAAGAAACTATCCGGTGGAGCGTAAAGACGTAAAGAAATGATGAATTCATCTACTACAAAACACACAAAGATCACAAAGAACAATCCGAATTCTTTGCCACTGCTGCCAAGCCGCTTTGTGTTCTTCGTGCCCTTGGTGGTTCCATTCACTCTTCCTCCGCGCCTTCAAATAGCCCCGAGTAACTGCGCAAAATCCCTACCCAGAATTTTGCGCAGTACAACCACTACCGCAGAATCACGAGTTTCAACGAAACTCTGCCAGCCAAAGAAAGCAAAGAACCGCGTCCAGTCACTGGCCAGGTCCGATGCAGACACTGGCAGCCGCAGTTAAACTATAAGAGCCTGGCCGGCGGATGAACTGCCGGGCAGGCTCGATGAGAGAGAAACAGATGAATACGCAAAAGATACTATTTCACCTCCGAATCGACAAGGCATGCCGCAACAAATTTCGGCGCTTGTTTTGTCGCACCTTTGCACTGACCATCGTAGCGGCTTTGGGGATTTGCAGCGATCAGATAAAAGCGGCAGACACGGCCGATCCTAAGAAGTGGGTGGCCGACAACCTGGGTTCGCTGGTCGAGCTGTATCGACACCTCCACCAGAACCCGGAGCTATCGGCGAAGGAGAAGGAGACGTCGGCGCGGATGGCCAAAGAGCTTCGCGACCTAGGCGTTCAAGTGACGACCAACGTCGGCGGCTACGGCGTGGTGGGTGTCCTGGCCAACGGTCCGGGCAAGGTCTTGTTGTTGCGGTCGGACATGGATGCGCTTCCTGTTGCCGAGCAGACGGGGCTCCCGTACGCGTCGAAGGTGCGAACGGAGGACGCGCGCGGTGCGTCGGTCGGCGTGATGCATGCGTGTGGCCATGATGTGCATATGACCAACCTCGTCGGCGTGGCCCGCTATCTTGCCACTCATCGTGATCAATGGTCGGGAACGATTGCCTTCATGTTTCAGCCGGCGGAAGAAACCGGCGCCGGCTCCGAGGCGATGCTTCAGGACGGTCTTCTTTCGCGCTTCCCGCGTCCGGACTTTGCAGTTGCACTGCACGACTCTGCCGACATCCCCACGGGCAAGGTCAGCTACCATCCCGGCTTTACGTTGGCCAATGTGGATAGCGTCGATATCGTGGTCAAAGGTCGTGGCGGTCACGGAGCCAGCCCGGAAAGCACGATCGACCCGATCGTGATCGCGGCCAGGCTGATCCTCGATTTGCAGACAATTGTCAGCCGCGAGGTCAAACCGAACGACCCTGCGGTGGTTACTGTCGGCTCGATCCACGGCGGTGCGAAGCACAATGTGATTTCCGACGAATGCCGGCTGCAACTTACGCTCCGCAGCTTAACGCCCGAGTTGCGGCAGCAACTACAAGAAGCAGTCCGCCGCAAGGCGCTGGCTGCTGCCGCGAGCGCCGGCGCGCCCGAGCCCAGCATCGAGATTTCCGAAGGGACACCTGCCCTGTTCAATGATCCGAAGCTGACCGAGCAAATCGCGAAGGTGCTACAAGACAAGTTTGGCGAAGGCAACGTTTTGCTTGGCGAAGCGGTCATGGGGGGCGAGGATTTCGGCCGATTGGCTCAGGTAGGCGTACCGATTTGCATGCTCCGCCTCGGCGCGGTCAGCCAGAAGCGACTCGACGAATTCATCGCCAAGCACCAGCCGCCGACGTCGCTCCACTCGCCGTTGTTTTATCCAGACATTGAGGAAACGCTTTCGACGGGCGTTCCCACGCTCGTGTACATAACGATGGACCTGCTCAAGCCGGGCGACAACAAGCCCGCTACGAAGTGATCCATGGACACACCCGCACAAACCAGGCATTGGTGGCGCTGGTGGCTTGCCGGCTACGTCGTGCTGATCGGCGTCGTGGTTAGCGCGATGTTCTATCTACGCCAATCCTCTCTGGCCGACCTATCGTCGGCCCAATCGATCACTGAATGGCAAGCGTGGCAAAAAGATGTGCGCGAGCAGCAGTCGCACGATGGCCCGGTGACCCGTCGTATTCCCAAAAGTGACGAGCCCCCTGCCCTCGTGCTGATGAGGGACTACTTCGTAGTGTTAATCGTGGGCGCGGTTCTGTTTAGCTCCGTGTTGTATTGGGTACTCGCCTGGTTCCTCATGGGCATCCTTTCCTCCCGATGATCAAGTGAAGTCGCAGTTGCATGGGATCGACCGTTCGCAGTTTGACCCAGAAGTTCGCAAATGAGCCGCCCGCGATGGTGACGATCCGCTGGCGCGACTGGCCGCTTGGCGATTATGTGCATTGGTCGTGGATCGTGCCGCTAGGATTGGTCGGGGTGGGAGCATTCGTGTGGCGGCTTGGCGGCGGCTGGCTTTTGGCCATTGCGGCAACCGCAGCGCTCGCCCTGACGATCTGGCAGTTCCTGGTGCCGGTCACGTATGAAATCTGTTCGCTGGGGTTACGCCGATATGCGCTAGGCCGCATGTGGCTGGTGCCTTGGCCGGCAATCCGCGCGTATCAGTTGCGCTCCACCGGCGTGCTGTTCTTTCAGCAAGCCGATCCTAGCGCAGCCGACCTGCTGAGTAGCCTCTTTGTGCCCTACCCCAATGATGAAGATGAAATGATCGTCGCACTGCGGCTCTATTTGCCGCATGCGACTGAGTTGCCATAAGTGCCGCCAATGCAATAATCCAATCCCGAACAACTACTGTCCCAGCGGCGGCTCGCTTTGGACATAACGGATTCTGCAGATCCTTCTATGTTCTGATCCTTTTCTGGTGACCCCTACGTTGTCGGGCTATAATTACATCATGAGTATTCAAATCGACGGGACATACCGAAACGGAGTAATTCACCCCAGTCAGCCGCTCGACTTGCCGGAGAACACGCCGGTGAGCGTGGTCGTGCCTATAGTAAAGCCGCCGGAAAAGCTCACGCGGGAAGAAATCATCGCCATGCGGCCGAAAGCGCCGCGATTCACAGGAGAACAACTAGACGCCATTCTGCAAAAACATTCTATCTCGGTCGGTTCGTTGCCCGCTGATTTCTCGCGAGAAGATATCTACAGCGACCACGATTGATGGCCTATCTTCTTGACACCGGCATTTTGCTTCGCCTCGTCGATGTCGGCGACGAGCATCATAATACGGTTCGCCATGCGGTTCGACTTCTTGGCGATCGAAACGAGAGTGTTTTTATCGCCACACAGAACATGGCGGAATTTTACAATGTCGCGACGCGGCTGGTCACCCATAATGGCCTTGGCCTGTCGCCAATTGAGACGATCGAACTTCTCGAGAACGACATCGAGCCCATCTGCGGGATCATCGCGGAATCCGCGCCAGTCTACGGCGAGGTTAAGCGACTCGTCGCTAAATATGCCGTAACGGGCAAGCAAGTTCACGACGCGCGGCTTGTCGCGATGATGCTCGTCTGGCAGATCGAAAATGTACTGACGCTCAACGATCGCCATTTTCGCCGCTTCGAGTCTGAAGGAATCACGGTCGTGACACCAGCTTCCATCGTCGCCAGTTAAGTCCGCCGCGCTGCCAGCTTGGGATCGAGCGCATCGCGCAATCCATCGCCCAAAAAATTGAGCGCGTACAGCGTGATCCCCAGCGCCGCGCTCGGGAATACGATGAGCCACCAGTAGATCCTGATTGGCGTAATCACCTTGATTCCTTCGTTCGCGAGCAGGCCCCAGGAGACATCCGGCGGCTCGACGCCCAGGCCCAGGAACGAGAGGAACGCCTCGAAGAGCATTACGCGCGGGATCGTCAGCGTCAGGTACACGATCACGACGCTCAATAGGTTCGGCAGAATGTGCTTGACGATAATCTGCGACTGCGTCGCGCCGATGGCCCGGGCAGATTCCACGAAGAGTTCATTGCGCAGCGAGATCACTTGGCCACGAACGACCCGCGCCATTGTCAGCCAGTAGATCGCGCCTACGACCAGATAGAAGATCGTGATTCGATCGATTCCCCAGGCGGCGAGCCGCGCCTTGAGCGTGTCTTCGCTGAGGATCGAGATCAAAAAGATGACGATGAAGATGAACGGCAGCGAATAGAGGATATCGACAATTCGCATCATCACTTCGTCGACCCAGCCGCCGATGTATCCCGACAGCGCGCCATAGGTAACGCCAATGATGAGCGACACCAGCGTGGCCACGATGCCGACGATGATTGAAATCCGTGCTCCCCAAAAGACGCGGGAGAGCACATCACGGCCAAACTCATCGCGGCCAGCCCAAGAGCCGATGGTCCAACCGCCAAAAATGCGTGCGCGCATTCGGACCATCCACCGGCTGACCGAGCCGATGTCTGGAAAACCGGCCTCGCGATACGGGCGATAGAGCACGGTATTCACTTCGTTTTCCATGCGGTGGACTTCGTTCTCGGCGGTTCTCACTGTTTTGCTAGTTCCAGTGGGATCGGTGGCCCGCGCTTCGCGGTAGCTCTGCCTGGCACTTTCCAGATCTTTGTACACCGCCGTCAGACGAGCAGATGTTTCTTCAATCGCCTGCCAGTTGAGTGCAAAGGTATTAACAAACAGCGGAACGAGCTTCGGCGGTTCGTATTGCCGGTCGGTATGGTGTTTATCTGGTGCGGCAAGGGGCAGTATTGGCGTGAAGAACGCCAGCAGGGCGATCGTGATCAGCGTGGCTAGCGAGAGCATCGCCATTCGATTGCGCCGCAGACGTCGCCAGGCATCGCGGCCGAGCGAAACGCCCTTCGGCGCGAGCTCGATGGCCTGATTCGGCGTAATCAGCGGGAGGTCGTTTGACATCGCTATTTCAGCTCCACCCGCGGATCGAGAATGCTGTACGACAAATCGACGAGAAAATTCATCAAGTACAGTAGCAGCGTATAGAGCAGCACCAGCCCCATCGAAACGGTGTAGTCGCGTTGCAGAGCGGCCTGCACGAAGTGCCAGCCCAATCCTGGAATTGCGAAGATCCGCTCGACTACGACCGATCCTGTCAGAATACCCGCCACCGCCGGCCCCAAAAACGACACCACAGGCAGAAGAGCCGTAGGCAATGCGTGGCGCAGCGCCACCGTTAGCTCGCTCAGCCCTTTCGCCCGTGCCGTGCGCACATAATCTTGCGACAGCGCATCGAGCATGCCGGTCCGCGTGATCCGCGCGACCTCGGCCGCGTAGACAGCCCCCAAACAGATCGCCGGCAGCACCAGTTGGCGCAAAGTTCCCCAACCAGCCGCGGGAAAGATTGGGAAGATAAACACGAACAACATGATCGACAGCCCCGCGATCACAAAGCTCGGCAGCGCGATGCCAACTGTCGCCAGCGACATCAGGGCAATATCCGCAAACGTTCCGCGATAAAGCGCGGAAATGATCCCGGCGCTCAGGCCCAACGTGATCGCGAACGTCAGCGCCAAGACACCCAGTGCCGCGGACACAGGCAGCCCTTGGGCGATCACTTGGTTCACACTGAAATCGAGCAGCCGCTGGCTCGGCCCCAAATCGCCTCGAGCCGCTTCGGTGAGCCGGTTCCAATACTGCTCGCGCATCGGCAGATTCAATTGGTACCGCTCTTTGAAATTTTCTTCGATCTCAGACGGCAAATTGCGTTCACTCGAATACGGCCCGCCGGGAACAGCCCGCATCAGTAAGAACGACAACGTAAAGACGATCCACAGCGTGAAGATTAGCCCCAGGAATCGCCGAGCGATAAACCAAATCACGGAACAGGCTCCATAAACTCGTTGGCCACGGCAGCCTGTTCGTCAACGTTCGGATCAATCCAGATCGCGCTCAGCGGATGTAAGTCTTGCAGATTGTTGTAGAACCCGCGCACACGCGGTCGCACGACATTTCGCGAAACGTAATAGTAAATGGGAATGATTGGCATTTCGTCCATCAACAGCCGTTCGGCGCTTTGGAGAATCTCGGTTCGCTTGGCTTTGTCTGGATCTCGCGCGGCGTCGGCGATTAGTTTGTCATATTCCGGATTGGCAAATCCAGTGCAATTGTTCTCGCCGTTCGTGACGAACATGTCCAGGTATGTATTCGGATCGACATAATCTCCTACCCACGCGCGCCGGGCAACCAAGTACTTAAGTTGCTGCTGTGAGTCCTGAAACGAAGCCCATTCCTCGCTCCGCAGCGATGCCGTGATGCCCAGGTTTTTCTGCCATTGCTTCCGCAAGAGCTCGGCAATGGCCTGATGTTGCTGGTCGGTGTTGTAGAGGATTTCGAGCTTAGGGAAGCCTTTGCCATCCGGGTACCCAGCCTCGGCCAGCAGCTTGCGCGCGGCCTCGGGATTGAATGGCAGACAAGGCTGAACCTTGTAATGCGGCATCGCCGGGGGCACTAGGCTAAGTGCCGGCACTTCACCCGCGCCAGTAGCAACACGCGTAATCTCCTCCCGATCCGTTGCCAGCGACAATGCCTGCCGCACCCGTTTATCATCCAGCGGCGGCCGCGTCGTGTTGAGCAGGAAGTAGTACGTCGTAAGCTGCGGCGCGGGATTGAAATCTTTTCGCTTGGGTTCCTGTTTCATGAATTCCCGCAGCACCTCGGCCGGCGGCACCGTAACCCAATCGATCATACCCGTCATGTACAGATTGAGCGCGGTCGTGCGGTTATCGATCGACAGTGCGTCGATGATATTCAGCCGCACATGCTCGCGGTCCCAGTAGTTGTCGCTCCGCTCGAGCCGAATTCGATCGCGCAGCCGCCGTGCGATGAGGCGAAACGGACCGTTGGTCACGATATGCTCGGGCTGCGTCCATGCCGGCGAGCCATACTTTTCCAAGCATTTTTGATTCACGGGCGCGAGTGCGTGAAACGCCGTCAGGTCCAGAAAGTAGGGAGTGCGATCGGTGAGACGATATTCGATCGTGTGATCGTCGATCACCCGCGCTCCCACCTCGCGGAAATCGAGCAGTACTTGCCGGCAACGCTCGGCACCAGCCTTCACCGGTCGACTTTCCGACGCCGCCTGAAATCGCCGCTCCTGGCCGTCGATCTCGACGACATACACGCGGTTCTGGCCGGCCGTTTTCTCGTCTTTCTTTTCTTCTTCGCTAAGCTCCGTGCGAATCAACTTCCCGCGCAGCAGCCGGCCACGCATCGTATTCGTTGCCCCCTTGAGCAGCGGCAGCTCGACCTCCACCGCATCGCCCGGTGACAACTGGCCGCCCCCCAGCGTGTATTTCTTGGCATTGACGATGTACCACGCCTGGTACGAGTAGCGTGAAAATGTAAATGGATCGAGTAGCCGGCGGAGCGAGTAATAGAAGTCATGCGCCGTCAGCGGCTCGCCGTTCGACCACAACGCGTCTTTCCGCAGATGAAACGTATAGGTGCGCCCGTCCTCGGAGATGTCCCACTTCTCGGCAACGCCCGGTTCCGGCAGGTTGTTATCGGCCCGCGGCCGGCACAAGCCTTCAAAGAGCGAATAGACAATCCGTGCCTCGGGTATGCCGGTCGTCAGCGCCGGATCGACCGAGGCGACTTCGCTCTCATTGCAAAACGAAAAATCAGCCGGCGGCAACTGGCCACGGCGCACCGCCCAACTGACGGCCACCAAACCGCCCACCAAAATTAGCGCGAGAAACCAAGTACGACCAGACATGACCTAAGCTTACCCATCCTTCGCC
>CAZJWY010000211.1:0-7809 GCA_964549545.1 uncultured Planctomycetaceae bacterium | reverse complement strand
GTTGTTAAATGCCCTCAAGTATCAAGGCAGCGTGATCCTGGATGATCTCTCTGCGGCCGACGAGCCGCAGCGCGTTCGAGAGTTGCTTTCCAAGCGCCCGGAACTTGCGAAACTCAAGAAGCGAACACTGCGCACGCTCCAGTTGACGCCGCAGGGCGAAAAGGCATTTGGCAATGCCCACAAGGTTATCGAGCGCAACACGCTCACGCCGGAGGACCTCGAATCCGGCGCGTGGCGCGAAATCAAGCTGCGGCCGTACGATGTGAAGCTGGCGGCCAAGGAGGTTTATCCGGCCAAGATCCATCCGCTGCGGAAGATCATCGAGCAGACTCGCCGGGCGTTTCTGGAGATGGGATTCAGCGAAGTGGTGTCGCCGATGGTGGAGTCGGCGTTTTGGAACTTTGATGCGCTGTTTCAGCCGCAGGATCACCCGGCTCGTGACATGCAGGACACATTTTATATGCGCGATCCGGCGGTGGCGCCCTTGCCGGGAGAAAGCGGGGAGCGGAGAGCGGAGAGCGGGGAGAAGAATTCTTCAGGCTCCTTGCTCCCGGCTCCCGGCTCCCTGCTTGATAACGTTCGTCGTACGCATGAGGACGGCTGGGAAACTGGTAGCGAAGGTTGGGGCTATAAGTGGAGCCCGGATGTTTCGCGGCAGGTCGTGCTGCGGACGCATACGACGGCCGCGACGATTCGGGCGCTGGCGGCGAACCCGAATCCGCCCGGCAAGTTCTTCTGCGTCGGTTGGACGTACCGCAACGAGACGATCAGCTTCAAGCACCTGCCGGTGTTCCATCAGGTCGATGGGATCATTATCGACGAGGACGCGAATCTCGCGTCGCTGATGGGCACACTTCAAGAGTTCTATTCGAAGATGGGCTTCGGGCGCGTGAAGTTCAAACCGGCGTTCTATCCGTATACTGAGCCGAGCGTCGACGTGGTGGTGTACATGGAATCGCGCGGCAAGTGGATCGAGATGGGCGGCGCGGGCATTTTTCGGCCGGAGGTCACGCTGCCGCTTGGCTGCAAGTTCCCGGTGCTGGCTTGGGGCCTCGGCATTGAACGGTTGGCGATGATTCGGTTTGGCGTGTCGGATATTCGCGAGTTGTATGGCACCAGTCTTGGTGATCTGGAAAAGGTGCCGTTATGCCGATAGCGAATTATATAGCCGGGCCATCTTGGCCCGGGCTTTTTTCGGCCGAGACGGCCGGGCTATATAGCCATGTCGGAGGTTCGGCATGCCTATAGTCAATATCGACCTGGCGTGGCTCAACCGGTTGTTGGGGAAACCTTACGACACCGAAGTTTTGCGCGAATCGCTAGAGCAGATCGGTTGCGACGTGGAAGATGTGGTCGACATCGATCGCAGCCGTTGTCCGCAGTGTGGCTCGCTGGTCGAGCATCCGCTGGGGCAGGAAGAGATCAAGGTTTGTGGCATTTGCAGCTACGAATCAGAAGCGGCGTTCAAGCGGGCCGGTAGCCAGAAGGTCATGCGGCTCGATTTGCTGGCCGATCGGCCGGATTTATTTGATGTAGGTGGTTTGGCGAGGGCGCTGCGCGGGACGCTGGGCATCGAGACCGGTTTGCCGAAGTACACGACGAAGCCGTCTGGGCTGACGGTGCGGATTGATAAGTCGGTGAACGATCCGGCGAGCTATCGGCCGTTCATCGCTTGTGCGGTGATGACGTTGCCGCTGGTCGACGAGACGAGCCTTGTGGCGATCATGAAGTTGCAGGAGAACCTCCACTGGGGCGTTGGCCGGGATCGGAAACTGTCGTCGATTGGCGTGTACGATATGTCGGCAATCAGCGGCGACATTACGTATCGCACGATCGATCCGGATAAGGAGCCGTTCGTGCCGCTGGGGATGCCGGGTAAGAAGATGTCTGGCCGGCAGATTCTCGAGTCGCATCCCAAGGGAGTCGCGTATGCGGAGCTTTTGGCGGAGCACAAACGCTACCCGGTGCTCGTCGATTCGAAGAACCAAGTTCTTTCGATGCCGCCGATCATCAACAGCGAGGAGACGAAGGTTCGGCAAGGCACGACGCGGGTATTTATTGACGTAACGGGGATCAGCCAGGCGGCGGTGACGAAATCGCTCGATACACTGGTTTGTTCGCTCGCGGAAATTGGCGGCACGATTGAAACGGTCGAGATTGTGGATGCGGATGGGAAGAAGCGGGTGACGCCGGACCTTGCGCCGCGCACGAAGGAGATCGAGGTTGCCGAAGCGAAGCGTTGGCTGGGTTTACCGCTGGACGACAACTCGCTTGCTGCGGCCCTGCGTAAGATGCGGTTTGATGTAGCGCCGGGTGGCTGGGGTCGAGGCTCGCTGGCGCTCGACCCCAGGCACCCGCACCCGGTGGTTGGTTCGCTTACGGTTTCGTATCCGCCGTATCGTACTGATATTCGCCACATGGTCGACCTGTTCGAAGACGTGGCGATTGGATACGGCTACGCGAACATCGAGCCGCGTTTGGTGCGATCGATGACGGTCGGGACGCCGCGGCCCGAGGAAACGCTGAGCGAGCGCGTCCGTCAGGTTCTCATCGGATTGGGCTTCAGCGAAATCATGAGCCTGCCGCTTACGACCGAGGAGCAGCAATTCGAGCGGCTGCGTATGCCGGCGCCGGAGAAGTATCCGCAAGTCGCCAATCCGAAGCTGAAGGCGTACAACGTGGTGCGGACGCATCTCGTCGGTGGGCTGTTCGAGGCGCTGCGAGAGAACCGCCGTCGGCAGATGCCGATTGGACTGTTCGAGATCGACAATGTCGCGCTGCTCGATCCACAAGCCGAAACCGGGGCGGCTGAAGAGCGGCGGATCGCGTTTGTCGAGATTGGCCGAGAGAGTGGTTATGCCACGGCCCGCAGCACGATTGATGCCCTGCTCCGCGAGCTTGGTTGGCTGGCTGAATATGCGGCGCTTAACCATTCGACGTTTGTAGAGGGCCGCGCTGCATCGTTGACAGTGAATGGCAACTCGATCGGCATCCTCGGCGAGGTGCATCCGCAGGTGCTGGAGAACTTTGGCCTGACGTTTCCCGTCGCGCTCGCCGAGCTTACCTTGCAACGCGTTTTCTGATCGTTTGCCTTGCGCAAAGCGCGGAGTTGGCGATTCCTGGCCTTGTGTTGCATTTCGGCAACAAGAGTCGCTCCCCTCAACTTTGCCTTTTTTGGGCCTTTTTCGCTATTTCACCTCTCGATGCTTCTCTCCTGGCCTCAATTTTCTTGAGCCGTTATCACCTCAAAGTACAATGAAAGCTGCGACTTGAAGGCCCAGTCGCGTCGGTCCCCGTGGCCGATACCCGGAACAGATTTCTTTGTGCGGCCCCACGGTGCGAAAGGTGTGTTTCGCGTCGTCCGTGGCGCCTTGGCTGCCTCGCCTGCTTAGCTTGGTGTAGCTCTAATGACCCTGACAATCGAAAACCGCACCTCGCGGCGCCCCTTTCGCGCGCTGCTGTGTCGATACGCGCTCTGCGGTGGGCGTCACATCGCACTCGGCCCGACCCTGGCGATCGCCGCCATGCTCGCGCTCGGCAGCGTGGCCTCTGCCGTGGTTTTGGAATCTGGTCTTCCCAACCCGTCGCGAGGCCCTGGTCCTGTGACTGGCGCTTACACCTCGAACCAAGTCGTTGGTGCTACTCGCTTCTACGACGCTGGTTACACGGGTACTCGCGCTGTCATGGCCAACATCGAAGCCGGCTACATCTGGAACGGTCACGAAACGCTTTCGCATGTAAACCTCATTCCCACCAGCGAAAACGCCCTCGGCGAATACGATCGCCATGCCACGGTCGTCGGCATGATCATGGGCGGACGCACAGCCGGCACGAGCCCAGGACCGTATCAACAAGGTATCGCTCCTGACGCCCAGTTATTTTCCGGCGCGATTGCGACGAATTGGATCGGCAGTCGTTTTACCACTGGATTCGATTTCAACTGGTTCGCGCTCTCGATGTGGGGGCCGTATCAGGCTGCGTTCAGCACCGGCCTTTCGACGCCCAGCGGCTTGCGCACCGCCGATGTCGTCAATTCTAGTTGGGCCGGCGCCATCGGCTACTTCGGCACCGCCGGCGCCGATCAAATCGCCGGCATGCTCGATGCGCTTGCCAACACCAACCCACACACGTTGTTCGTGGCGGCTGCCGGCAACAGCGGCGTTGGTCCCAATAAGGTTCCCACACCCGCCGCCGGTTATAACAGCATCGCGGTCGCGTCGGTCTCCGCCAACGGCGGAGCGTACAACATTCCCAGCTCGTTCAGCAGCGGCGGGCCTAATGATTACCAAGACCCGATTCGCACCGTTGCAAACGCCCGGCAAGTGGTCGACATCGCCGCGCCCGGCGAGAACGTTTCCGCTGCTTACTATGGCGGCGAGCAAGGCGGCAATCGCCCGCAACTCGGCGGCGTTCCCAATGGTCCGCTGGGCGGGCCAAACTGGTACACCAACTCCACCTCGGGCACGAGCTATGCCGCTCCCGCCGTCGCCGGCGGCGTTGCCCTGTTGTACGACGCCTCGTATGCGAACTTCCCAACTAATTCCGACGCTCGCGACGCCCGCGTGATGAAAGCCGTGCTGCTGAACTCGGCCGCCAAAACGCAAGGCTGGAACAACGGCCAGACCGCCAATCCCAATGGGTCGGGCGGCGTCGTCACCACGCAGGCGCTCGACAATCGCGTCGGCGCCGGCCGCATGGATCTCAACCGTGGCTTCGATCAACTTCTCAGCGGCACGACCGATGTGCCCGGCACGTCGTTCGGCTTTCAGGGGCTCGTCAATCCAGTTGGCTGGGACTTCGGCCAGGTGGCAGAAAACACTCCAACCGATTATCTAATTAGCGGCCTGCTCGACGGCGGCTCGAATTTCACCGCCACGCTCACCTGGTTCCGCGACCGCGTTACGACCGGCCCGACGAGCTTTAGCGATGTCAGCTTCGACAATCTCGACCTGGAGCTTTGGAGCGCTGTGGCGGGTGTGCCGACCACGCTCGTTTCCACGTCGAAGAGCTTGTACAACGAGACCGAGCACTTCTCGTTCGCGATTCCCACGACCGGCCAGTACACGCTGCGTGTTGTGTGGGCTGGCGAATGGTTCGACACGATCGGCGACGCGAATGTCGAGCAATATGGCCTGGCCTGGGCGGGGACCGCGGCCGTGCCGGAACCAGCAACCGGCATGCTGCTCGCTTTGCTGCTTCCGCTGGCAATGAGTCGGCGTTTTGCGCGGCGGTAAACGCCCCGCCCAATGTAAGCCCACCAGCGTGCGCTCGGGAGGTGTGCGGGCGCTACCAACCCGAAACGGGTCGGCTATATAGTATCTAGTCCGGCCATTTTCAGGATGATGCAAGTGCCAGCATGAGAAAACAGCGTTGCGGTAAAGAATGCTGCAGCATGGTTGTTGCCATCTAACAACGTCGTTCGTCGCTACGGCGGCACCTGCCATCCAACGGGCGTTTTGGCGTTTTGCTTTCGCAGCCGCTATATTGCGTGCAATCCCGCCCCCATGTTTCGGCGGACAACTGAGTTTTGGTGTTAGGCCACATCTTTCAACGAATGGAGGCCCGTAATGAATTGCTTCGGAAGGCTCGCGCTCGTTGGTTTAGCTACAACCGGCATTGTATTGAACGTTTACTCCGCCGCGCCGAATCGGCAACTGGCCGGCAACTCGTACCAACTCTACACGAAAGCCCTGAAGGTTGACAATTCGGGCGTGGCCAAAGTCCCGTCCGAGTTCCAGTGGAGTGTTGAGACAAGTTGGTCTGGGATCGATGCACGGGGCAATGATTTGCCTGATCATCGGATCTTGCTTCGTCTCTACAATCCCCATCAAAACTTCACGGCAATGACTGCTCAAATGGACATGGCCACAGCGGCCAAATTGCACAAGGAGCTTGGGGAGATTCTTGTCAAAAAAATGCAAAACCCATCCTTCCAACATCGACCGCAATTGTACGAAGCGAAAGAAATTCCCGTTAAGCGCATAGTGGGCGTCGACCAGAATGGTGTCGCAATCGTTGAAGATGTGTCTGTCGAACCGGTCCCGTCAAAGTAGAAACTGTTGCGTTACGCAATGGCCTAAGGAACGACTCAAGAATAACTTCCTGATTTCAGAATAACCACGGAGACACGGAGGGCACGGAGAAGAAGTCTAGGAGAATAGGAACATTTATCAACTATCAAAGAAGAGGCTACTTCCGTCTCATTCTTGATTCTGATTGATTAACGTTGATTCATGGCGATTCATGTTCTTCTGTCTCTACTTCTGTCTTCTCTGTGTCCTCTGTGCCTCCGTGGTGAATCGCATCTGCCGAAGTTATATTTGAGTCATTCCTAAGAAGGCGCTGCAGTTGCCCCGCCCGCAACGTGGCTGATTTGGCGCTTTTCTTCGGACGCAGTACAATCAGCTTCAATCCCGCACAGCGTGGGCAGGCAACGGAGCTTTGGTGTTGGGAGCATGGTTCCTGCCCTTCGCGATGGTATACTGATTGCCAAAGTGGGCCGCTTCGATTCAGGCGGTTGGACGGGGATGCGCAAATGCATAATGAATTTACTGCGATCGTGGAGCGCGATGACGAATGGTTCATCGCGTATTGTCCGGAAGTACCAGGGGCGAACGGTCAGGGTCATTCGCGCGAGGAGTCGCTGGCTAGTCTTCGGGACGCCATTGCGCTGATTTTGGAAGACCGTCGAGAAGATGGTCTGCGCGGCGTACCGGCGGATGCGGACCGAACCGTGGTGACGGTGGAATGAAGCGAACTGCGTTGCTGCGACACCTGCGCAAACGTGGGTGCCACCTGAAGCGCGAGGGCAGGCCGCATTCTTTATGGACGAATCCGGCCAATGGCAACGTCGAAGCGGTTCCGCGCCATGTTGAGATTTCCGACAATCTTGCCCGCAAGATTTGCAAAGGATAGGATGCGCCTGATCCAAAGTAAGTGGCCGTGCCTGACAAGCCGCTGGTCTCCTCGGCAACGCGCGGGCATATCTCCGCATCGCGTATACTGTGTGCAGTGTCACCGCCCTATTGCGGCGGGCGATTGAGTTTGGGTGTTAAGCGAACGAGGACATCAACCAGGGAATGGCGTGATGGCAAAAGGCAGAATCGGAGATCTTCCGCCGCGCTACTCATTTATTCTGAACCCGTACACGAGCGTGCGCCTTAGCAAGTGCCCGCAATGTAGCCGGCCTACGCACGCGCGCAAATTCGCCTTGTTCATTCATATCGATAAGTTTGGTTCGCTGGCGCTCGGCAAAACGTGCCGCTATTGCGCTCGTTGCGAGATGCTCATCGTCCATCAGGATGAACTGGAGGCCGAGCTGGCTCACAATTTTACGCGTATCGCGCCCGAAGTGGTGGGTAATAAATACTTGGTCCTTGGTACGGTGGATAAGAAAGTCTGGCAACGAAGTTTGCAAGAAGATGAAGCTACGTTGTCTTCCACCCTGCCCTATGTAGCGGAGTTCAAAAAAGCACTCGACTTAAAGATGGAAGGCGGTTGGATGCCCGCCTAGCAAGACGCTGTAGTTGCCCCACTGGCAACGGGTAGTTTGGCGTTTTAACTATGCGATGTTTATACGGCTATACCGCGTGCAATCCCGCTACCGGTTCCGGCAGGCAACCGAGTTTTGACGTTAGGCGGATAAAGCAGCGTTACATTTTCGCCGCCGTGCGGCCTACCATGAGGAGGCCGCGTTTGCACATGGGCTGGGTAATGGCGCGAGCATTTTTTATTCTTGTTGCGGTATTGGGGTTCTTAATGATAACTGCGCAACCAATGAGCCTTTGGGTGCCATGGCCACTGCTCGGA
>CAZJWY010000210.1:0-8025 GCA_964549545.1 uncultured Planctomycetaceae bacterium | reverse complement strand
TGCCGGTGCGTTTTTCGATTCGCTCGGTGTGCGTGTCGATTGTGGATTTGTTGATCCCCAGCACGGCGGCGATTTGCCAGTCAGCCAAGTCGCGGAGTATCAACTCGGCCACTTCGGCTTGTCGTTTTGAGAGACCGATGGCCTGAACGATCTTTTCCCAATGGTCCGCATCGAGCGGTAGCGGGGGCGCGGCGGCGAGAATCGTGGCGGCGGTTGGTGAGAGTCGAGCCATGCTCGCACCCCGAAACGAAAAGAGGGCGTCGAACCAAAGCCGCTCCACGAGCCCCCGGCAAGGGGCGGAAAGAACGTACCCCGGCCGACGCCCCTTTCGGGGCGCGGCTGCAAGGCACTACTTCTTTCCATCAAACTTGCCGGTTTTCGTGGAAGCAGCGTCTTGACGCATCGCGCGTCAAATCAAATTGTTTATTGCGGTCGCTCCGCGGGGAGCGACCTATCGTTGAATTCTAGCCATCCGGCAAGGCGACCGGAAGCGTACGGGGGCACGGGAAACGTGGATAATGAACGGATGGGCGGGGGCGAGGACGCCCCGGCTCGCGGATAGTTGTTCAATACCAATGCAAGCCTCAATAATGGGGGATTCGGCGTTGCCGCCGACGCTAAATCTTTTTTGACGCCTGCTACGGTATGCAATTTGGTGATTAGCTGTAGTAAATTGCCCTGGCGTTTTACTGCTTGTCGCTACGGCCCCCTTCCCTGCCCTGCACTTGCCGAGGGCGCTATAATCGTGGGTACGGCACCAGCGCGACAAATTTATCCCGTAAAGCGGCTTCTTCATGGAAATTTCGATATCGAACAAACCTGCCACGCTGGCCGAGTTGCGATCCAGTGGGTGGCGTTCGAAGACGGTTAAGCAGGAGATTCACGACAACTTCATCGCTAAGCTGCAAGCAGGGGAAGAGCTTTATCCTGGCATCGTCGGTTATGACGACACCGTTATCCCGGAGCTCAACATCGCGATTTTGGCTCAACACGATCTGCTGTTCCTGGGCGAGAAGGGCCAGGCGAAGAGTCGGTTGATGCGGACCATCGCATCGCTCCTCGACGACGAAGTGCCGTATATCGACGATCCCCATATTTCCGTTCACGACGATCCATTCCATCCGATCACGAAGCGCGGAAAACAACTTGTTCATAGCGTTCCTGCCGATGAAATCCCGATCGCGTGGTGGCCACGTGAACAGCGATACGCCGAGCGGCTTGCCCCCGGGACCAAGTTTGCCGACATCATTGGTGAAATCGATCCGGCCAAGCTGGCCGCTGGCGTCAGCATGGGCGTCGAAGAGGCGCTCCACTTCGGCCTGATTCCGCGAATGCATCGTGGCATCTTCGCGATGAATGAATTGCCAGAGCTTGATGAGCTTGTCCAAGTCGGATTGTTTAACATCTTGGAAGAACGCGACGTGCAGATTCGCGGCTATCCCATCCAGTTCGACATCGACGTGCTGATCCTCTTCAGCGCCAACCCAGCCACCTACAACCGCTCGGGCAAAGTGATCCCGCAGCTAAAGGACCGGATCGGCTCGATCATTCATACGCACTATCCGATGGAGCGTGATCTGGGAATTCAGATCATCGAGCAGGAGGTGGAGGGACGAGGAGCGAGGAAGGAGGAGCGAGACAATACAAACGAGAGCGAAAGCGAGAACTCCACTCGATCCTCGCTCCTCGACCCTCGCTCTTCCGATGTCGTCGTCCCCTACTTCATGAAGGAGTTGATCGAAGAGGTCAGCCGGGCGGCACGGCGGTCGAAGTATGTCGATCATCAATCGGGAGTAAGCGCCCGCCTGTCCCTGGCCAATTATCGGACAATGGTAGCGTCGGCTCGACAACGAGCGGCGGTGCTTAATGAGCGGCCGGCCGTGCCGCGGATCAGTGACTTGGGACATCTCTATGCATCATCGCTCGGCAAGCTGGAGCTCGACATGATGGGCTCCCATCAAATGGGCGAGCGGCAAGTGCTTGATGCGGTGCTGGCCGACGCCATTGCAACGGTGTTCAAGGAATACGTCGACAAACACGGGCTGGCCGAGATTGCCGAGATCTTCTCGCGCGGCGTGAAGATCGAGGTGGGCGACATGCTGCCTTCGTCGCACTACGCGGGGTTGATCAAACGAGTGCCGCCGGTGTGGGACAAGGCTTTCGAGGTGAACGCCAGTGACAATGAAGCTGTCCGCGCCTCGTGCGTTGAGTTCGTGCTGGCCGGGCTGTATGCCACGGATCAGATTAGCCGCAGCCAAGAGCGTGGGCGAATTGTATACGAAACGTAAAGACTTGAATGAATGGCTAGCGGCGGACCGGCTGCTGGGTGGCAGGAAGTCGTTGTCCGTATAAAGGCAGCGGGCCGATGTCTGCGCTAGAAGACGCACCGGTCGGAGGTGGCGGAGGAGCATACGCGGGCGATACCGAGTAAGGAGTGGTCGGGTAAGTCGCCGGATACGACGTGGGGACGATACCACTCAGCGGCGAAGGAGGCTGCGGCCCCGGAAGCGGCGTTCCGAACGCGGCGCCACCTAAGTCGTGCTGTGGAGTGCCCTCGGGGGCCGGCAGCGCCCACAGTTGCGGATTCGGAGCGAGCTGATTGATTTGCATCACGCCCAGATTGATCTGCATGCGAAAGTTAGCCGGCGGCAGTTGGATCGTTACACGATCGGGAAGCGATACTTGCTCGCGCTCGTAGTAGCGATGTGAATCAGCTCGTGCGCTCGCCAAAAGTTGAGTGCCACTCGGGTCGTAAATGTCCTGCTCGATCACCCAAGCTCGGCGAGCATCGATAACCGTCACGCGTTGCAAGCGACCTGAAGCGGAGTTGAGCCACGATCGCAGTTCGACCGTTCCTTGGCCACGAGCAGATGGCAACGGCCCGTCGAACACACTGGCCGGATCGATGTCGACGATGCCGACCGCGGCGAGCAGCCATGAAGGCTCGACCGGCATCATTTGCCGGATGTTGCTGTTGGCGAACTGCGCATGACGGCAGAAATAAACACCCGGCGGCTGATTGCGGCGGACCCACATCCAGAACAACTCGTCGTTGCTGCCGACATCGAGTTCCTGGCCGGCAATGGTGCCAGCGGTCAAACGGAATCGACCCGGGCGCTCGGCAGCCATGTTGCCACTTAGCAGCGGTAGGTTGAGGACGTCGGGAATGGTGATCGTGACGCCGGTTGCAGAGAGCGACTGGATGCGACTGCTGTTTTGGTTGACGGCGGCAACGATCTGGTCACGAGTAGCGTTCTCTGGAAGAATCTGCGGCGCGGCCGGTCCCGCCGCGGCGAATGGATTCATATTCAGTTGCCGTTGGCATGTAGCGCCGGACGCCGACAAGAGAACCGTCAGTGCGAACAACGAGCACAGCGATTTTGAAAAGCGACGATTTGTCACTTGTTGTTCGCTCCTCATTCGGCGCCCGCCACGAGTAGTTCGCTGAGTTGGTGTTGGATTTCGTCAATTCGCTCACTGACCGGCATGGCGACGGCGACTTCATAAATAGCGTCACGTTTCGGACAGTAGAGCGTCATGATTGCGGTATCAAGGTCTGTGGGTACCGGGTCGTTATTGACATCGATACGTAAAACGCGTCGTCGAACGAGGAGTAGCGCTAGAACATAACGTAAGTCTTGCTGCTGCCGTTTGTCGGCTAGTTGTTCGAATAACTCCAGTAATACGTCGTTCGGGGCAAGCTTGATTTTTTTCGCTGTCGGTTCAGGCACGCGCGATTTCCACCAACCAAACGCCGCATCGGGCGCACCATTCCATGCTTCCAAGCAGTAGTCCTTACGGACAACTTCCGCGCCGACGACCTCCAGCACCGAATAACATTCGTCGCCGGGCTCGAGGGGACGTTCGGTTGCGGCGCAACATCGGGTGCAGCGCTGCACTTCGAAATCGAGAAGCATGGATAAGCAGGGAGCGAGGAGCTGGGAGCAGGGAGAAAGAGGCGAGGGATGGTAGGGAATGGCGCGATTGCTCGCAAGATAGGCAGCCGACGATGGTAGCGATGCCAGCATGCTAAAAGCTATCGGCTATCGGCCAGGAAACAGGAAGCATCTTGATCTTTTGCTTTATTCGGCAGTAAAAAAGCGCGAATCGGTACCACCAGGACCGACTGCTAGCCGTATACGCTTGGCGCACTTTGGGCAGTTGCCTTCATAGGCAGTGGTGTCGCGATTGATGTACACGCGGGAGTACACGTCGCAACACTTGAACGTGACGCCGACGAACTTGCGTTGGCCGGCTGAATCGGCGCTATGTTGTTGGCCGGTTGGGCCTTCGCTCGATAGATCTAAGTGCTCACCACGCATAGTGTTGAGAAAAAGTTGGCGGCATTCATCAAATCTTAACACGCCTTTTTTATATTCTAAGCGAAGAAGAAAAAAGTGATGAATACCTATTTTCGGCCGAGGACGTACTCGGCCAGCGAGTCAGACGTGGGGCTCGTACTTATCTACTTGCGATCCAATCTCGCACCCGATGTTGGTGCAGGAGGTATCTATGGACGCTTTCCATGTGGAATTGTGGCGGAAGATTTGCGACTTTCAGATCGATGGGCCGAGTGATTCACTGAGATTTACCGAACGGCTGGCACGCGAAAACGGTTGGTCAGTGGGATTTGCACGACGAGTGGTTGACGAGTATCGACGGTTCCTTTTCTTGGCGATGGTGGCCGGTCACGAGGTAACACCATCGGAGCAGATTGACGAAGCGTGGCATTTGCATTTGGTGTACACGCAGAGTTATTGGAACGAATTGTGTCGCAACGTGCTTGGTCAGTCGTTGCACCATCATCCGACGCGAGGCGGAGCGGCCGAAAACTCGCGGCATCACGAGCAGTACAACCGTACGCTTAATAGCTACCGTGCTCACTTCGGCGAAGCGGCACCGTCCGATATCTGGCCGCCTGCTGAAATCCGCTTCGGCGAAGACTTGCATTCTGTGCGAGTTAATCGAAATCGTAGTTGGATCATTCGGAAGCCACGATTGTGGCGCGATTCGCGAAGTGTTTCGCACCGATTGTTACTCATGGCTGGGCACGCACCACTCGTGGTGGGAGTGCTAAATCCGTTCGACCTAACGGGACCCGATTTTCTCGTGTTCTACGGTGTGTTGACGGCGTTAGTATTGGCCGCGGCAATTGCACTGCGAACCTGGCTGCGAGCGGACGAGCTGTCGGAGGACATTCGCTCGCTTGAGCCGCAAGAGGTCGCATGTTTGGGCCGAGGGGCAGCCGGGGTGTTGCAAGCATACCTCGCTGGTCTGGTCGCCAGCGGGCGAATCGCGATTATCGAAAGGCCGGCAAAAAAGTTTGGGCCGATCGCGCTTGGTAATGCCACTTTCAAGTTGCGATCCACGGTAGAGTCGAGTTCAGCCAGTACTGAGATTGAACAAGTCATGTTGAGTGCTGCAAACAAAGTTGAAGGCATCGATGCGAAGGATATTCTGACAGCAGCTAAACCAGTCGCGGCAAGCATCGAATCGTCGTTGCAATCGCGCGGGCTTCTCGAAACAGAAGAGAGATTTGGACCCGCTCGCTGGTGGCCGATGATTCTGCTCGGCAGTCTCGCTGCCGTAGGGATCGTCAAGCTGGTCGTGGGCCTCGCACGCGGGAAACCGATTGGGATCCTTATGATTTGGCTGATTGCTCTGGGCGTCATCGCAATCCTATTCGCACGAAAACCGCTTCGCACGGTTTGCGGCAATCGGTTGTTGAATGAGCTAAAAGAAAAGCATAAAGACAGCAAGTTGGTTGCTTTTGCCGATCCGAATGCGTTCTCGATCCACGATGTGATGCTCGTGGCCGGGTTATTTGGTGTCGCCTCGGTGATTCATCCACAAGTGCAACAATTGCAAAGCGCGCTGAAAACTGTTCCTCCAAGCGACGGTGGATTGGCCGGGCTATCGGGTGGATGCAGCGGAGGCTGTGCTGGCGGCGGTGGTTGTGGCGGAGGAGGATGCGGTGGCGGTTGCGGCGGATGTGGTGGTGGCGATTAAGAAATTGGTGAACCTTGACCGATGAGATATTGTCAGCTAGAGTTGAGCAGGTGGCCGACGTGCCACAAATCATTTTTGCAGTGAAATAAGCATGATTTCGCGAACCCTACTCCTTGGCCTGTTGTTGGCGCTTAGCAAGCGCAGGTCTTAGGGTTCGTACAGATTTAATTTGACGAGTAAAGTAGAACCCTGAGGCCTGTGAGGCTTCGGGGTTTTTTTGTTTTTGTCCTAATGGAACGCGCGTCGCGAGCGACGCCGCTAAGTGTGAGTGTGATGTCTACTATGCCACAGGCTCGACCGATTGTTATTTTCGATACCACGCTGCGCGACGGCGAACAGTCGCCCGGATGCAGTATGAATCTCGAAGAGAAGCTGGAGGTCGCGCAGGCGCTTGTGGACTTGGGCGTCGACGTGATGGAGGCTGGCTTTCCGATCGCGTCGCCAGGCGACTTCGAGGCAGTGCGCGAGATTGCAAATACAATCCGGGGGACGACGATTTGTGGTCTCGCACGATGCAGTGAAAAAGACATTGATCGTGCCTGGGAAGCGCTGAAAGGCGCGCCCGACGCGCGAATCCATGTGTTTCTGGCCACGAGCGCGATTCACCGCGAGTTCAAGCTGCGGATGGGCAAGGAAGAGATCATTCAGCGGGCGGTCGAGAGCGTAAAGCGAGCGAAGAGCTACTGCGACAACATTGAGTTTTCGCCCGAGGACGCGGCTCGCACGGAGCCGGATTTTCTGTGTGCTGTCGTAGAGGCCGCGATCACCGCGGGAGCGACGACGGTCAACATTCCGGATACCGTCGGATATGCAACCCCCACGCACTTTGGCGGCGTGATCAAGAACCTCGTGAACCGTGTGCCGAATATCGACAAGGCCGTCATTAGTGTGCATTGCCACAACGATCTGGGCATGGCGGTGGCGAACAGCCTGGCGGCGGTGGAGAACGGCGCGGGCCAGATCGAATGCACGGTGAACGGCATCGGCGAGCGGGCCGGCAATTGCTCGCTCGAAGAAGTCGTGATGGCGATGCGGACGCGGTCGGACTACTACCACACTTCGACGAAGGTTGACACGACGCGGCTCGTGCCGACCAGTCGGCTGCTGTCGAACGTGACCGGTCTGCAGGTACAGCGTAACAAGGCGATCGTTGGTCGCAACGCGTTTGCACACGAGGCGGGCATTCATCAGGACGGCATGCTGAAAGAGCGGACGACGTACGAGATCATGCGGCCCGAGGATGTCGGATTTACGCAGACCGACCTTGTGCTCGGCAAGCACAGTGGCCGAGCGGCGCTGGCCGATCGTGCGAAGGTGCTGGGTTATCACCTCACGGGTGAAGAACTGCAGCGCGTGTTCGACGAGTTCAAAAGGCTAGCCGACAAGAAGAAGGAAGTCTACGACGCCGACATTGCCGCGCTCGTGGAAAAGCAGATGACCTCGGATGAAGATCAGTGGAAGCTGGTGGCGTACGAGGTACATGCAACCGGAGGGGCGGAGCCATCGGTTTCCGTGACGCTCGATAGGGCCGGCGAAGAGACGACCCAGTCGTCGTCGGGCGGTGATGGACCACTCGATGCGTTGTTTCGGACGATTGAAGAGATCACTGGGATCTCGGTTGTCGTCCGTGATTTTCGTGTGCATAGCGTGACGAGTGGTAAGGACGCGCAAGGCGAGTCGACGATTGAAGTGGAGCGTGACGGACGCATCTATCGTGGACGGGGCGTATCGACCGATACGGTCGAGGCGGCGACGCTGGCTTTTGTGAACGCGATCAATCGGGCCTCGGCGGGCGGCGGGCAACTCGCGGTGGGGCCACGGCCAGATATGGTCTAGTAGGTGCCGCGAGCCGAGCGGCACTTACTGAGTCAGGTCCGGCTCGGCTCGCCGGGCTTACATGAATGCTAGCCAGTAGAAGGTCCAGCCCGTGATAGACGTGAGGACCATGTCGGCGGCTGCGATACGGGCGAGTGGAATATGGACTCGACTGTGTGGGCCGGGGGCGGGCGGGTTGCT
>CAZJWY010000209.1:0-8052 GCA_964549545.1 uncultured Planctomycetaceae bacterium | reverse complement strand
CGACTGCCTCAACCGATTGTTCGAGCGCGTGCTGGCAAGCGACCTAGCGGGCGTCTATCACGCCGGTGGCCCCCGCGCGCTATCGTTGTACCAAATCGCTCAAGTCATCAATCGCGTCGGCGGCTACGACCCTACCCTCTTGATGGGCTGCCCTCGACAGCACGCCGGCCCGATTCCACCACGCGCCGGCGATGTAACAATGAATTCAAATGCACTCCTCACCGCCATCGGCGACAGCGACATCCTCGACGCCTGGCCCTACGATCTGGCGCTGGTCCCCACACATGCCGAGTGGCACCACGATCGCACAAACGAGCCCGGTTCGCCGGAACTACTGGCGCAAATCCTCTATCGCAATCCAAACCGCGCAGCGGTCGACTAAAATCGCCCGTGGGGCAAACATTCCTGTCTGCCAAATGTGGTTTGCCAGCAGACAAGAATGTCTGCCCCACATGCCTCCCCACGCGTTGACGCTATTTTCCAGCCAAGCTAGGCTGCCAGAATGACTCAGCAGTTCACTTTCTTGCTTGTCCTCTGCCTCGCGGGAATGCAATCCGCGCCAGTGCTCGCCAATTGGCCCGAGTTCCGTGGACCACTAGGCAACGGCTATGTCGCTACCGATTCCAGCAAGCTGCCGCTCCATTGGAGCGAAACAGAAAACGTCCGCTGGAGGACACCAATCCCCGGCCTCGGTTGGTCGACGCCGGTCGTCATGGACGGCAAAGTCTGGGTCACAACCGCAACCGAGGATGGCCGCGACTTCTTCATCCTCTGCATCGACGCCGCGACTGGAAAGGTCATCCACAACAAGAAGCTATTCCACTGCGATTCACCCGAACCACTCGGAAACAATGTGAATTGCTACGCCGCCCCGTCGCCCGCGATCGAGCTAGGACGCGTCTACGCACATTTCGGCAGTTACGGAACGGCCTGTCTCGATACAGCAACGGGCGACGTCCTATGGTCGCGCGACGACCTGCGTTGCCGTCACTACCGCGGTCCCTCGTCATCCGTTGTGTTGTTCGACAACTTGGTGATCCTCACGTTCGACGGCGTCGATCTGCAGTACACGGTCGCTCTCGACAAGGCGACCGGCAACACCGTCTGGAGAAAAGACCGCGAAGTCGAGTGGAACGATCAAGACGTCACCGGCAAAGGCGCTCAGGAGGCCAAGCGGCTGCTCGACGGCGACCATCGCAAGGCACACTGCACGCCAATTCTGTATGCTGCCGCAGACGGTAAAAACCAAATGCTCAGCGTCGGTGCAAAGTCCGCCTTCGCCTACGACCCGACCACCGGCCACGACCTGTGGCGCGTAAACTACGACGACTTCTCCGTCGCGCCTCGCCCCCTCTACCGCGACGGCATCGCTTATCTCGTTACCGGTATCACGCATCCCGAACTCTGGGCCGTGCGGGTAGATGGCACGGGCAACGTCACGAATACACATGTCGACTGGCGGCTCAACTCGCGGGTCGCCAAAACGGCATCGCCACTACTCATCGACGATCTGATCTACATGGTCAGCGACGATGGCATCCTCAATTGTGTCGATGTGAAGACAGGCAAGCCGGCAGGGTCACGACGAATCGGTGGCGGCTTTGCCGCCTCGCCGATCTACGTCGGCGGCACCGAGCCACGCATCTACTTCTGCGACCAGGAAGGCAAAACAACCATCATCAAACCGGACAAAAAGTTCGAGCAACTGGCCGAGAACACACTCGACGAAGGCTGCATGGCCTCGCCCGCTGTCGATGGTAGCTCGCTAATCCTTCGCACGAGAACTCACCTTTACCGCATAGAGAACATCGAGAAGGCAGGCAAGTAACTCTCATCATGTTGGAATAGAGGCGCGTGTGGCCAAGTATTCGCAGGAGTTATTTGAGGAGATTTGGCGGTTTCGCGAGGAAGAGATTATCCCGAGTTGTTCGGGCCGGTATCGGAAGGCATATTTCCGATTCCGTTTGAGCGACTTCAAGCGGGCAAAGTCGACGATCCCCGAGACGCTTGTCGAGCTGCTCATTCAAGGAACAAAATATCCGCAGACCGATCCGTCGCGCAGTTCGATGCTTTAACGGTCGTTAGACCGAGTAAGGATTCAGGAGCCGCTGACAGCTCCGCCCGCTATCCGAACAACGCCTTGATGTCTCGTGCGCCGTGCAAAACGCGCCAAATCTCGGCGCCCTTATCCGTTGGCTGATAGAACACGAGGTAATTACCGAAGCCTTCGATCGGCCATATTCGTAGGCCAGCCAATTCCGACTGTGGAAAACGACAACGCTGCCCAGCTTCACGATTCGCGGCTAAAAACTTGAATGTACGCTCGGCTGCATCCAAGAAGCGCAGGGCTGCATCTAAATTGTCGCGTGAAATATAGTCCGCGTATTCGACCAGGTCGCGCCGCACTTCCGGCTTGCGTGAGACGCTTGGCGCCATCCGGATTTACCCACCCCGCAAGAGTCTAACCGGTTTTACGGGAGTCAAAGCGCTGGCGAACTTCGTTGCGAATGTCGTCCCAATCCGCATCGGTCATCTGCACCGATGGACTGTTGCCTGCGCTCCTCAGAATCTCCGCGCCAAGAACGGTCAAAGCGTGTTGCTTTTGGTCGGCGCGAATCAACTCGCCGACGTATTCGCCGACGTTTCGATAGCCGCCTTCTACCACGCGTGCTTGAACGAACTCTTGAAGAGCTTCGGGTACGTTGACATTGATTCCGTCCATATCTCAAACGTATCGGACGCGCTGTGATGTGTCAAATTTCTCTCCGCTGCCGCGGGGGCTAGCGCTACATCGCAGGCTTGAGAATCACTCGCCCATCGCGAAGTTCGCCAACGCAGATAGAAACTTCGGCCGAGGCAGCACGGGGATCTTGCCCAGGCTGCGGCGATTGAGAACCGTGCTTGCGCGGCTCTCCGCCTCCGCGAAAACTGGCAGCATGTCTTCGGCGGGCGCATCTCCCACATCCACCGGCGTGATGAGCTGAAAGCCGGTGATCCGCCGATGAGCCTTCTCCATCGCAGCATGGATCAACGGCAGGTTGGCCAGCTCGCGCATCGCTTCATGGAGCTCGCCTGTCTTCGACCGATCGATAGTCGGTGCTGTTTCGGCGACCCAATTGCGCCACAGGCTGCGCATTTCGCCGGCGTTGATCGGCGACGCACCGTCATGCATGATCACGGCGTCCGAACGGACGTGGCGTTGAACGTAATCAATCGTGCGGCCCAAGCCTTGAAACTGCCGATGACGCCGCACCGACACCTGCGGATAAGTAGCAGCCAACTCCTCAGCCACTTCGTAGGTCGAATCATCCGAACCGTCGTCGATGATCAGCACGCCGAATTTCGACGTCAATTCACTCGCCAGTTCGAGGATTTCGTGGACGCTCTTTCGCAGCCGCGTTTCCCCGTTGAAAACAGGCAACACCACCGTCAATGATTTGTTCAACACGCCGAGCTCCAAGGGAGAGCGAGTGAGCGAGCGTGCATCCTGCGCCAGCTGCGATCCGTCGTACCTTAGCCATCGACCGGTGAAATTGCTGGCCTGAAGCGGTTCATAAAACTCGACCTTTACGCCGGCCTTGCGAACTTTGCTCGACTTGCGTGGGACAGTGACTTTGCCGGTCGTGTCGTCCCAGTCAGCCCACGACTGGCCACCTGCCGCGGAGACAGTTATGCTAATTTTGCCTAGGAAGTGGTTTCAAAACCGGGGGCTGATCCAATCAGCCGGCACGCGCTAGCGTCCGGTTCTAATGGCGTACAAACCGGGGACTGGCGCCCACCGGCTGATCCAAAGACCGGGCTTTGCGAAAATACAAAAGATAGTTAGCGACAACCATGAGCGAAGCCCCCCCAAACACTCCCGCGTTTTCCGGCCCAGACGGTCTGGTGACCGCCGTCGCCCAAGACGCGGCGACGGGCACGGTGCTGATGGTAGCGCATATGAACCGCGAAGCCTGGGAAGAGACGCTGGCCACCGGCAAGGTCGTCTACTTCAGCCGCGCTCGCCGGCGGCTCTGGCGCAAAGGCGAAGAGAGCGGCAATGTCCAGCACGTGCGCGAGATTTTCGTCGATTGCGACGCCGACACCGTGCTCCTCAAAGTCGAGCAAGTCGGCGGCGCCGCCTGCCACGAAGGCTATCCTTCGTGTTTCTTCCGCAAAGTAACACCCACCGGGCTCAAGGTCGTCGCCGATCGCGTGTTTGATCCAAACGAAGTGTACGGAAAATCGAAATGACTAATCGCATGACTCCCGAAGAACGTGTCCAGCAGCTTGAGCTGGAGATCCCATCGCCGGGAAAATCGATCGGCGTCTATAAGCTCGCCGTGGTCAGCCAGGGCCTGGCCTATTTATCGGGAACTGGCCCAGTGGCTGCCGATGGCACGGCCATCGTCGGCCGTCTGGGCGATACCCTGCAGAAGGAAGAAGGCTACGAAGCGGCCCGACGCACCGGCCTGCGCATGTTATCCACCCTGCGGCAAGAGTTCGGCAGCCTCGATGCCATCGGCCGATTGGTAAAAACCGTCGGCTTCGTGAACTCCGCCCCCGATTTCAAAGACCACCCCGCCGTGATCAACGGCTTCAGCGAGTTGATGCGCGACGTGTTCGGCTCGGACAATGGCGTCGGCGCGCGAAGCGCAATGGGCGTGGCAGCGCTGCCGGGTGGCTGGGCCGTCGAGATCGAAGCCATCTTCGAACTGGCCCCTAAGAAGTAGTAGCAGTGGTTCAAAAACCGAGGGCTAGCGCCCTGCGGCTAATCCAATCAGCCGGCACGCGCTAGCGTCCGGTTCGCTTACTCTATCTAATCGTCGACCCCAGAATCCGCATGATCATGCGCCTCGATCGGTTCGCCAATCGTGCTGGCCATCTGCCGCCGTCCCACGCCCAGGTAGAGAGCCAAAGCAAAGCCCAGGCCCAAGTTCAGAACCGAAATCAGAGCAACGTAGATGATCATGCGAGGTCACGCGCGTGCAAGGACTTGAGCAATACCTATAAGCTTAGCTCACGCCCGCACGATGCCGGCCGCGATGCAAGAATAATCGTTCGTAACGATTATGCAGGGCTCGTAGCACGGACTTCAGTCCGTGCAGACACAACGTTCACGGTCGCCGAGTTTGCAAAGATTCGGACCAGTTGTGAAATCACCGAATCCTAACAAGTCGAGGCCACGAGGCTGTCGCTCACGGACTAAAGCCCGTGCTACCGCATCGCGTTGCCCTGCCGCAAGGCCTGAATAAACTCCGGCGACACATGCTCGATGTGAATCACCTCGCTCTGCCCACCCGCGTCCTTCGGCCGCACAATGCAGATCACCTCCGACGAAACACCTCGGCTCATGACTTCTTCAAGGGCCGCTTGCTCGGTCTCGCTCAGATTACGCGGCTGACCAGATTTCGCGACCTCGCCAGCCGGTTCGTTCGGCAGCGGTGTGATCGGTGGCGCCTGCCCACGCACGAGCGGGTCTTTGGCTGGCATGTCGCTACCGGCCACAGTGTGGGGTGCCGCTGGAGCCGCACCCGGCTTGGAATAAATGTCTTTCAAGCCCAGCCGATCCAACTGATCGTGGACAGATTCCACTGCTGCGTAAATGCCCTCGTTCCCTTCCGGATCGGCATTGTTGCAAACACCCACCAGCTCGCCCTTGGCATTGAACAACCCACCACCGCTCCGACCAACTGGCGGCGCGCCGCTGGCTTCGATATTTGGCGGTCCCTGATAACGATCAAGCGAGTTCACTCGCGTTTCCATCACTGTTGGGTCTTGCCCATTGCTGCAACCGACGCTGACCATGCGGTCGAATCGCTGCACCGTCGTATTCGGCGGCGCGACGCGAGCCGTCGTCACAGGCCGATCGATTCGCAGGCTCACAAGCGCGACATCGCGCGTCAGATCGAAGCTCAGCACCTGGCCAGTGGCGTGGCCAGCGACGCGGGCAGTATCACCATTCGCTTCGAACAAGTCGGCCTTCACCGGCGCTTTGCCTTGCGTATCGCGGAACAAATGAGCGCAAGTCACGACGAGCGCTTCGCCGCTGCGAGTGTCGACAATCGTGCCGGTCCCGAACGAGCGGAGACCTGGAGCATCTTCGATGACGAGTCGGACCGAAGCGGCCAACAGCGCCGCGTGCGACGGCGCGCCATCCACCGGCGCAGCGGACGTAACGGGAACGGTCGCGGCCGGTTGCTCCACTGGCACCGAGCTTTGTAGTGGCCACGTCTGATCTGCCGGCGTCTGTGCCGGACCAGCCGCATCGTTCCGAGCAGCAACAGCGCGCTGCGCGGGCAGCGCCGCATCGGGCGACACGTTGCGCACACCTCGCCGGCGTCGCGCCTCGTCCTTCGCCCGCTCGAACATCTGGCGGATGCTCTCGCTGCTCGTAGCCCCGACTTGCCGTTCGGTTTCCTGGCCATCGACGAGCATCACGAAGCACGGAATTTGCGTAACATTGTACTGACGGGCGAGTTGGTTCTCGCGCGTGGTGTCGACCTGGCGGATCGGGTAGCCCGCCTGCTCGTAGCTCTGCATGATGGGCTTCATCTGCATGCAGGGGCCGCATTGCGGCGACCAGAAATCAAGCAGTTGGAGTTGTTGCGCGTCGGCGCTACCGCCGATGAAGAGAGCCACGAAGGCGATTGCCGCTGCTTTGTTTCGGACCATCCGTTCCCTCCTTGGATTGGTGGTCGGCGCGCCGTCGCGATTGCCGAGGGGTTCCGCGAGGACCTCGCTCTCCATCGTCCGAGTTACTGCAACCTTGCGCGACCGGCTTCGGTGCTCAGCATCCTGCTGGACCATCGGGGCCGGTTGTACGGGGCGCATGTTGCGGCAGCGAGTTCTTGCTGCTGTTCCGCGCCGGACGCTGGTGAGCGAACCTATGGGTGTTAATCGGCGTCGGATACTTTGCGGGCGTCCGGCGCTCGGGGGCGGCAATGTCCTCGACTTCTGCAATTCGTACAAGGTCAGCTTGGCGGACTAATCCGCTCTGCCCTCCCGAAGCATCAGCCAGCGGGCTACAATAACGCGGCCCCACGGCATCAGCAGCCGCTGCTAGCATCCTCACTCCGCCGAAACATCGCAAAACATACCCCATTTAACCCCAACCATTTAGCGGGCGAGCTATGCTCGCCACGCACCTCCAACCGCATCTCCCAAACCGTGCGCCAAATCCTCGTCACCTCCGCCCTCCCCTACGCCAACGGCGACATCCACATTGGCCATTTGGTCGAGTACATCCAGACCGATATCTGGGTCCGCTTCCAAAAGCTCGTCGGCAACCGTTGCATTTATGTCTGCGCCGACGACACCCACGGCACCGCCGTCATGCTCAGCGCCCGGAGCGCCGGCTGCAGCGAAGAGGAATTTATCGCCAAGATGCAGGAGTCGCACGAACGCGACTTCGCCGCCTTCGAAATCGGCTTCGACAACTACGGCAGCACCAACAGCGAAGAAAACCGCGTCCTCTGCCACCAGATTTGGCAGTCGATCCGCAAAGCCGGCCTCGTCAAAGAGAGCGACGTCGAGCAACTCTTCGATCCACAAGTCGGCACCTTCCTCCCCGATCGCTTCGTGCGCGGCCAATGTCCCAAATGCGGCTCACCCGACGAACCAGGCGACAACTGCAGTCGCTGCGGCCACCACTACAGCCCCGCCGACCTGATCAACCCGCGCAGCACACTGAGCGGCGCCACCCCCGAGCTCCGCAAAGCCTCGCATCTATTCATCGAACTCGAACAGCTACACACGTTCCTCGAAGACTGGACGCAATCCGGCGAACACCTGCAATCCGAAATCGCCAACTATCTGAAGGGCCATTTCCTCGGCGAGCCACTCCGCGATTGGGACATCTCCCGCCCCGCCCCCTACTTCGGCTTCGAAATCCCCGATAGCCCCGGCAACTATTGGTACGTCTGGTTCGACGCACCGATCGGCTACATGGCCTCCACGCAGCAATGGTGCAACCGCACCGGCGAGAAGCTCGACAACTGGTGGCGCTCCAAAGATTGCGAAATCCACCACTTCATCGGCAAGGACATCACCTACTTCCACACGCTCTTCTGG
>CAZJWY010000208.1:6475-8106 GCA_964549545.1 uncultured Planctomycetaceae bacterium | reverse complement strand
CGTGGGCATGGCACCCCTGTCCCGTGAGGTCATTTGTTGCGCAGGTATCAATAGTACGAATCTTCAGGCTTCTAAACCTCCACAATCTCACTTCGCATAATCTCTCGTTTCCATCCCGGCTCATGAATGGGCCAGCAATCAACGCGCTCGAGTCCCGACTCAGCATCGAGCGATTCGCAGGCCGGCATTCCCAGCGCGTGTACCGACTGCCATACGTCTCGCTCTTCTCTCAATAGTTCGGCCGCCCGCGCGACGATATTGCTCCGTCGCCATTGAAGTCGTCCCTGGTCAAATACCGAGATCACAATCGGCGGTCGCATTTCGAGCATTCGCCGGGCGATGAGTTCATGGCTGGCCGTGCTGTACTTTTCTTTGAGCAGCAATAGATCCCAGCCCGCGTCACGTCCATCTACGGCGAACCAACGTCGCGGCAATAGCAAAGCGCCTGCCAGACGATTGGCCACCGCTTCACGAGCCGTCGGCAGTGCTTCGTCGAACGCGACTCCCAGTCGACTAAAGACGCGATAGGCAATGCTCTCGCCGATCTCGTGCGCGATGGTCCACTGTTCCCGCTCAGGCCGATCCGCTGTTCCGACAACGATGGTTCCCTGTTCGCCCTTGCTGCCGGCGCGGTTCGCCAGTCGCACGAACCGCCCCCGATGCGGCATTGAGTAGTCGTGCGTTACGATCAGCCTCAGACCATCGGCGACAGCCAGGGCGTCGATCGGCGGGCCATCGATGCCGGCTTCCCAAAGCGCTTCGGCCGCACAGGCATCCAGCGCGGCGGCAAACTCCTCATCAGGAATTTCGGACAGCATATCGGTTGCGGAACTCGTGAGAATTCCGATCTTTCATGGTTTGGAGGAATCGTAACTTCTGCTTATGCAGTATGTATACAAATGTATATATTCCAGCGAAAAAAGCAACGGTTCAGGCCTGAAACGTGTCGCCAATTGGCCCGCAATCGGTTGGCCGCTAGAATTAGTAGTTTGCGGTTGCGCTCTGCACTAGCCGTTGTGCGTCGGGTTGTCAGCCGATCTGCCCTAACGAAATCTTCAGGCAAACGTGTCGGACAATTTCACTACTCAATGTGCGCGCGGCCAGTCCAAGGGTCGCTACGCGTTTGTCAGCCTCGGCTGCCCGAAAAACCTTGTCGACAGCGAACGGATGCTCGGCCTGCTGCAGCTCGATGGCTACGAGCTGGTGAACGATCCCAAGGGGGCCGACTTCGCGGTCGTCAACACCTGCGGATTCATCGAAGCAGCGCGGAACGAATCGTTTGCCGCGATCGATGAGATGCTTGAGCTAAAGCGCCAGGGCCAGTTGCGCGGCGTGATCGTTTCCGGTTGCCTTGCGGAGCGTCAAAAAGATTCACTGCTTGAATCACGCCCGGGGATCGACCACCTCGTAGGCGTATTTGGTCGTGAGCACGTGACCAAAGTTGCCGATCGACTTGTCGGCGGACTTACCGAACAGCGGACCGTTTTCCATCCCGCGCCGACGCACCCGCTGCCCGATACGGCCCGGTTGCGGATCACGCCGCGGCACTTCGCGTTTCTCAAGATATCGGAAGGCTGCGATCGGCTTTGTACGTTCTGCGCGATCCCGAAAATGCGCGGCAAGCATTACAC
>CAZJWY010000208.1:0-6465 GCA_964549545.1 uncultured Planctomycetaceae bacterium | reverse complement strand
GGAACTGGCCGCCGACGGTGTGCGCGAACTGGTGATCGTCGCTCAGGACACGACTTATTATGGCCTCGATCTCTACGGCCAAACGCGTTTGGCCGAGTTGCTGCGTGAGTTGGAGAAAGTCGAAGGCCTCGATTGGATTCGACTGATGTACTTCTATCCGATGTACGTCAGCGACGAGTTGATCGACGTGATTGCCAAGTCGAAGCGCATCGTGCCGTACATCGACATGCCGCTGCAGCACATCAACGATCGGATGCTGAAGCGGATGCAGCGCCGCGTCAATCGAGCCGATACGATCGATCTGCTCAACAAACTGCGCGACCGCATTCCCGATCTCGTGATGCGAACCACGATCATCTCCGGCTTCCCCGGCGAGACACAAGAAGAGCATGAAGAACTTGCCGAGTTCATTGCTGAGCAAAAATTCGAGCGGCTCGGTGTGTTCACGTATTCCTTCGAGCCCGATACGCCGGCGGCGAAGCTGCCCGATCACTTGTCGGAAGAAGTGAAGAATGAGCGTCGTGACGAGCTCATGGAAGTGCAGCAAGACGTAGCGTTCGAGTGGAACGGCGCCCAGGTTGGTCGCAAGCTCGACGTGATCATCGACTCGGCCGTGGAAGGCGAAAAGAACGCCTGGATCGGCCGCTCCTATGCCGACGCGCCGGATGTCGACGGCGTGGTCTATGTGACCGGCGAAGGAATTTCCGCCGGTTCGATCGTGCCGTGTGAAATTGTCGCCGTTAGTGAGTATGATTTAGTTGGGGCCGCAATCGGCGAAGCACGTTAATCATTGGTTTAGAGTATGGATGATCAAGCCACCGCAACGAACCGATCGTCAGCCCTAGATGCCGTTTGGAACGTGCCCAATATCCTGACGATCTCGCGACTCGTCTTGTCGATCATCTGCTTCGTTACGCTCACGTTTGATTGGTACTTAACGTCTCTCGTGTTATTCGTCATCGCCGCCGGCACGGACTGGGTCGATGGCTTTTATGCTCGGCGTTATGGCCAAGTCACCCAACTTGGTCGCATCCTCGATCCCTTCGCCGACAAGATCATCATCTGCGGGACGTTCATTTTCTTGGCCGCGATTCCGTCGGTGGTCGGCGAACGGGGGCTCAATTCTTCCGCCTCGGAGATTTGGGCGTGGATGGCGGTGATCGTTGTTGCCCGCGAAATCCTGGTGACGGCCCTCCGCAGCTTTTTCGAAGAACACGGCTCCGACTTCTCAGCCAAATGGTCGGGCAAGTGGAAGATGGTCTTTCAATGCGCCGCGGTTGCAATGAGCTTGTGGCGGCTCTGGTATTATCACTTCGATTCAAGAGCCACAGTCTGGGACGTTACGCCTCCCGCGCTGGTCACCTGGACTCTGCGGCTGCTCGTCTGGCTCGCCGTCGCCATGACAATCTATTCCGGCTGGGTGTACGTGCGGCGGGCGCTCGATCTGTTGAAAAAATAAGCGACACGGCAAGCCCGTCCCAGTTGAACCATGCCGTCAGAGCCTATCGATCCAGCGTTGGTCACTTTTGCCGCCGGCATGATGATGCTCAGCATCTTCGCCTGCATGAACGTGCTTCACATGCGCCGCAGCGGCTCCGTGTTGCCGTATGAGCCGAGGCGGCCCGTGCCTTGGGGAGCAGTTGGCGGCGTCCTGGCAGGAACCTATTTGCTCCTCACTCTTATTTCGGCGTTCAGCCGCGGCGAACCAGAGGACCATACTGCGTTGGATTCGATCGCGCCTGGGACGTTGATTACCGCGATGGTCGAACAAACGTTCATCGTCGGCGGGGTGTTGTTTGCTATCGCTATGTTTTCAAAGGCCACTTGGCGCGATCTTGGGATTCCGGCTAGCGCTCGCGAATTGCTCCGTGATATCTGTATTGGCGGTGCTGCCTGCTTGGCTGCGCTCGCGCCGGTGCATTTGATTCAGCAATTGTTTATGAGGTCGTCGGATGAAGTGGAATCAGGTCACCCTTTGATACGGATGGTTTTGGAATCACCGCCGAATCCTTGGGTTTTAGTGTTGGCAGGCGTGGCGGCGGTTGTGGTGGCGCCGATTTGCGAAGAGATTACATTTCGCCTGTTACTACAGGGCTGGCTCGAACGTTGGGAAGACACGCGGTTAGGTTGGCGGAAGGAAGCGGTCGATGTCTCAGCGGTCGAAGTGCCGGCGACCGCTGAGGAGGAGACTGCGGTAACGATCGAAGCGCCGGTCGCGCCCACCGCGCCACTCGATACCGCTGCGGAGCCCGAGGTTGAAAATGACCCGCCAGTTCGTGGTGTTGTCGCCAGCTTGCCTTACGGTTGGCTGCCGATCCTCGTGAGTGCAGCAGCGTTCGGCCTGGCCCATTTCGGCTATGGGCCGGAACCCATCCCGCTGTTTTTCTTGGCACTCGTGCTGGGCTATCTCTATCAGCGCACCCACAGCATCGTGCCGAGCATCGTCGCTCACGCTCTTTTTAACTTGTTTACGATGATTGTCTTGTGGCGAATCGTGTATCATCGCGGTTGATTTGCAGACCGATTAACACGATCTTCCGTCTTATGTTGGAATTCGAGCAAAGTGAGCAGGGAGTCGTACTGCCGATCCGAGCGCACGCGGGTTCGCGACGCAATGCGATACTTGGCGTCCGTGCCGGTGCGTTGCGAGTGGCCGTTACGGCTGCCCCAGAAAAAGGTAAAGCAAACCAGGCGATCATTGCCGTATTGAGTAAGACGCTGGGAATTTCCAAGTCGTCGATCGAGATTGTCTCAGGCGAAACGTCGTCGCAAAAGCGATTGCTGGTGCGTGGTATCGAACTCCAGCAGTTGCAGCAACGACTGAGCGAGATTCTTTCCCGCGACGAGTCATAACCGCCTTTAGATGCCACAGTGCTCAATCATCGCTGCCCGGTTCAGCGAATGCCCGTGGCGCGACGCCACTTTTCGACCATGTATGCCGGAACGTGGCGTTGCAGCGAATGTCGCCTTGGAAGCCCTCTTCCAGGCGCGGATCGGTGAAGCCCCACTTGGCTTTGAGGTCGATCAGTTCCTGCGTCTTCTCCGTGATAGGTACTGAACCGGTCCAAGCTGCTTCGACAGGATGAGGATCCGGCAATAGGCATCGAGCACTTCTGTCCACCAGTATGCACGCTGAACATCTTCGCCGTAGCTCACCGTACCGTGATTGGCCAGGATGATCACGTTCGATTGTTTGACGAACGGCAGGATCGTCTCGGCAAACTTTTTACCGCCGGGCGTTTCGTACGGCGCGATCGGCACTTCGCCGAGAAACACTTCGACTTCTGGCAGTATCGCTTGCGGAATCGGCTCGCGGGCAATCGCGAACGCGGTCGCATGTGGCGGGTGGCAGTGGACCACGCTCTGAACATCGGGCCGCGCTTTCATGATCTCCAGATGGAGCATGACTTCGCTGGATCGCTTCTTCTTGCCGGCGATCTGGTTGCCGTCCATATCGACGAGGCAAATGTCCTTCGGCTTCAAGAAGCCTTTGCAGTGTAACGTGGGCGTGCAGAGGACTTCGTTCTCATTGAGACGTACGCTGATGTTGCCGTCATTCGCAGCGGCGAAACCACGCTTATAAATTCGATCGCCGATCTCGCAGATGGCTTTCTTTAACGCTTTGACGTCCTGCATCGGAGCCTTTCCAAACTCAAAGATGTTTGCTAGGAATCAATTGAACCGCGGATAAACGTGGATGAACGCTGATAAATGCGATAGTTTTATCTACAATGATCCGCGTGCATCTGCGTTCATCAGCGGTTCATTCTTGTCATGTCTTCTGTACTTCATTTTCGCAGACAATTATTCCGGCCGCCAGATGTGGTCAATGTTCCGGAGTTTAGCATGCGCACCATCGCCATTCCCGATGATGTCGCCGCGTGGCTGGCGCTTCGCGAGCGGGCGATGGAGGATCAGGTCCCACGCGCCCGAGCATGGTCCCCGGCGGATTTCTTTTCTGAAATGCAATCGAAATCGTGGTGGCGGCCCGAGCGAATGTGGTTGGCGATTACTGGTGAAACTGCTTTGCCGATTGGCGCAGTGACACTTGCCCTGCGCGAAGGCTCGCACGCTACCGTTCCCGTTGTGCATTGGCTCTTGGTCGATCCCGCATGGAGACGTCGTGGCGTTGGTCGGGAGTTGATGTCGCATTTGGAACTTGCGGCGTGGGACGACGGCTGGCGTGAAATCGAATTGGAGACGCACACGGGGTGGGCCGCAGCGGTCGCGTTCTATCAATCCATCGGATATGCACCCGTGCGTGACCGCTCGCCGCGCTGAGGCTTGAGGATTTTCACGCGATTGTTTTCCAAATGAATACGCCCGTCCGCGAGCAGCTTCAGCACTTGTGGGTAGGCTTCCTTCTCGATCTCGAACACACGCTTGCCGAGCGTGTCGGCGGTGTCGTCGTCGAAGACCGGGACCGGCTGCTGCCAGATGATCGGGCCGTGGTCGTATTCGTTGTCGACGAAATGGACCGTGCAGCCGGTGACTTTTACGCCGGCATCGAGGACTGCATGATGAACGTGGTCACCATACATGCCGTGGCCGCAAAAGGATGGAATCAGCGACGGATGGATGTTGACGACTCGGCCTAAAAAATCGGGCGGCAACGGAGCGAGCGTCATGAAGCCGGCCATGGCGACGTAGTCGACGCCGGCGTCGCGACAGGCTGCGAATATTTTTTCGCCGAATGCTTCGGAGCCGGTGCCGCCCCGGGAGAAATCGCTGCGCGGAATGACTTGGGTGGGGATGCCGGCCGCTTCGGCGAATTTTAATCCGCCGGCGGTTGGTACGTTGGAGACTACCAAACGAATGTCGATCGGTAGATTTTCTTCCGCGGCAAGATCAATGAAGTTCTTGAGCGTGCGGCCGGAGCCGGAGATCAGGACGGCAAGTTTGAGCTTTTTCTCTGACATCGGCAGATAGGATTTACCACGGAGACACGGAGGACACAGAGAAGAAGAATTTCTATCCGCAGATGGACGCAGATTGACGCCGATGAAAGACAGAAATGGATTTGGCCTGGCTTGAGACTTTATCTGTGTTCATCTGTGTGTATCTGCGGCTCCACTTTTTGCCTTCTCTGTGTCCTCTGTGTCTCCGTGGTTATTCTTCGAAATAGGAAGTGAGTTAGAGCGTACCTTAGCTCACAACGCGAACGAATAGTTTTAGTGCCGCTTCGCCGACTTTCGTGTCAGCGCCGTCGACGCCGGAAAGCGGATCGCTGGCGAGTCGTGTTGCTAATGTTTCTGTCGTGATGTATTCGCGGAAGCTTTCGATGGCTTGTTGCAAATCGACAGACTCGGTAACGATCCCAACTTCGATACGGTCGGTGTAGTCGCAGCCCGTGTCTTTGCGGCGGTCCTGAATGGCACGTACCAGATCGCGGGAGAGGCCCTCGGCGATTAGCTCCGGAGTTAGCTCGGTAGAGAGAACGACGACGACGCCTTGGTCGTTGGCGGATGTCCAGCCGGAGCGTGGTTTGATGCGAACTTCGACTTCTTCGCGGGTGAGCGCGATCGCCTGACCATCGATCGTGAGGTCGATCTGGCCATTGTCGCGGATGTTTTCCAGCAATTCGGCGCCCGTTTGCTGGCCGAGCCATTGCTTGACTTTAGGGAGTAGCTTGCCGAGCTTGGGGCCGAGCAGTTTGAAGTTGGGGACGACTTCGTGTTCGACGTAGAGGGATGGGTCGTCGCAGAACTCGAGCTTCTTTACGTTGAGTTCCTCTTCAATCACGGCGGCGTGTTCTTCGAGCCACGCCTGGTGGGTCGTGTCGGCGAGGATGACTTCGACTTTGGCGAGTGGTTGGCGCACTTTCAGACTGGCGGCGCTGCGGGCGTTGCGGCCGAGGGAGGAGATGAGGCGGACGAGGTTCATGCGGGCGGAGAGGGCTTCGTCGATCGAAGCCGTGTCGCCGGTAGGGAAGTCGGTCAGGTGGACGCTCTCTGGGAGCTGGGGGTTGGTGGCTGGGGGCTGGGGGCTGGAGTTTTTCTCTTTTTTCCCAAGTCCCAAGTCCCCAGTCCCTAATCCCTGGTGTGTGATATTTTGCCAGAGAGTTTCGGCAAGGAACGGAACGAATGGTGCGACCAGCTTGGTTGTTGTGACGAGTGCTTCGTAGAGGGTCCAGTAGGCGTCGAGCTTGTTTTGATCACGTTTATCGGCGGCCCAGAAGCGGTCACGACTGCGGCGGACGTACCAGTTCGAGAGGGCGTCGACGAACGCGGTGATATGTTGGCAGGCGGCGTAGTTGTCGTAGGCGTCCATCCGTTCGACGACAGCGGCGCAGGTGCGGTTCAGTTCGCTGAGGATCCAGCGGTCGAGCTCGTTGCGCTTGGCGATGGGGCGATAGGATTTCGCGGTGGTGAATGATTTTGCATCGAGATTCTTACTCCCTGCTCCCCGCTCCCCGTTCCCCGCTTCTTCGGCCGGATCGAAGCCGTCGATGTTGGCGTAGATGAC
>CAZJWY010000207.1:6174-8192 GCA_964549545.1 uncultured Planctomycetaceae bacterium | reverse complement strand
AACTACCGGTTCGAACCTCAATAAAAACCGAAGTTATTTTTCCCACGTTCCTTAGCTACCGTGGACGAACCAATATGCCTTGAATGCGACCGCGATCAGCTCAATCGCCAACGTCGCAGTCGCGGTAGGGCGTTTTCGTCGCTTCCGTTTCACACGATGGCGTCTGACAAGCGTTTCGCGCATGAGCGGGCTTTTCGCTTCCAGCGACGCCCATCGCTGAACGGAGTCAACCTGCTCAGCGCGCACCACGAAATGATGCCAACCACGCATTGGCGAACTCTTGAGTAACGAGACAAAACGTCGGATGCAAACACGCTCAAGAGACAGAGCAAAGCAGACCGGGTTCGCAGGCGTGGGCGAAATTTGTCTGGAGAGAGTTGGATGAGCGGGACTGAAGACGAGCACTCACACCGCGTCACAATCTTTTTTGACCCTTGGATCATGTCGATCCTGCAGATCCTGTTATCCTGTTCTTCCGATCTTTGACTTCGCTGGGTGCCTGGGGTCGAGGCATAGCCGAGCCCCCAGCCGCACCGCTGGGGGCTCGCTGACGCTCGACCCCAGCCACCCTCAAATACAATTCCAAGGCGATATCTTTAATGCCGGCTCTGCAAAATCCGGCTTTGTTCCATCGCATCTTCCGCCATGCGGATGTACTGCATGTTCTGAGTTCCCGCGAAAGCCCGCTGATAGGTAACGCTCAGAGCTGTAAAACTGAACGGATCGTTCGGCTCCAGTTCGCAAGCCCGACGGGCATGCTCGATCGCTTCCTCATGCTTGCCAAGCCTTTGCAGCACCACGGCCAACGCCGAGTGGGCGAGCGTATAGCTCGGATCGGCAGCCAGCGCCTCATTCAACTTCGCCGCAGACTCTTCGAGCTTGCCCTCGTCTTTGAGCTTGTCGGCTTGGTCATAAAGTGCAATGGGATCAGACATGCGCAGTTCTCCTGGCGAATCGCGTAAACTTTGCGGGCGCGCAGCGCCGCGAACGCTTGGCAACCGTTTGCTAGCGAACCGGGCCGCTAGCTACTCCAAACAGCGAGTTTAGCAGGTTCGAGGCCGCCTGGCCCATACGCCGGCGGCACCAACAGAAAAATCGCCACCTGCGGCTAAGCCGGCATATTTGCTACGCCCGATAGTGATAATGCGGAGCGAGCTTTCGACGGTTTCAGCGTACCACTTAGTCGGAGTCCTGCCCGCAATCCCGCGTATCTAGGTGTCAGGTGTCGGGTGTCGGGTGTCAGTTGGATACCTGACACCCGACACCTGACATCCGACACCTTCTGAAAGGACCCGCCTGTGTCGATTCACCCGCTCGCCGTTGTTAGTCCACACGCCGAACTCGGAACGAACGTTCATATCGGCCCCTTCTGTGTTGTTGAAGCCGGAGTCGTGCTGGGCGACAACTGTCACCTCGCCGCCCGTGTCACCGTGAAATCGGGAACGCAGCTCGGTCGTGACAATATCGTGCTCGAAGGCACGGTGCTCGGCGGCATGCCGCAACACGTCCACATGCCCGAGCACCCCGGTACCACCGAAATCGGCGATGGCAATGTCTTCCGCGAAAATTGTACGGTTCACCGTGCCCTCGACGCCGGTCACGTCACCAAGATCGGCCACCGCTGCCTGTTCATGGTCGCCGCACACGTCGCCCACGATTGCACCGTGGCCGATGGCGTAATCATGACCAACGGCTCGATGCTCGGCGGTCACGTCACCGTTGGCACGAAAGCCTACATTTCGGGCGGCGTCGCGGTCCACCAGTTCTGCCGTGTCGGTCGGCTCGCGATGGTCGGCGGATTGTCGCGTGTCGTTCGCGACGTGCCCCCATTCGTCACGCTCGACGGGGGCACCGCGATGGTCGTCGGTCTCAACAAAGTTGGTCTGCGACGCGCCGGTTTCACCGGTACTGAGTTTGGCCAGCTCACACCTGCCTACCCCCTGATCTATCGCACCGGCCCCACGCCGCCAGCACACCCCGCCACACACGCTGGCGGCCGGCGTGGTCTTCACCGTAGC
>CAZJWY010000207.1:0-6164 GCA_964549545.1 uncultured Planctomycetaceae bacterium | reverse complement strand
GAGTTTGGCCAGCTCAAAGCTGCCTACCGCGTGATCTATCGCAGCGGCCTCACGTGGCAAGAAATGCTCGCCACACTGCGCGAGCAGTTCACCGCAGGTCCGGCAGCCGAGTTCTTGCCGTTCTTCGCCGAAGGCAAACGCGGATTCGTCCAAGAACGCCGCACCCCGCCGGGCGCGATCGTCCGACTCGTTCGCGACGATGCCAGCGACAACAGCGAGCAAGAGCCTGCTTTCGAGCGCAAAGCCGGCTAAAACCGCCTGCAAAGCAATTGATACCTATATAGCCCGGCCGTTTCGGCCGGGCTATTTTTATGCGCAAACAAAAACCCCGCCGAGACGGCCGGGCTATATAAATAAATCTCACTTGTTCCCACGCTCTGCGTGGGAACACAAGACCACGCCGCTCTGCGGCAATCCGGCCCTATTGATACCTGCGCAACAAATGACCTCACGGGACAGGGGTGCCATGCCCACGGCTTTGCGTGGGCATGCCGAAATACTGCCAAAACATGGCCACTCCGAGCAGTGGCCATGGCACCCAAGGGCTCATTCACTGCGCAGTTATCAATAGGACATCGCAAAGTGCGCCTTGAGCAACGCGACGCAGAGCGTCGCGATATCCCGTTCCCACGCAGAGCGTGGGAACGAGTCGCAGTAACAATTACTCGCCTTTGCGATCCACCTTCGTGCCGGATTCCTTCAGCGCCGCCTGAGCCGCCGCCAGCCGAGCAATCGGCACTCGGAACGGGCTGCACGACACGTAGTCCAAGCCAACCTTCTGGCAGAACACGATCGAGTCCGGATCGCCACCATGCTCACCGCAAATGCCGCACTTGAGGCCCTTCTTCGCCCCGCGGCCCTTCTGCACGGCGATCTCAACCAGTTGGCCAACGCCGGTCGTATCGAGCGATTGGAACGGATCGCGTGGCAAGATTTCCTGGTTGAGGTAGTCCGGCAAGAACGTATTGATATCGTCGCGGCTGAAGCCGAACGTCATCTGCGTCAGGTCGTTTGTACCGAAGCTGAAGAAGTCGGCCTCGGCGCCGATCTCATCGGCCGTCAGCGCCGCACGCGGCACTTCGATCATCGTGCCAACCGTAATGCCCAGCTTGCCTTTGAACTTCTTCTTTTCCTGCACGTCGTCGATCGTCGCGCGAACCTGCTCGGCGAGCGATGCCAGTTCCTTCGCCGTTCCGACGAGCGGGATCATGATCTCGGCCTGAGCATCAATATCCTTCTGCTTACAGGCGATCACGGCCTCGGTGATGGCCGTAACCTGCATTTCAAGGATTTCCGGGTAAGTGACCGCCAGGCGGCAGCCGCGATGGCCGAGCATCGGGTTCATCTCGTGAAGCTGATCCACGCGCTGCTTCACATCGGCCGCGCTGATGCCAAGCTCCTTGGCCATTTCAGCCTGCGACTTGGCTTCGTGCGGCAAGAACTCGTGCAGCGGCGGATCCAAGAGCCGGATCGTCACCGGCATGCCGTTCATCGCCTTGAAGATGCCGATGAAGTCTTTCCGCTGATGCGGCAGCAAGTCTTTCAGAGCGGCCCGGCGTTCCTTTTCGTCCTTCGCGAGGATCATCGCCCGCATCGCCTTGATGCGTTCGCCCTCGAAGAACATATGCTCGGTGCGGCACAGGCCGATGCCCTGCGCGCCGAACTCACGAGCCCGCTTGGCGTCTTCCGGCGTGTCGGCGTTCGTGCGGATCTTCATCGTGCGATACTTGTCCGCCCAGCCCATCACCGTGGAAAAGTCACCAGACAATTTCGGCACTTGCGTTTCGATCGTGCCGGCCATCACTTCGCCGGTCGAGCCGTCGATCGAGAGTGTGTCCTTGTGCGTGAACGTTTTGTTGCCGACCTTGATCTTCCGACCCTTCTCGTCGATCTGAATCTGGCCAGCGCCGGCGACGCAGCAACGGCCCCAGCCGCGAGCGACGACCGCCGCGTGGCTCGTCATGCCGCCCGTACTGGTGAGAATACCAACGGCCGAGTGCATGCCTTCGATATCTTCCGGGTTCGTTTCCTTGCGAACCAAGAGCACCTTCTCGCCGGCCAGCGTACGATCCACCGCTTCGGCAGCGGTAAACGCCAGCTTGCCGACCGCGGCGCCCGGCGAAGCCGGCAGGCCGATCGTGAGCAGGGAATCGCCTTTCTTCGCAGCCGCCTTGGCAGACGGCGAGAAGCTCGGCAACAAGAGTTGCGTGAGATCACCGGCCGGAATACGAAGCACGGCCGTCTTCTCGTCGATCAGTTTCTCTTTGACCATGTCGCACGCGATCTTCACCGCGGCCGCGCCGGTACGCTTGCCGTTGCGGGTCTGCAACATGAAGAGTGTGCCTTTTTCGATCGTGAACTCAATGTCCTGGACATCTTTGTAGTGGGCTTCGAGCGTGTCCTTGATCTCGAGCAGTTGCTTGTAGACCTGCTTATTCCACTTCGGCATCTCGGCGACCGGCTGCGGAGTCCGGATACCGGCAACGACATCTTCACCCTGAGCGTTGATCAGGAACTCGCCGTAGAACTTGTTCTCGCCCGTCGCCGGATCGCGCGTGAACGCCACACCCGTGCCCGAGTCGTCGCCCATGTTGCCGAACACCATCGACTGGCAGTTCACGGCCGTGCCTAAGAGGCCGATGATGTTTTCCACCTGGCGATACTTCACCGCCCGTGGCTGCATCCAGCTCTTGAACACGGCTTCGATCGCCAGCTCGAGCTGCTTGATCGGATCCTGCGGGAACGGCTTGCCAAAGTGTTTCTGGAAGACCTTCTTGTACTCTCCGCAGAGTTGCACCATGCCTTCGACCGGCACATCGGTGTCGTTCTTCACCTTGTACCGGGCTTTGATTTTGTCGAACGCTTCTTCGAAGTGCTCGTGGTCGACGCCGCACACCACGTCGCCATACATATTGATCAGGCGGCGGTAAGCATCGTAGGCAAACCGCTCGTTGCCCGTGGCGTTCGCCAGCCCGACGACCGCTTCGTCGTTCAGGCCCAGGTTCAGGATCGTGTTCATCATGCCCGGCATCGACTGGGCAGCGCCGCTACGCACCGAAACTAAGAGCGGATTGTTCGTGTCGCCGAACTTCTTGCCAAGCTCCTTTTCGAGCATGGCGACGTTCTTCGTCACTTCTTCCATCAAGCCCGCCGGCAACTTGCGACCACTTTTGTAATACAGGTCGCAAACCTCGGTCGTGATCGTGAAGCCCGGCGGCACCGGCAAGCCGATGCTCGTCATCTCGGCCAGGTTCGCGCCCTTACCGCCCAGCAGGAGCTTCTGGTTTCCCTTGCCCTCGGTCTTGGTGCGGCCGAAGTAGTAGATCATCTTGGGTGGATGCCCGTTGGATGATGCACTACCCGATTCCGAAGACTTAGATTTACGAGTCAAACCTGCTGTTGCCATTTGTTCACCATCTGACGAAAGAATAATAATGTGGGGCGGACAATCATGTCCGTCATTGCTTAAAACCGAATTGGCGGACAAGATTGTCCGTCCCACGAAGGCCGCGGAAAGGGTTCGGTCCTTTAGGGCAAAAAACCTGGAAAATCGCGGCGAATGCGAATCGATTAATGTAGTCCTACCGTTTGCCGGTCGTCAAGGCGGACTCGGGGCGACTCCACTCTCCTATCCACTGTCTTTAACACTACTTACATGCAAGGCGAAACAGATTCTCCGGCGCCCCCATCAAACGGCTTTGCCATGGCCGTCGTCATCGAAGGGGGGCTGGCGCTGGCCGCTGTCGTCCTCGCCTGGCTGTTCGGCGTTTCGCTCCGCGACCTGTTCCCGTCCGAGGGGGCGCCGCTGGTCCATGCAATTGGTCGCGGGCTGGGGGCCACGCTGCCGCTTCTCGTCATCTTTTGGCTGCTGGTCAATTCCAACTGGCAGATGATGCGCAACCTGCGCAATCAGGTGCAATGGCTGATCGACGAAATGTTTCCCGATCGCAGCCTCGCCCAGTTCGCGGTCGTCGCGCTCCTGGCCGGCATGGGCGAGGAACTGCTATTTCGCGGCACGCTGCAATCCGTGCTCATCCGTTGGACAACGCCAATGACCGGCCTGGTCATCACCAGCCTGCTCTTCGGCCTCGCCCACGCCTTATCGAAGCTGTACTTCCTCTTCGCCGTGGCCGTAGGAGCATTCCTCGGTTGGATGACCCACCACTACAACGACCTCACCGCCCCTATTATCACCCACGCCCTCTACGACTTCCTGGCCCTCGCCTACCTCTCCCGCCGAAAATAGCCGCTTGCAGGCCGCTTGCGGCTTAGCGCGAATACCTCCCCACCTCCCGTAACGCCCGCGCATACGGAGAGTTAGGCGAATGCCCCGGATGCAGCGGCCAATTATCGTACTTAATCACAAATCCCCAATTCTGCTTCGACAACCGCATTTTTACCGGATTGTTTTCAACATACCGAACCGTCCGCGCCACCTCCTCCGGGTGATCCAGAAACACCTTCCACCCCCCCCCGAGTCCAAGTCGGGTGATCGCCCCCACGCAGCCCCACCTCCACCAGCCGCTTGCGGCTTAGCGCCTGCACCTTCTCAATCATCTCTTCAGCCAAATCCCGATGCTTCCGAATCACAAGACGCACATGATCCGACATCACCACACACGCATAACACGTGTACTTGCATTCCTCGATCGCACTCCCAATCGCCTCCGCCACCGCAGCAAACTCCCCCGCCGCAAATGAAAGCAGTGGATGTTTCAAAATCGCCGCAGCCTCATCGTAAAATGCCCTAATCTCCTTTCCCGCCGGTTGCACCCGCTTGCGGCCGAAATGCAATTCGCCGAGTTCGGAAATCAGATCTTCACGAATTGTTCGCGAGGTCGACCCACGCGGATCATTCGGTAACCACCAACCATACGCCGTCCACATAATGTGGTAGGCAATCACCAGCGGTTTCTTCGAAGCGGGCATCACGCCTCCCCTAACTTCCCGCCAAGCCGCAAGCGGCCGCTTGCGGCTTAGCGCTCTTTCTCCCCAAAAATCAAAACATCCGCCAACTTCTCCCCAATCTCCGTCAACTTCTCACTTTCCCCCACAATCTCTCCATTCAATTGAAAAAAGATCGCCGCGTCCCGCTTGGGGAATCGCTGCACGCAGGCGCGGAACCCATGCGTCTCGCCGTTGTGATGAATCCGTAGTTCACCCCGGTATTCATCAATGAACCAACCGTAGCCATAATGGGCTCCGTGGCGATCGGTCAGCGCCTGCGGCGCGAACATCGCCTCGTACGACGCTTTGCTGAGCAACGACTTTTCATCGATGCTGCGCAGCCACTTCTGGTAGTCGCGGAGCGACGTATACACGCCCCCGTCGCCGCGCACCGCGCTCGTCAAGCTTTGGTCCGATCGCACCCATTGGCCATCCTTCTTCTCATGCCCGAACGCACGATTCGCCACGCTATTAAGACCACGTTGATACATCACCGAGCTATCCATCCCGATCGGCTTGAAAACATCGCTCGCCAAAAACTCATGAAACGGCTTCTGCGACACCGCTTCGACAATCAATCCCAGTAGCGTGTACCCCGAGTTGGAGTATTGGAACTTCGCCCCTGGGGCGAATAGTGGCTCCTTCGTATCCATCAAGAGATGGAGCACATCCAGATCGCCGAGTTGCATCTTCGTGCCCGCCGGAATCAGCTTCTCGTAATCGGGCAGGCCCGACGTGTGAACGAGCAAATGCCGGACGGTGATCTGCTTGCCGTAATCCGGAAAGCCGGGAAAGAACTTCGTGAGCGGATCATCCAGTGAGAGTTGGCCCCGATCTACGAGCAGCATGACGGCCGTTGCGGTAAATTGCTTCGACACGCTGGCGATTCGGAAATTCGTAGCGGGAGAGCAGGGGACCTTTCCCTCGACATCCGCCAACCCATACGCCTGCTCAAAGACGACCTTCCCGTCCTCGATCGCCATCACGCATCCGCCCGGATGAGGCGGCAGGATCGCTTCGACAGCCTGCACGGTTTTCGCAGTCTCAGCAGCCATTGAATTCACAGCAATTAATCCAGTAACAACACCAGCCAGTAGGTTTTTCATCATGCGCCGATAATAACCGCTCCCTCAAATTCTGACAAACAGTCGCACCCGTGGGACAGGAGAACTGCAAAGTCGGGGTCTGGTCCATTTTTCGGCCAATAGGCTACGAAG
>CAZJWY010000206.1:2244-8250 GCA_964549545.1 uncultured Planctomycetaceae bacterium | reverse complement strand
CCCCCTGGGCCAGCAGCCAGTCGATGAGGACCAGAGCCGGGGCTTCGCGGATGTAATCGGTCTTAGGTTTAAAGGCCAATCCCCAGATGGCGATCGCCTTCCCTTTCAGGTTGCCGCCGAAGTGCTTGCCGATCTTTTCGAGGATAATCTGCTTTTGCCGTTCGTTGACCGAATCGACCGTGCGCATCATTTTCGGCTCGATGCCATGATCCTCGGCCATGCGGACCAATGCTCGCACGTCCTTCGGGAAGCAGCTTCCGCCATAACCGACGCCGGGGAACAGGAACGCGAAGCCGATGCGGCTGTCGTGGCCGATGCCGCGGCGAACGTCGTTGATGTCGGCCTGCATCCGCTCGCAGAGATTGGCCATCTCGTTGATGAAGCTGATCTTCGTCGACAAGAGCGCGTTGGCTACGTACTTGGTCAGCTCCGCGCTTTCGGGCGACATGACGAGAAACGGCTTTTCCGTGCGCATGAACGGTTTGTACAACTCGTGCAGCGTGTCGCCGACTTGCTCGCGCCGGACGCCGACCACGACGCGATCGGGCTTCATGAAGTCGTCGATGGCCGAACCTTCTTTGAGGAACTCGGGATTGCTGGCCACATCGCAATCGCGGCCCGTGTGTTCTTTGAGCCGGGAGAAAATTTTCGCGCAGGTACCCACCGGCACGGTGCTCTTCGTGACGACGATTGCCTCGGGTTGAAGATGGGGGGCCATGCTGTCGACGACCGACCACAGCGCCGACATATTCGCCGCACCGTCGTCTCCTTGAGGAGTGCCGACGGCCAGGTAGACGACTTCCGCGGCGGAAACCGCTCCAGCCAGGTCGGTCGTAAAGTGGAGCCGCTCGGCCGTCTGATTGTCGCGGACCATTTCCTCGAGGCCGGGCTCGTAAATAGGGATCTCGCCCTTGGTGAGTCGAGCGATTTTGGCCGCGTCGATATCAACGCAAGTGACATCATTGCCACTGTCGGCGAAGCAAGTGCCGGTCACAAGACCTACATAACCGGTACCGATAACTGCGATTTTCATGGAAGAAATCAACCAGGGACGAATCCAAAATCAGATTCAATTAGGGTTTGATGGAAAGCTCTATAATAATCGAGAAACGGTAGGCCGGTAGAGCCTCGATTGCGTGTGAAATGGCCTTTAAGTGCCCGAGTCTAACTGTTTGATAAGCGGCAACTTAAATGGCGGCCGTGGAACACGAATACACACGTCATCGGCCTCAGATATTTGCGTTTCAAACTGCTCAAGTTCCGACTCACCAACCTCATCTTCTGATTGCCCCTCGAGCAGCTGCATTCTTTCGTTACTTCCGCCGTCATCCTGGCCATTTTCGCCTGCACTGTACAGCAAATAGCCGTCGTCCGTGCGTTTGTAGATGAAAGGTTTCTTGTTGTAGAGGTCAACGGGCAAGCTTTTGACGATTTCAGGAACGAGGCTATCGAGCGTTGCGGGATAGTTTCCATGCTTCGCGCGGTAGATCGCAATGGCTGCCCCTAGCCGAGTCAATTCGAGCGTGGTAGCTGCGCGATCTACAGCAGCATTTGCAACATCCAATCCTGGCAACATTAAATTCGCTAGAACTCGGCTGATTAACTCACTACGCGAACTTCGGCTCAATGCGGCGGCCGCCAATCTCGCCGGATGAAGGATTCGTTCTCGCTCTATCTCCAGCTCGGCAAACAGAAGATTATATGCTTCCTTGCGTGGCCCTGGAGGCAATTTCGCGATAACGACAAGACGATCATACCACTTGTTCATTCGTCGCATCACAATGTTCGAGTCGAACGAGACAAATCGCGTGAAATTGGGTTCGCTGGCAGGAGGATTTTCCAAGGCTTCCAAACCATAAAGAATTCCGTGTTGCTTCATGTAGAGGACCGCATCGAGGCTGCTCACCCGTTCATATTTGTCGAAGCATTCGCCGATGTGGCAGTCAAGCGGTAGGTTTTCAATATCGTTTTTTATGCGAGTGGCCAACGCCACCGGCAAATGCTCACTACTAGTTATTGCCAGTGTATCTCGACAGGCTGTATCGCTCATTGCAATAGCAATCAGTTGATCGACCACGGTTGGCCCTTGAGAACTTAGGCGAGAGAGTCGGTGAATCGCGAGAACGTCGGTCCAAGCCTCATTCAAGCGATTTTCGCCAACATGCTGCATTGATCGAATACCAAGCGCGCGTGTGGCTCCACGCAAATTCTGCGCTCCGGGCAATAGAATAGTTGTCAGCAGGTCTGGCTTACGATTGAGCAAGCTGGGCGAAGGCGAGTAGTACCTCGTACGGCGTGAGGCGTCGACCAATAAGTCCAGCGGCCGTTTGTTGGCAGCGACCCATTCAGCGAGCGGCGGATGCTGCTTGCTCGACCACGCATGATCGACCGGAGGAAGGACATATTCATTTAGTTCGAAGTCCTCAGGGTTCAATTGCAGCCAGTCGGCGATTCGCTTCCGAATGGCATCGCCATCGATTGGTTGCAAGGCGTCTTTGGAGAGTGGGAGTTCTTTTAGTCCCAATTCTGCTTGCATCGGCTCGAAGTCTTCTGGATCCAAGTTGCGCGGCCACATCGCTTGCCAGACGAGTACAGCTGCATTGTTGTCTGGTGTTGCATCTTTACGACTAAGTTCACGTAGATATGCCCTATAGTCTGGTAAGCTATCGGCCCCAACAGGACTGACGATAAAGGTGGTGTCCCGTGCCATGACAATCGGGGCGTCGGGACGAAATACTTGGATAAGAAAAAACAAGAAGAGATTCATTGACGATCTTCTCGCGTTGCTTGGATGACAAGTTTCATCTCGACAATAGATTCGCGAGACTCTGTGGGAATTGTTGCCGCGGGATTATAACACGGTAAAACCAGACGAGAAAATTCGAGTTTCGTCGGACTGGGGGATTCAACTCTTAGGCACTACGGGTTGACCTTTAGATGCAATTACTCGGCAGGCGGCTCGCACCTGGGCACTGTGGCGCGCAAGTAGGGAGCACGAAACGAGTCGCCGTCCGCACCTTTAGGACTTTACGGCTGCTTCTTCTAGTTCGGGTTTTCGCAAGACTGTCGAGCTGTCGAGCAGACATTTCTGCCTGCCGCCTTTGGCAGACAAGAATGTCTGCCCCACCGGCGGATTGAGCAAAAAAAAAACGAAGGGGATCCCCTCCGGCTGTCATTTCCGGACGTCCGGGGGTTGCACGATTGGCGAGTGGTCTCGCGGGCGTTGGCGGGGCTCGGGCCGCAGGCCTCGCTCTGGACTCTGTTGAGTTTGAAAGACAGTGGCTACCGGATTGGGGGCTGCTGCTCAGTCACTCAGGCGCCTGCCAGAACGTGCGGCTCTTGCTCGCCAACGCGACCATCGTTGCTCGTGCGGGGTGAGTCTAGCAGAAGTGGACAAATATTCAATTACCCACTTTTGGCCACCTGGCATTTTGTGGATAGGGAAGATTCACCACAGAGACACAGAGGGCACGGAGAAGGCATTAGGAAGAATCCGCAGATGGGCACAGATATACGCAGATAAGGTGGGTGGTATTGTTTGGCGAGTTCGAACTCCAATGCGGCAAGTAAAACACCGAAGTTCCCCTGTTGCGATTGCAACTCGACATCACTCTCTCGAATGATTATCCGCGTCCATCTGCGTTTATCTGCGGATAAATTTCTTCACTGTGTTCTTGGTATCTCGGTGGTGGTTCTGATTCGGAGGAAGTTATTTGAGAGTGTCCGGGAATTGAAACGAAATGGGTGGCGCGCCCTAAGTTTTCGACGGGTGTGGAGTTGTCCGGTTCGGACAACCACGCCCTTCCCAAAGTGTCAGGGCGTGCCACCAGGAATTCACGGGTATCCTCGATTAACTTGGAATTCGGGGTCAGCGCGCTAGAGAGCATCGCCGGCCGTTTTGTCTTTGGGTAAAACGAAGAGTGGGCGTGGCAAGCGAATGGAGATGTCGTCCGCGCCGGCGGGGATCTGGGACTGCTTCTTTTCGAACTCGGGCCCCTCTAAATCGCTGAGTGATTCACCCTGCAGATTTTGTTGTAACTCGTTGCTGCCGCCATCGTCTTTGCCATTGTCGCCAATCGTGTATAGCAAAAAGCCTTTGTCGATGGGTTTATAAACGAATGGATTCGACCGCTCGTCCACAGGTACTTTATTCAGAATACTGGGCTTCAACTCTTCTAGCTTTTGTGGATATGCGCCATGTTCAACGCGAAACTGGGCCAAAGCAGCTGCAAGCTGGATCATGGTGAAGGTTGCATTGACGCGGTCTTCGGCACCGCAGGCCGCGCTCACGGCGGGCATCATGAGTGATTCAAAAACGATCGCAATCATTTCGCTTCGTTGCTTACGGCTGAGAAGGGTGGAAACCATTTGCATTGGTTGCCGTAGACGAATCGCATCTGTTTGCAAATCAGCGTCGAACTGAGCAATCGCTTGCTCTCTCGCGATGCCAGGCGGCAGCTTCATGGCTGCGACCAATAGATCGTAACGCTGGTTCAGATGCCGTAGGATGATGTTCCAGTCTACAGTACGAGAGGTAATCGGCGCGCCGCTATCGTTCTGTGTTCCAGTTCTACTGAGGCTATCAAAGCCATAGATGCTCGAATGTACGATCGCGTTCAAAGTGCTGATCCGTTCGAGTTGGTCGACGCATTGGGCAACGCGGTGGATAGGCGTAAATGTGATTAGGTCCTTGCGGATTTGCTTTACGAGTTCCTCTGTCAAATGATCGCTTTCTAAGATTGAAGCGGTAGCCTTGCACGCTATGCCGCGAATGGCCACCGAAACAAGTTGCTCGACAAGCGTATCTCCCTCTCCCGCAAGCTCACCGAGTCGATAGATGGCGAGGGTATCTCGCCACGACTGGTCGAGATTGTTTTCGCCAACGCCGCGCATGGCTCGGATGCTGAGCGCGCGGGCTGCGTCGCGGATCGCTTGTATACCGGGGAGAAGTACCTCGATCAACAAATCGGGTTGATCATCCAGTAGAGTCGGCGAAGGTGGATAGAATCGCGTTCGGCGTGACGCTTCGACCAACATGTCGATTGGTTTTTGATTGGCATCGAGCCACTCGGCCAGTGGTGGAAGCTGCTGGCTCGTCCACGGTTGTGAGATCGCGAAATCGATCACCTCTGCGACATCAGACTCTTCGCTCGGTTGCTGGCGTTTTTGCAACCACTCGGATATTCGGCTTTGATTCTCCTTTCCATAGAGCCGTTGCAATGCGTCATTAGCAGACGGAATTTCGTCGAGACCTAGTTCGGCTGCCACCACGTCGTATTGATCGGGCTCAAGCTCTGCTGGCCACATTGCCTGGAACAACAAGACGGCTGCATTGTTTTCTCGGGTTACTCCGCGGCGGGCAGTGTCGAGAAGGTACTGCTCGTAGTCCGGCAAACCATTGGAGCCAAGGGGCTCTGTGATGTAGGTTGTTTGCGGCGAGACGGCAATCGGCGGATTGGGGCCGAACCATTGGTATAGTAGGAAGCCAAAGATCAGCAGGATGATGCCGACGAGCCACCGGAGAATGCTACGCTTCTTTTGCGGCGGTTCGAACGCGGTGTCGTTCATTGTGGGTCAATTGATCGACAAAACAGAAGACATTAAGGAGGTTTCAGAGCATCTTACTGGCATTGCTTTTTGCCGTGTTTGGCAGACAAGAATGTCTGCCCCACGGAGTGCTTGAAATGGCTTCTAGGTGATACCCCAGCGATGAACACTGCGTAAGACAATATCGCGAATTCGCTGGACTTCTTCTGGCGTTGCTTCGGGAAATGTCGTTTGGATGGAGTTGACGATATAGTTGCGGCCTTGTTCGAACAGACGAAAGCCTTCGCGTATTCGTTCGTCGGGCGTCATCTTGCGAGCTCGTTCGACTTCTCGCCAGAAATTGGCATCTACCGACATAGTTGCCTCCAATGGATGTACGAAAGCTCTTGCCGAACGTTTACGCCTCGGGCACAGCCTCCGTGCTTTCACCCTCCCCTTCCTCGCGTTCTTCCGTCGGTA
>CAZJWY010000206.1:0-2234 GCA_964549545.1 uncultured Planctomycetaceae bacterium | reverse complement strand
CCCTCGCGGCGATCGTTTGCGTACCGACGGAAGAACGCGAGGGTGTCGCCTTCGTCTAGCGACATGATGCGGACGCCTTGGGTGTTGCGGCCGATGATGTTGAAGTCGCTGACTTTGACGCGTTGGATCTTGCCATGGGCGGTCATCATCATGAGTTCGTCATCGTCTTTGACGGGGACGATGCCGATGACGGGGCCGTTGCGGTCGGTGGCTTTGATGTCGCGGAGGCCTTTGCCGCCGCGGCGTTGGGTGCGGTAGCGGAAGGAGGATGAAGACGATTCGCCTTCGGCTTCATCGTCTTCGGGGGCTGGGGGCTGGGGGCTGGGGGCTTCATTTTCTTCCTCCCCAGTCCCCAGTCCCTCATCTCCAGTCCCTGCCGGGCTGTTGGGGCCGAAGGGGGTGCGCTTGCCGTAGCCGTGGAGGCAGGCGGTGAGGAGCGTGGCGTCTGGGTCGGCGACGACCATGCCGACGAGCGTGTCGCCCTTGCCGAGCGAGACGCCTTTGACGCCGCTGGTGTTGCGGCCCATGGGGCGGGCGTCGGCCTCACTGAAGCGGATGGCCATGCCGTTCGCCGTGGCGATGACAATTTCGTCGCCGGCCTTGGTGATGGCGACGTCGATCAACTCGTCATCTTCCTTGAGCTTGATGGCGATGATGCCGCTCTTAAGTGGCCGGCTGTACGCTTTGAGCTCGGTCTTTTTCACGAGGCCTTTTCGTGTGGCCATCATGAGATAGTGATCGGGCTTGTCGAAATCGCGCACGGCGCGGCAGTCGGCGATTTTTTCGTCCTCGGCCAGGTTCAGCAGGTTCACGACCGCCCGGCCTTTGCTTTCGCGGGAAAGCTGCGGCAGGTTGTAGACCTTTTGCCAGTAGACCTTGCCTTTGTTCGTGAAGAACAACAGGAAATCGTGCGTGCTGGTGACGAACAGATGCTCGACCGGATCTTCTTCATCGGTCTTCGCGCCTTTGATGCCTTTGCCGCCGCGGCGCTGGGCGCGGTAGACGCTGGCCGGCGTGCGCTTGATGTAGCCGTTGTGCGAGATCGAGACGACCATCGTTTCCTCTTCGATGAGGTCTTCGATGTTGACGTCGCCGATTTCCTCGCCGCTGAGCTCGGTGCGGCGCTCGTCGCCGTGCTTGCGGGCGAGTTCTTCGCAATCGTCGCGGATCATTTGATAGATCCGGCCTTCGTCGCCGAGGATGTCCATGTAGCCGCCGATTTGTTCGAGCAGCTTGGTGTGTTCGTCGACGAGCTTTTCTTGCTCCAGATTGACGAGCTGGCCAAGCGTCATTTTGAGGATGGCATCGGCCTGAACGGGCGTGAGCGAGTAGTCCTCGGCGATGCCGCGCTCGTCCTGATATTGGGCGAAGCCGACGTCTCCCAGGGCGCGTTTAAGCATCGCGGCCGGTGTTTTGATCGCGATAAGGGCAACCTTGGCCTCGGCTTGTGTCTTCGAGGCACGGATGACGCGGATTACCTCGTCGATATTGGCGTGCGCGAGGAGCAAGCCTTGGACGGTGTGCTTGCGCCGCCTTGCGCGCAAGAGCAGGAACTGGGTGCGCCGGCGGATAACGATAAAGCGATGCCGTACGAACTCCTGCAACATCTCCTTGAGCGTGAGCGTGCGTGGCTTGCCGTCTACAAGCGCCAGCAGGATGATCGAGAAGCTGTCCTGAATCGGCGTGAACTTGTAGAGCTGATTCAGCACGACATCCGGGTCGGCATCTTTCTTGAGGTCGATGACGATCCGCACCGGCTCTTCGAGATCGCTTTCGTCGCGGACGTTGGATATGCCCGAGATGCGGCCTTCGTTGGCGACGTCCGAAATCTTCTTGATGACGGGGTCGCGGGTTTGTTGGTACGGGATATCGTTGATGATGATGCTGTAGCGATCGCCCTTGCGTTTTTCGATCGTGGTCTTGGAACGAACGACGACGGTGCTGCGGCCTGTCTCGTAGCCTTTCCAGATGCCCGATCGTCCGCAGATGATTCCGCCGGTGGGGAAGTCGGGGCCGGGGATGTGTTCCATCAATTCCCGGATTGTGATGTGCGGATTGTCGAGCAGGGCAACGATGCCTTTGCAAACCTCGCCCAGGTTGTGGGGCGGGATCGAGGTGGCCATGCCGACGGCGATGCCCGAGCCGCCATTTACCAAGAGGTTCGGGAATTTCGACGGCAGAACGCTTGGTTCGGTGTGTCGTTCGTCATACGTGGGGACGAAGTCGACCGTATC
>CAZJWY010000205.1:0-8341 GCA_964549545.1 uncultured Planctomycetaceae bacterium | reverse complement strand
TTGCCGTGGGCATGACCGAGGAAGCGGCCAACCGCGCTCTGCGGGCAGGTACGGTGGGCAACGGAGTCACGGGCTTCGTCGCAGCTACTGGCAAGAGCTACCTTTGTGAAGACACCAGCAAGGACCCGCTTTACCTGCTAGGCTGTGCCGGCGCGAGAAGTTCGCTTACCGTGCCCGTTATGTTGCACGACCGGGTTACCGGCACGTTGAATGTGGAAAGCCCTGAGCCACACGCGTTCAATGAAAGCGACCTGCAGTTCTTGGAGATTTTTGCCCGCGACGTGGCCATCGCTCTCAATACCCTGGAGCTACTGGCGGCAGAGAAGGCCAGCACTGCGGCCGCGAGCGTCGAGGCGATCCACAGCGCCGTCGCGCTTCCCGTCGACGACATTCTCAACGACGCCGTCAATGTGATGGAGCGCTACATCGGCCATCAGCCGGATGTCGTCGAGCGCCTTCAACAAATCCTCCGCAATGCCCGCGACATCAAGCAGGTGATCCAGAAAGTCGGCCAGTCGATGGCTCCGACCGAAGCCCAACCGGCCGGCGGGCGGGTCGAAACGCGGCCGCTTCTTGCTGGTCGCCGTGTGCTCGTCGTCGATGCCGACGAGAGCGTGCGCAGCGCCGCCCACGCGCTGTTGGAGCGATTCCGCTGCATTGTGGAAACGGCCCACGACGGCAGCGAAGCCCAATTCATGGTCCGCAGCCTGTCCGCCGATCAACATTACGACGCCATCATCTCCGACATTCGCCTTCCCGATATGTCCGGCTTCGATCTTCTCTTGAAGCTCAAAGGGATGATGGACCATGTTCCCATGGCGCTGATGACTGGTTTTGGTTACGACCCGGGCCACTCGATTGTCAAAGCGCGGCAAGCCGGCCTCAAAGCCGTGCTCTACAAGCCTTTCCGGCTTGATCAGTTGTTGGAAGCCGTTGAGCAACTCGTCGTGGGCGATATGCAGCAAAAGTAGCCGAGGGTAGCCTCCGGCTATAAGCACCATGTCGCCAATCGCCTGCCTGATCCTCGCCACCGGCGCCGTCGGCCATGTTGTGTTGTGGGTCGCGTTTATCAATCGCACTCATGCCTATGCCATTCCCCGGCGCTGGGTCGATCTAGCGACCATCGTGGGTTTCATCCTGTTGGGCACGCTTCCGTTTTTGATCGGGGCCATCCTGGCCGGCTTCGTTCCGCCGGAGGCTGGTCCGCTCAGCAGCTTCAGCTCGCGCGTCGTGTGGACTTATCTCACGCTGTGTTCTGCCGTGCTGGTGGTAGCCATCGTCGATCGCTGGCGTTGGGCTAACCACCCGGAGCGCCATAGTCCGCTTGTGAGCCATGAAATATCGCCGGTGCAATTTTCCGAGCCGCCAGCGTCGCTCTTTTCGCCCGGCATTCCCGCGTTCCTCGGCAGCTTGCCAGGCAACGAAGTCCTCAAGCTGCAAGCAGAACAAAAAACGATCGCGGTCCCGCGTTTTCCGCCGACCGCCGAACCGCTGCGGATCGCTCACCTGACCGATCTCCATATGTCTGGCCGCATTACGCGCCGGTACTTCGAGCGAATCGTCGAAGAAACCAACGCTCTTGAGCCAGACATCGTCGCCATTACGGGCGACATCGTCGAATGCACACCATGCCTCGACTGGATTCCGGCTACTCTTGGTCGATTGCAAGCTGGCGGCGGCGTTTACTACGTATTGGGCAATCACGATAAGCACGTCGACATCAGCCGGTTGCATGCCATGCTGACCGCCGCCGGCCTGACTCATGTAAACGCCGACTGTCACCACCTTTCGATTCGCGGCTTGCCGGTCGTGGTCGGTCGTAACGAATTGCCCTGGTATGCTCCTCCTTCCAACTTCGAGAGTTGCTCTCCCCGCAATGCACCGGGCGGTCCGCTACGAATACTGTTGGCTCATTCTCCTGACGAATTTGCCTGGGCGCAAAATCAAGGCGTCGATCTCATGCTTGCCGGCCATCTGCACGGTGGGCAGGTGCGGCTACCCTTGTTCGGCGCCATCTTCGCGCCCAGCCGCTATGGGATTCGCTACACGACTGGCGCATTCAGCGCCGGCAACACCGTGATGCACGTGAGCCGCGGCACCGGCTCTTTGACTCCTCTTCGCTACAGCTGCCCACCGGAGATTGCGCTGCTGACTCTCGTATCGCCTCGCAACTAGGGCAAATTACCTTTTTCCGTGCTTGTAGGGGTACGTGCTGGTTGGGGATTCGGCCTGGCGGCCGGCGCTAACCTCGAGTTCTGCTTGGATGTAAGCAAGCAAGGCATCGACAGGACAGTTTGTCGGTGATCCGTCGGCTTGCAGCTTAGCGCGACCTCTCAGCAAAGCCTTCCAGCGGAGATATTGGCCCATGTTTTGCATCTTGTGCCACGCGCGGGGTTCTTACCATCGAATGACCAACAACTCATGCAGCAGCAACCCAGGTCTCCAATCATGTCGTCCAGCGGTTATCAGTTCGAAAACACCATTGGGATCGATATTGGGCATGCTGACATTTACGGTAATTTGATCATCCCGAGCGAGGCTTGGAGCGCCGTCGTTTTTGCACATGGGGCGGGGACCAGCCGCCATAACCCTCGCCATTCCACGGTCGCTCAAGCATTTCACCGCGTTGGTCTGGCGACGCTTGTGGTGGATTTGTTGACGCCAGCCGAGGAGCGGATCGATCAGTTCACGGCGATGCACCGCTTCAACATTGAATTACTCACCGAGCGCCTTTTGGCCACGACGGATTGGCTTGCGTCCAACTGCTCGCAGTATGAATTTCACATCGGCTACTTCGGGGTGAGCATGGGGGCGGCCGCCGCGTTCAAGGCAGCCGCCCGGCGTCACGACATTCTCGCGGTTGTTTCCCGCGGCGGTCGGCCAGATCTCGCCGGCAGCCAACTCTCGCAGGTCGAAGCCGCCGCGCTTCTCCTGGTAGGAAGCCTGGATTTCGCAGCTATGAAAGCCAATCAAGCCGCCTTCGAACAACTTCAGCGTGCGCACCACCGCGAGCTGCGAGTTGTAGCTGGCGCCACGCATCTTTTCGAAGAGAAGGGGGCGCTAGACGAGGTCGCATTATTCGCGACTCAGTGGTTCGTTCGTTACCTGGGAGCCGCCTCTTCCCATCGAAGCGATTGCCCGCCTGCTTCGCGAGCGAATCGTGATTCACCCAGCTCGATGCGGCTGAAGCGCTAACGGTTTGCGCCAAAGGCTGGTCACACCTTCTCGATCTCGACGCAGATCCCGCCCGCACGGATTGCTCGGTGGATCGGCGTGAACCAGAGCTCCTTCTTCCAACGCAGTTGCATCGATTCGCATAACTGCATCAGCTCGCGCCGGTTGTACGTTTGGCAATACCACAACCGGCTAGTCCATGCGCCGGAGAAGTTGTCTTCCGTCGTGAGCAGCAGCATTCGCCCGCCGCGCTGCAACACCCGCGACAGCTCGCGCAGGCCTTGTGCCGGATCAGGAACATGTTCGAGCACGTAACCGCAGGTGATGCCATCGAACGACTCATCCGCGAAGGGCAGGGAGGTGACATCCGCCACGACATAGTCCGGTCGCACGCTCTTCAGTCGTTGCCGCGCTCGGCGGAGCATTGGCTGCGAGATGTCGATGCAAGTGATCCGCGCTTGGGGATCGGAGAAATCCAGCAGGTGGCCAGCCAGTTGCCCGGCGCCGCTCCCCACGTCCAGGATCGATTTCATTCCGCGCAGGTCGAACTTCCGCGTGCGAAACAGCCGCCGACCTAGTGGCATGTGCATCGATAGGTGGCTGGCCGTCGACAACAGCGCGCCCTGCTTTCCACCGTAAACGTCCTTTACCTTTTCGCGGTACTCGTCGGCTGACACGCGATGAATAAAGTCGTTTTCGACGATCCGATTCAGGATTCTAATGCCGCGTGATTTCTGCTTTGTGTCCATATTTTCTCGGCGCTCTCAGAGATAGACCCGACGATTGTAGATATACCATTCCAAAATCAGCACGAACAGGGCGCAGGCCAAAAACAGCTTCCAAAGCTCGGTGCGCGTTGGAGTTTGCCCAACCGTTGCGGTCACGTCGACGTTCCCAATCCGAATATCCGCCGGCAAAGCCGTCGTACCTTTGCTTGCCGTGGTGGATCGCACCGCCACGTCGCTTTCCTGCTGGTCGAACAGATTGACTGCAAACCTTTCGATCACCTGTTCCCCACGTCGCACCTCATAAACCCCCAGCCGGTTTGTATCGTGAAACGGGAAGAGATCCCCCTCGCTTCGATGTACAGCAAATTGCTTGCCGGCGGGGTCGACGATGGTCAGCTCTGTCATATTCCCCGGCACACGCAACTCTAATGTCCGCCCTGGTCGCGTCGAAGCCAGTTGCGAGTCTTGCGAGCCACTTCCCAAGTGCTCCAAAACATTCAGGCAAAATGTCGGGAAGCTCAACTTCCGCGGCCAGTTCGTATTCGGCAGCGTTGCCCCAGTCGTGTCGTGCCCGACGATCTCGAAGCCCAGCACGGCGTCCTGATAGGCATCGCGCGGAGCAATCGCGGCAATCGCCCCAGCGGTCGAATCGACGAGTACTGTCCCGCCTGGCGGCGGATGCAGCACGATGCTATCGGCAAAAACCACGTTTCCTAATTCGACGTTCGCCAGGAGCGGATGGGATCGATCCCAATCGATGATCTGGGGCTCCTTTACCAACTCCGGTTTGTCTTTTGCGGCATCTTTGCTGTCCCTCGTTTTTTCCTTCCCGTTGCCTTCTTTGTTTCCTTCGTGCCAAACGTTTCCCGGCGGCAGTCGGCCGATGAACAGCGTGTTGGTTCGCGGCATCGTCGCTGGCGCACACTGATCGTAAATGATCAGGTCATATGCCCCCAGTTCCGCATCACGTTTGTACTCGTCGTTCGTTAGCACGTCCGGCGTTTGAAACTGAATGTTCGCAAGCCGCCCCGCCCGTTGTGTCGCGAGTGCCACGCGCAGCGCCACGTTTCCGGGCGTTACCACCAGCACTCGTCCTGGTCTCGCGTCGTTAATCGCCGCATAGCCTGTATTGTCGAGCGGCAGCACGTCTTGTTTGTCTGTTGCGTTGTCATCTAGCTTCAAATGCGCCGTCAGCTTGCCGGCCGGCGCGTTGGCCAAGGGAAACACCACGCCGCTCGTTTCGCTTGCGGGCACTTCCACTTCCTTTGCATCCAGCAGCGTGCCGTCTAGTTCGATCTCGACGGTCATCTTCCGGCTCACTTGCGAAAAATTTGCTACCTGCGCGAAGGCTTGCTTTTCTTCTGGCTTCGATTCGCTTCGTTGCACGGTAAATGCCGTGATCGCCAGGTTCTTCGCATCGAGCGAGCCGATCGGCACATAGATCGGATCGAGCGAGCCCAGCGAAAAGTCCTTCACGGCTGCAAACCGGCCATCGCTCACGATATAGAGCTTCGCCGGCTGCGATTCGGTAGCATCGCTTTCTCGTTCTGCCTCGCTGCGTTGCACGCGATTCGGGTTCGCCAAACCATCCGCCAATTGCAGGGCTCCTTGTAAGTCGGTCGTGCGAACCGTCGGCTCGATCGTGGCCAGCCGTTCGCGCAGCAATCGGCGATTGTCAGTAAACTGCTGTACCACCTGTGGCGTATCGGCAAAGCTGATGACCATCGCCGTCATGCCCGAAGACATCTGATCGATCATTCCCCCCACGACCTTCTTCGCTTCGTCGAGCCGATTCTTGCCACTTTTTTCATCCGTGGCCGACATGCTGGCCGAGTTGTCGACGAGAAAAATGAATCGTTCCCCGTCGAGCTTCGTCCCTTCCCACCCCGGCCGCACGAGCGCGAGCATTGCCAGCCCGATCAGTAGCAGTTGCAAGAATAACAGTAAGTTTTGCCGCAACCGCTGCCACAAGCTGTTGACGTGCATGTCCTCAATCGACCGCTTCCACAAATAAGTGCTCGGCACTTCCAGCGGCTGGCGCCGCAGCTTGAGAAAATACAACGCCACGATCGCCGGCGGCACCAGCGCAAGCAGGCCCCATTGCCAGGGAGAAAGCGTGTTGCGGAAGAAGTCGAGCATGGGGGAAGAGTCAAGAGCTGAGAGTCAAGAGTCTAGAGCCAGAAGAGGTTGTCAGCTATTTTGTTGGAGTGTTGTGCGTAGTCCGCTTAGCATTCGTGCTAGTTCTTCTGATTCTTGATAAATCAAATCGTACGATTGCTGCGAAAGTATTTTTTGGCGATGCGCGATCGCGCATTGAGATACCACCTCCATGAGTGATCCATACGAAATCTCAACAAAGCGGGCAAATTCTTTGTCTGAAACTCTTCCGGTACCTTCTGCGATATTGGATGAAATTGATATTGCCGCACGACGCAATTGATTCGTGAGACCGAATCGTTCGTCAGACGGAAATGATTTCGTCAAAGAGTAAATGCGATCAGCAAGTGCGACAGCCAACCGCCAAACCTCAAGTTTTTCAAATCGAAACATTCCATATTCCCCCTTCAGTTTTACGCCCCAACTTCTGGCTCTTGACTCTTGATCCTCGACTCTTGACTTTCACCTCACCGCACCAATCCCCGCCTGCGTAAATAACTCCCAATCAAATCCTTTACGGGCGTCTGATTATTGGCCAGCAGATAATTCATTCCGCGCCGATTGCAAAACTCCTGCGCCCCACTCACAAACGCATTGAGCGTCGACTTATATTTGGCGAGCAGGGGGGCACTCACCGTGATTTCCGCGATATCTTGGTCCTCGCAGTCGACCAGCTTCAAATCCCCCTTTACATCTGGATCAAGCTCCTCCTGACTCAAAACATGAATCACATAGACATCCATCTGCCGCGACACTAGGTATCGCAGCGCTGCTTCGTAGCCATTCTTATCCATCAAGTCGGAAATCAGGACGACGATTCCTTTGCCGGTGTTGCGAATACAGAAATTTTTCACGCCTTGTGCGAGCGACGTCGATTCGCCGGCTTGGATGCCATCCAGATAATCCAGCATTCGCCAGACGCTTCGTCGTCCACGTAGCACGGGACCTTGCTGGTGAGGGTCTTGTCCTAGCGTTTCGATCCGCACTCGATCTGTGCGAATCAATCCGACAAACCCCAGCGCCGCGGCTAACTGCTTGGCATACTGCAGCTTGGTGGGCGACCCAAAATCCATCGACAAACTGGCGTCGATGAGCGTGAAGAAGTGCAGGTCCTCTTCTTCCAGGAACAGTTTTATGATGAGCTTGTCGAGCCGCGCGTAGAGGTTCCAATCAAGCGACCGCAGATCATCCCCCGGTACATACTGCCGAAAATCGGCAAACTCGACACTCTGCCCCTTCCGCCTGCTCCGCCGCTCGCCTTTCATTCGGCCGCGAAATACTTTACGCGTGACCAGCTCTAGCCGCTCCAACTGAGCCATCAACTCCGGCGGCAAAAGATTTGATTCAACTGTCGACATACGTAGTATTGGCGTTGGCCGCCAAGCCGAATCACTCGCCAACAATCCACCGCCGAAAAAACATCAACAACAAAGCCACTATCGCCACCATCGCCGGAAGCAAAAGGAATACCCACTTCACAGACTCCGAAAATCGTGTTGGCGCTCCAGGCCAACTTCATGGTCTTTTGTTCTCGCCATGATTTTCGTCGTTGATAAGCATGCGACCTTAACTATCGCTCGCCTTTTCTGGCACCTTCTCCAGCACCTCCAGCAAAACCTTATCCGGATCGATCCCTTCCGCCTCCGCCTCGAAGTTAAGAATCACCCGATGTCGCATCGCCGGCAGGAACACCCGCCGTACGTCTTCGAAGCTGACGTTATATCGCCCGCCTAACAGTGCCCGCACCTTTGCGGCCAGCGTGAGCGTCTGCGCGCCGCGCGGGCTGCTCCCCCAGCGTAAGTACTGATTCGTAATCGGCACCGCAAACGGTCCGTCCGGGTGCGTCGCCAGCGTCAGTCGGGCTATATAGTCTTGCACGTGCGGAGCGAGGATTACCTCTCGCACCAACTGCTGCCACTGCACGATCTCCGCGCCATCCATCACTTTCTCAGCCACCACATGCACGCCCTTCGTCGTGCGCTCAATAATTGTATTCAGTTCCTCGCGGCTCGAATAACCGACGACCAGCTTGAAGAAGAACCGGTCGAGCTGCGCCTCGGGCAGGGGATACGTCCCTTCCTGCTCGATCGGGTTCTGCGTCGCCATCACAAAGAATGGTTCTTTGAGCTTGTTGACCTTCCCCGCAATGCTGACCGATCGCTCCTGCATCGCTTCCAGCAAGGCCGATTGCGTCTTCGGCGTTGCCCGGTTGATCTCGTCTGCCAGCAAAATCTGCGTGAAGATCGGCCCCTTCTGGAATTGAAACTCGCGTTTGCCGGTCG
>CAZJWY010000204.1:5478-8360 GCA_964549545.1 uncultured Planctomycetaceae bacterium | reverse complement strand
AATCAATCATCAGTGGGAATTGGCGAAGATGAGTGCTCTTGCCTCCTGTATTTTTCTCTGTGACCTCTGTGCCTCTGTGCCTCTGTGGTTATTCCAGAAATAGGGAAGTTATTTTTGAGTCGCTCCCTGAGCTACGCATCGGCTGTTTGTTGGGATTCGATTGTTGCTAGAGCTGTTCTCGGGATGAAAGTGCATGGGTAGGGCAAACAAAGATAGGAGTCGCCGAGCTCGCTTGGTGGCTTGTTTCGTAGGGGGGATCGTTGCTTTTAACATTCTTGGTTGCGCTCCCTCGGAGCCCCCGCGGTTTACGCCTGGTGCTAGTGTCAGCGCTTTGGCTTCTGCGGCGGAGACCGAGGAAGACAAGAAGTTGATGCAGGGGCTTCAGGACAAGATTGCGAAAGAGGTAGCAACCTTGTCTGGCAGCCCTCTAGCGCCCAAGGCATTGCCGGGGGCGGAACTCTCGACTGATCGGCTAGAGCAGGGGGCGGAGATTTTCGCGCGGCGCTGTGAAGCTTGTCACGGAGTCAATGGCGATGGGGCGGGGCCGGTTGCCCAGTATCTCAAGCCGCTGCCGCGGGATTACACGAAAGGCATTTTCAAATTTGTATCGACGCCTCTTGGCTCGCGGCCCCGGCGATCTGATCTGATTCGCACGATTCGTCGGGGCGTGACGGGAACATCGATGCCGTCGTTTGCCGAACTGGCGCCGGACGAGGTCGAGGCGGTCGTCGACTACGTCATTTTCCTCTCCCAGCGCGGGCAGCTCGAGCGCGAGCTCGCGATGCTGGCCGAGCAAGAACTGGAGCTTCCCGAAGAGGGCGTGAGCGCGGTTGTTCAATCGGTCGTTGATCCTTGGAAGCAAGCTCAACTGCAAGCCGTGATGCCGGCGACGACGATGCCGCCATTTACGCCCGAATCGATTGCCAAGGGCAAGGAGTTGTTCGCGGCTCAAGCTTGCAACAAATGCCACGGGTTGGATGGTCGCGGTGGAACTTTTGGCGGGCTCGAAGTCGGCAGCGATGTTTGGGGGCATAAGGCGGCTGCGGCCGATCTGACATCTGGAATGTTCCACGGCGGTGGTCGTCCGATCGATCTGTATCGGCGGATCTATGTTGGTATCAATGGCACGCCGATGCCCAGCTTTGCGAACATTTTCGAGAAGTCGCCTGAGAATATTTGGCACCTGGTTCATTTCATTCGCGATATGGGCGAACGACGCCGGAACGGCCTGCCGCCGATCCAGGTGCCCGCCGCCACTCCGGCAGGCCAGCCGGCGCCGCAGCCTCCTGAGAAGCCGGTGGAGGCCGATGCCGTGCCGAAGGCGGCAGCGATCGAAAAGCTCGACACAACGGCCTCGTGAACTCCTTGGTCCTAACTTTATTTCGTCGACGGTGAGACGCTTATTCCTGCTCTTTTGATCGAGTCTTATGGCGACACTTGAGGAAAAACAACGCGAACTGAGCCAGTTGTCGGACCGAGTCCAGCAATTGGAAGCCGAGTTAGCGACTGCGGAAGTCGCGCCGTTTCAGCCACACGGATACTACGCGGCTTATTATGCGACGACCGGCTTCATGCTGGGCATCTTCGGTGCGATGAGCAGTTTGCTATTCAACATTGTGGGCTCCGTGCTCGTGGGACAGTATCCGCTGGAATTGATCCGTGTTTATCTCACGTTTCCTTTGGGAGATCGGGCGCTGGAGCTGGACAGCGGCTTGGCACTGGCGATCGGTTGCTGCCTGTATTTGGGGACCGGCATGTTGCTCGGTATTCCCATCTATCTGGCGCTGACAAAGTGGGGCGCGAACGGCGGCTTTGTGAAGCGAATGATGATCGCCAGCATTGCGGCAATCATCATTTGGGTGGTCATGTACTACGGGGTGTTGTCGTGGCTGCAGCCGGCTCTGGTGCGGATGTCGCCGGAAAATTACATCATCCATCGCGTACCGCCCTGGGTAGCCTTGCTGACTCACCTCGTGTTTGGCTGGACGATGGTCTTGGTCTACCCGCTGGGAGATTTCGTGGCGTATCGCCGACCGATGGAGCAAACCGATGAGTAAATCTGATACGCAAAGCACTGCCAGCGAACTTCCACAGCACGACGATTTAGTCTGCGAGCAATTGGTCATTTGGTACTTCCTCGCGGGGCTGAGCTATTTGTTCATCTCGATGGCGGGCGGGCTATTAATGGCCTTGCAGTTAGTGCATTGGAACGCGCTGCAAGGGATCGAGTGGCTATCGCCCGGACGATGGCGAATGGTCCATACCAACGCGATCGCCTACGGATTCCTCGCGAACTGCTTCTTGGGAGCGTTGCATTGGGCGATTCCGCGGCTGACGCTACGTCCGGTAATGAGCCGGCCGTTGTCCTATTTCATTTTCGTCGCCTGGCAAGTCGTCGTGATCAGCACAGCCGTCGGCATTTTGGCGGGGCAAGCACAGGGAGTCGAATGGGGCGAAACGCCGGTTTGGATTGATCCGTTGGCGCTGGCCGGCTTGCTCCTTGTCGCGATCAACTTCATCGGACCGATTTCGCACACGAAAGGACCTTTGTACGTTTCGTTGTGGTACTTCCTGGCGGCGTTTGTTTGGACGTTTCTGACTTACGCCATGGGGAATTTCATTCCGCAGTACTTTGTCTCTGGGACGAGCGCCGGCGCCGTGGGCGGATTGTTTATTCATGACTTGGTCGGTTTATTCGTCACGCCGCTTGGTTGGGGCTTGATGTATTACTTCGTGCCCATTCTGCTGAAGAAGCCAGTTTGGAGTCACGGTCTGTCGCTGGTTGGATTCTGGGGATTGGCGTTCTTCTATCCGCTTAATGGCATTCACCACTTCCTCTACACGCCGATCCCGATGTTTCTGCAGTACGGAGCAATCGTCTC
>CAZJWY010000204.1:0-5468 GCA_964549545.1 uncultured Planctomycetaceae bacterium | reverse complement strand
AATCGTCTCCACGGTGGCGGTGGAGTTGGTCGTGACCACGGTTATCATCAACTTCTTCGGCACGATTTGGGGTTCGGGGCGTTCGCTCCTTACCAACTTGCCCATTCGGTGGTTCTACACGGGAATGGTTCTGTATTTCGTCACCTGCTTGCAATGCTCGATGCAAGTGACGCTTACGTTTCAGAAGGTCATTCACTTTACTGATTGGGTGGTTGGTCATGCACACCTGGTAATGTTCGGCGTATTTTCGATGTGGCTCTTTGGCATGATGACTTATCTGTTCCCGCGATTGCTGAAGCACGAATGGTATAGCCGCGATCTTTGCGAGTGGCACTACTGGCTCTCGACGGTGGGAATCATCGTGATGGTGGGCGATTTGACTCTGGCCGGGTTGTTTCAGGGATTTTATTGGGTTTCGCTGCAACCTTGGGATAACTCGGTTGTCGTTTCGCAACCGTTTTGGATCGTGCGCGTATTCGCCGGGCTGACGATCATCGGCGGTCAAATATGTTTCGTCTACAACTTGTGGAAAACGTGGCAGTTGTCCAGAGGACGTGCCACGGCAATATCGTCGACGGGTTACCAGGCTCCGGCTGGCAGCGCCTTGTCTGGGAGTTAGTCGCTCGCGGCGTTTTTTGATTGATAGATACCTATGTTCGAAAAGAAATCCGGCGTACTGTTGATTGGCGGTTTGGGGTTCTTCCTATTCGCGTTCTTATCGAACGCGGTTGTGCCGATCTTGATGTACCGCCACTTGCCCGAGAAAACGGCTGAGCAGGAAGTCAGCCAAAACCTGATGTACCAGTTCGAGGATCTCAGCCTGCGTTATCCGGCGGAGTTTGAGAAGCATGTGGGCAAGGCAACGGAGCAAAACTGTGCCGATATGCTTCGGCTAGGGCGTTCGATCTATGTTGGCGAAGGGTGCTGGCATTGCCACAGTCAATTCGTGCGGCCGGTGTCGAACGAGAGCCAGCGATGGGGGCCGGTCTCGACCACGATCGAATACCAGAATGAGCTGCAAAGGCCCGTGATGTTTGGCACGCGGCGTGTTGGGCCGGATTTGAGCCGCGAAGGTGGCCGGCGTGGTAACGATTGGCATGCCGTTCATTTCTTTGATCCACCGTCTGTTTCCACCGCATCGCCGATGCCCAGGTACCCTTGGCTATTCGACGGTGCTCCCGATAAGCCCAACAAGCGCGGCTTGGCCTTGATCTTGTATGTGCAATGGCTCGGCTCGTGGTTGGAAAGCTACCCACTTTATGAGAAGTTCGAACCTATCGACCAGATGATGGCGAACCCACTCGAGTAAATTCCATGGCCACTGAAAACGTCAGACCGAAACAATCGCTGGTGCAGTTTTGGACCGTCACGGTTCTTGCGACCCTGATTATTGTTGGCTGCCTGCTGGGCTTCGCGGAAAAATTCATCCAGCTTGTGAAGATCGTGTGGGGCGATCCCGACGGCGTGTTTGCGCTGACGCCGATCATGAATTATCTACTAGCCAGTTTTGGCTTCCTGTTTTTGTTCGGGTGGGCGGCCGCCAACGGCATGTTCCGCGATATCGAAGGACCTAAGTACACGATGCTCGAAAGAGAGCAACAATTGGACGAATCCGAGCATTACAATTCGCGCACGATCTGCGAGGAACGCAAGCGATGAACCAGCCTGTCGAATCCCAGCCACCTCAACAGCCCGAAAACACTTCGGCCGTGGTTGAAAATCGCTTCCATACCTATGTGGGTAATCGCATTCCCTGGTACGTGCGGCTGATCTGGCTGCTGTTCTGGATCTTCGCCATTTACTACGTGACCGCCTACCTGTTTCCCGATCTTCAGACGTCTGTCTTCAAGCCGCAGTGAACAACGAACCCGACTCGGTACTGTCGTGTGACTACTGTGGGCTGCCAATACCCGGCCGACGGCTGATCCGAGCCTCGCTCGCAGCGGGTTTTGAGCCAATTTACTGTTGTGGCGGATGCCGATTCGCGGCCGGAATTCTTGCCGCCGAGAGTTCGGAGGGGCATGCACACCAGTTGCTGTTGCGGCTGGGCTTCGCCACGTTCTGCACGATGAACGTATTGGCGTTCAGCATGGCGCTGTGGAGCCGCGACGTATATGGCTCGCACGTCAGCGAGACCACCGCCTTTGCGGGCGCGCTCGACGAATTATTTCGCTATGCGACGCTGCTCTTTGCCATTCCCGTATTCGTTCTGCTGGGCGGTCCGCTCTTGGCCAATGCGTACCAGGCCGTACGGCGGGCAATGATTACGGCGGACCTGCTGGTTCTGTTGGGGGTTGTCAGCGCGTTCGCTTATTCGATTGTGAGCGTGGTGCGAGGCGAAGGGCGCATCTATTTCGAGGTCGGTTGCGTTGTGCTGGCGTTTTTGACGCTCGGGAAATGGTTCGAAGCGAGCGGCCGGTTGAAGATGAATCAATCGCTTGACGAATTGACGAAGCTGCTCCCGCCATTGGTCCACGTGGTTTCTGGAGATATGGTCAAGGATGAACCTCGCGAAAGTGTTCGCGTTGGCGATACCGTTCGCGTGCTGGCCGGGGAGCGGTTTGCGATCGACGGGCGGATCGAATTCGGGACGGCCGAGATCGACGAGCAGATCTTAACGGGCGAAAGCCGAACGATACTTAAAGTGCCAGGCGACTCTGTTTTCGGCGGCACACTCAACGTAGATGGCGACTTGCGGGTGGTTGTGACGGCCGCCAGCGGCGATGAAACGGTTTCACGCATGCTCGATATGGTTCGCCGGGCCCGTTTGGCTCCGGGGCGGTTCCAACGATTGGCCGACCAGATCGCCGCATGGTTTGTTCCCGTAGTGGCGGTCATTGCGCTGGGGACCGCCTGGTATCGCGGGCAAGCCGGGGGGATCGACGCCGGAATTCTTTCCGGCCTGGCGGTTGCCTTGATTGCTTGCCCATGCGCGTTTGCTCTGGCGACGCCCATGGCGATTTGGACGGCGCTGGGGTGTGCGGCTCGCAACCATATCCTGTTTCGCAATGGCCAGGCGCTTGAACAATTGGCCCGTGTTCAATCCTTGTTTTTCGATAAGACCGGCACGCTTACGAGCGGGGAAGCGGAAGTGGAGGCCGTGCTCGTCGCTGAATCAACCAACCGCGAGGAAGTGCTCGAACGAGCCGCGCTGCTTGCCGGGGCGTCGAATCACACATTTTCGCAGGCCATTCGCAAATATGCAGGCGGCGAGATCGGCGGCGCTGCGACTGCCGCCGTCACGACGATTCCCGGCAAGGGCCTATGGATGCGCTTGGGAACGGAGATCGTCTATTTGGGCAGCCGGCGAATGATGAAGGATTTTTTTCTTGCTATTCCCAGTTCGCTGGCAAACTGCGTCACTCAGTTTCAAGAAAGTTCATCGCTAACGTACCTCGGCTGGGGCGATCGCGTTCAGGCGGTTTTCGTTCTTCGAGAGCAATTACGGCCCGAAGCGCAGCATGCGATGGCCGATTGCCAGCGCCTTGGCGTGCAAACGGTGGTGCTGACAGGCGACAACGCCAGGCGTGCGGCATGGCTCGAGCAAAGATTTGCGACGAAAGTGGTCGCGGAGCAGTTACCGGCCGACAAGCTGGCTGCCATCCATGCCGCGCGCAGGCGAGGAAATGTTGTCGGGATGGTCGGCGACGGCATCAACGATGCCCCGGCCCTGGCCGCCGCGGACATCGGCATCGCGATGGGCTGCGGGGCGGATCTGTCGCGCGACTCGGCGTCGATGTGCCTGCTGTCGAACAATCTCGCACAGATTCCCTGGTCCATTCTGCTGGCTCGGAAAACGACGCAGATCATTCGCCAGAATTTATTCTGGGCGTTTATCTACAACATTGTGGGGATCGGCCTCGCAGTTAGCGGGCATCTCAATCCGATCTGGGCGGGAATCGCGATGGTCGTGAGCAGCGTTTTCGTTGTCACCAATTCGTTGCGACTCAATCACTTTTCCGAACTGACAGATACTCCCTCGCCATCGATGGTCGAGTGTGAGCCCAATCTGGAATTGCAAGAAGCACTGCCGATGGATTCCCATGCACTTCGAATCGACGCCGAGCGCGAAACTCAAGTGGCCTTATGACCGAATTGCCCCTCATTTTTTTCGGCGGTTTGTTAGGATCCTCGCATTGCCTTGGCATGTGCGGCCCGCTGGCGATTGCGCTCGGCGCTCCAAGCCACAATCTATCGCATAATTTTCGGCGACAGCTATTTTTTAGCGTTGGCCGGTTGAGCACTTACGGGTTCATGGGAGCCTTATCCGCTTTTGCCGGCATGTGGCTCAGCCAATGGACGTGGCTGGCCACCAGTGCGCAAGGACTTCTCGCGGTTGTTGGTGGCATTGTGCTCGTTGTGCTTGGTCTAACAACGGTGGGCATACTCCCTCGACTGAAAGCAGGCTGGATCGCGCCGAGCTCGTGTGCGGCCGCTAGCTGGCTGAAGTCGCTGTTGCTCTCCCCCAATAAATTGAGCGCGCTACTGGCTGGCGTCTTCACCGGATTCATTCCGTGTGGATTGGTTTACGGCTTTCTGGCCGTGGCGGCTGCTTCTGGCGATGTCCTGCGTGGCTGGCTCATCATGACGACGTTTGGCGCCGGCACGCTGCCGCTCATGCTGCTCGCCGGTTGCGGGGCCACGCTGATCAGCATCGCGACGCGCGCCCGTCTCCTTCAACTTGCCGCGTGGTGCATCGTGGCCACGGGCGTCATCTCGATTGCCCGTGGCGCGGGTGATCTGCGCGGAGCAGCCCCGGCGAGCTCGTGCCCATTCTGTCACCCCTCACACGCCACAACGCTTCACGAACAAGTGTGCAGAGAAGGCCAGAGCCAGACGCACCCATCCACGCGCACGGCAGACAAACACTAATTTCATTCTCAAGATCGTACCACCCCATGTCGCGAAAAATCACGCGGACAGATGTTAATTTCCTTTTGGATGCAGTTCTCCTGTTGCTATTTGTCGCGCTTTGCATTTGCTCCGTCATTTTGGAGTTCGTGTTTCCTCCTGGCACCCGAGCGGAAGGCTGGCAACTCTGGTCGAAGTCCTACAACGAATGGAGTCGCTTTCGGTTTGGCATTTTGTCATTCCTGGCGGGGGCCGTGCTACTGCACGTTATGCTCCACTGGAGCTGGGTTTGTGGCGTCGTGGAAAGCAGGACTCGCGACAAATCGCAACCAAAAACTCCAAATGACGATCCTAGCCGCACGCTCTGGGGAGTAGGCCTTTTGATCGCAATCATTAACATCGCAGGCGTCGTCATCGGACTGGCGGCAATTACGATCAAATCGCCGTAGGGAACGACTCAATAATAACTTTCCGATTTTCAGAATAACCACGGAGACACAGAGGGCACGGAGAAGAGATCCAGGAGGACACAGGAACACTAATCTTCACTAATGATAACTGTGCAACCAATGAGCCTTTGGGTGCCATGGCCACTGCTCGGAGTGGCCATGTTTGGC
>CAZJWY010000203.1:3397-8529 GCA_964549545.1 uncultured Planctomycetaceae bacterium | reverse complement strand
GGTAAAGGGCGAGCGGCACGATCCAGAGCATCGGCACGACGGCGACATCGGTCGAGATATGGTTCGTCGTGGCCATGAGCACGATCGAAGCGAATGCCGGCAGGAGGAGCCAGAGGAGGAAGTGGCCGGCGGTTGGTTCGACGGGCACGGGCTGGGCGGCGTCGTTCACCATGACGCCTTCGACATCTGGCTCGGCGATTGCGGCGGAGTTCAAGGCGCCCTCACCCTGCCCTCTCCCAGAGGGCGAGGGTTTAATAGCAGGCACAACCTGACCTACTTTTGTTACGCGCCAGGCGGCGACGGTGCAGAACAAGGCGAAGAGAACAAAGCCGGCGGACCACAGGCCTGCCTGACCAGCCAGATCGAACTTGCGCTCGAAGACGAACGGGTACGTCAACAGCGCCAACAACGAACCGACGTTTGACAGTGCATAGAGCCGATACGGGGTGCGGCCGGGAAACGAGCGGGCGAACCACGCTTGCAGCAGCGGACCGGTCGCCGAGAGCACGAGATACGGCAATCCAATCGTAATGGCGAGGATCATCAAGATCGCACGCGTGGGATCGGCATCGCCACTCGGCTGGAGGTTTGCTCCGGGAACGACTCTCAATACCGCAATGACAACAATCGCGGCAAGGAGCAGCGCGACGTGAACGAGCGCTTGCTTGCCAGGATGAAGCCAATGGTTGGTAAAGTGGGCGTAGGCGTAGCCGGCGAACAGGAGTGATTGAAAGAAGAGCAGGCAGATCGTCCACACCGCCGGCGTGCCACCGAACCAAGGCAGGATGGCCTTGGAGATCATGGGCTGGATTTGGAAGAGGAGGAAGGCGCTGGTGAAGATGGTGAGCGCGTAGACCAGGGCGAGGCCGCGGTTGGAAGGTTCTCTATCCATATTTCACCCGTTCCATCGATCTGTCGCATTCAGGCGATCCGAGTACAATGATACTGGCGAAGCTTGTCCCCGCGGAATATCAACGTGACACTTCAGTTTGACGCAGTTTACGAAGATGGCGTGTTGAGGCCGAAACAACCGATTGTTTTGCCGAATGGCACGGAAGTGCGAGTCGCGATCGATATTGCCGACCAACCGGCTGTTACGATTCAATCGATTTCGACAATCGATTGCCGCAATTCATCGTCGGTAAGCAAATCCTGACCAGGACGACGGATTGCCAAGATGACCACCGTTGATCCACGTATCGTATATAGCGCGCGGTTTGCACGACGGCTTTTGGTTCGGTAAATGAACTGTCGAACTTCAATCGAGCAATTTTGGCTTTCCGGAGCCAGAGAAAAGACAGTCGCCCGCTCGCGAAGAGAGGCCAGAGCAGCGATAAATCCTGCAAACCAGCGCTCCGCAGCCTCAGGAGCATTTTCAGCGATAGCATTCGTGGCTGCGAGGAGGTCGCGTTTCGCTCGGTCGGTGTAGATCAGCTCATAGATCATTCGTTAGAAGCCCAACCGTGCTTCCGACGAATCTCCTCATTGACCGCGGCGAAAGGATGGACGCGGCCGGCCTCCATATCGGCAATGCCTTCGCGAAGAGCTTCGAGAGCCTGGTCTTTCTCGGCCGCGCGCTCGCGCCAAAGACGGACCAGTTCTTCAGGAGACTTAGCTCTTCCACCAGTCGCTACTTGCTCGGCAAGGAAAAGCTGAAAGACTTCCGCATCGCTGGGTTGCTGCGTCGCCATATGAGTATTTTACTCCGGCAACGTGCGTCGCGGCAATCACAGGGTGTTGTTCGCCGGATTTCCGTTGCAGAGCTTTCCTTCGCAAGACTGTAGGCCTAGTTGGACTGGTTAACGGCATACCAACCAATAATGCCAAGAATAGCGAGGGAGATGCCGGACCATTTCATGAACCAGGCGATTGTATTGGGCTTGGACTGGATACCTTTGAACTCGCCCATGAGTCGCTTGTTCTCTTCGACCAGGACGGCAAGATCGGCCTTGGCCTTGGGTAGGTCCAAGCCACCGTGCATGTTGGTCGGGCGGGACTCGGCGCTGGCGATTTTGGCGGTCAGCAAATGCATGGCATCGCTGGCCTTGCTCAACTCTTGGTCTTTCTCGTTGGTCCACGACGAGGTGCCGGGTTGCAGCGAACTCCACGCAGCGCTCAAAACCAAGAGCAAGGCACCGAGGCCGATCATTCCGAAGACGATTGCAGATTTCATTCGATCAATTCCCGTCCTTAGTCCTTTAATAGGCTAATTGGCCTGCTTGTTCGCCCTGGCCGTCGTTGATGCTGACCAGGCGAGCCATCAAAAACTGATCGATTTCGTTTTCGATAAAACGGACGCTGCCATCACAGTTCGCCGCGTTCACACCGCCGGGATGCATGCTACGTGGGGCCGCGCCAGTCCATGTGCCGTTGTCGACCGCGGCGGGCATATTATCCAAACGGGCAGCAGCAGCTTCCGTTACAGGGGCTTCGTGAATCTTGTCTTCATTGCCGATGGGTATGCTGTTTGGCGTTAGCGGATCGATACCCGTGTATGTGTAAGGCCGATACCTCATATTGCGAGTATGGGGGACAGGGCCACAGCCAGCCTCGGCAGCGCTGAAGGCCGCGTTGGCAGGGTGCATGTCGTAGGCAATAAGGCTGCCACCCGTCCATGCGGCCGCCCAGACGCCACGTGAATCACGCGGCGTATCTCGAGTACGAACTTCAGATAGCATGAGAGTCTTACTCGTACCGTCGGCAATCCAAGAGAGCTTGGTAGGCTCATTCGTGAAAGCGCCAGGATGAGTCCGCATGCAAACAACATGAACGGGGCTGACGTAACCGACGTAATTCGTTTTGCCGAAAATCAGGCCGTAGGCGTTGATCGCTGTCGACTGATACTGCCGCCCCCGAGCATTGTCGGAAGGACAAAGCAAAGATCCCGGTTGAGCGGCTTGCGGGTTACCGGCATTAATCAGATCATTCTCCGGATTGTCATATATCTGGTTCTTATCGAGCTTGAACTGGTCGGCCAGCGCCTGCTCTTCAAACTGAGGCAGGACTCGCACGATCCAGCTGAAACCTCGCTCAATATTGTACTTGAAGTTATCATTGTTGTCTCGAATGCTGTTCCAGGCTTCACCGTCGTTTGGTTCTGCCGTCGTAGCTTGAGGAAAGCCCTTACGAGCGTTCTCATAATTCATGACCGCCAGAGCCAGGTTGTGCATGTTGCTCTGGCAGCTCATGCGGCGGGCGGCCTCGCGGGCAGCCTGGATGGCGGGAAGCAATAACGCTACCAGGATGCCAATAATGGCTATCACCACAAGCAGTTCGACAAGTGTGAATCCACGCCTACGGTTGACCGAACGGAGCGGTTGCGAAGTAGGAAGGCCCATCGCTTGGTTAGCCCCTGATTAGGAATCGAGCGCCTGATGAGAAGTACGAAACACTACCGATTGTAGCCAATCGAGCAAACTTGAAAAGCGCGTTTCGCGGTGAGAAATATCGGGTAAGCGCAAATTAGGCGCAGGGCTTCCGCTCATGAGACCTGGTCGCAGCAGTGTGAGTTGAGCAGTGGATCAGGAGAGGCCAACCATCACTATGGTAATAGAACGGATGCGAAGTCGAGTTGAGGGTCCGCTCGTGTACTGAAATCGCGCAGCGTCGAAATAAGCCTGGGTCTGGCATGTACTCCGAGCAATCTTGTTTTCTTCGCTTTCGGTTTATCTTTCGCGTCGATGCGCAAATGTGGAGTTGAATCTCGAAAAAATGTTGCTTCCGATGCAGTGCATAGCTAGATTGATGGCGTTTGGGCCAGCATGGCGGGCGTAATCTGGCCTGTGTTTATCGAATCTGGGAGCACCTATCTATGAGAGCCATCCGAAGGATTTCGAGTGGAGTAGCAGGGGCAATTGTATTCATGATCGTGTCGAGTGCTGTGGCGCAGATCACGATCAATGAATATGTGGATGATCAGCGCACGGCGTCTTCCGGACAAGTCAATCCGGATCAGAGGGAGTTTGTCGAACTCTACAATGCTGGAACAAGCGCAATAGATATCAGCGGCTGGACATTGACCACGAAGCAAATCGGCACGAACTTCGGCTTGCCAGCGGGTACGAAGACCTACACGATTCCGGCGAGCCAATCGATTCTGGGTGGAGGATACTATGTCATCGGTTCATCGGGAGTGGCCAATGTGAATTTCACACCGACCGATGGATTCGACACGGGTGGATTAGACCTGTTTCCTGATGGCGTCAACTCGACGAACGCTAACTATGTGATGGAGTTGCGCGACACGGCAAATACGCTGATAGACGCGATTGCGGACGAAACATTCCGGGGAACCGAGCGGGCGAATCTGACGGCCGAACAACTCGCCCAAACTGCGGGCGGCGTGTGGGGACAGACTCTGTCATTCGATCTGGCTTCGCCCAATAATAAGGTGTCCTCAGTCGCCCGCTATCGGAACGGCCTTGATACGAACAACAATGGTTATGATTTCGGCGTTTTGCCAGTTACGCCTGGCGCATCGAATGAAACAAATATGCCGGTTGTTGCCGTCCACAACCTTCCGAACGTGGACTCGCTCGGGCTGGAAGACGAGGTTACGCAGTACTACGCGTCGTTCATCATGCCGCGTGCGATCGACCCGACCAACGCTGACGGAAATGTCCTTAATCCGAGTGCGATTGCGGCTTCGCCCCAAGGTGGCAAGGCAATTATCGCGTACGACGAGTCGGGAGGTGGGAACGCGATCTATTCCAAAGAGCTTGTACGCAAATTTGATCTGTATGCGTACATTCAAACCGGACCTTTTGGCACGACTTCTGCTACGGACACCCAAGATTACGAAGTGACCGCCTATGGAATTGGCACCACAGACGGCTTTTTTGGAACGCCAAACCCGGCAGGATTAAATACCGTTACGAGCAGCACCAACTCAAGCACCGGCTTCGGCTGGTTAATCGAGCGGGTGGAGAACTACAACGGCGGCAGCCCAACAAGTAAGACGCTGCTTGAATTGGTCGACTTCGGCGATAGTGGAGATAGTATCGCCAGCGATAACGAATGGCAGGTCATGAAAACCTATGATCTAAGCGAGGTTGCTTCTGGCTGGCACCGCTTGAGCATCGAATACGATCCAGTAACAGGGATCGTTACTGCCATGCATGACGGAGACACTA
>CAZJWY010000203.1:378-3387 GCA_964549545.1 uncultured Planctomycetaceae bacterium | reverse complement strand
TATTTACCGAGTCTGGCGATTATAACAATGATGGAGTGGTCAACACTGCGGACTATGTTATTTGGCGTAAGAACCAAGGTACCACGAATGCGTTGGCCAATGACGGCATCGGCGGCACGGTTGGAACGCTGCAATATGCCGAATGGCGCGCTCAATTCGGTAGCTCGAGTACCCCGGGGCTCTATGGCACGTTCTATGCTGGTTACCGTGAAGCGATACTCGATAGTGGTGGAACCTTTGCTAACGCTCGTCCGGCGACATTCGACATGGTTGGTGGACCTGGATCGGGCAGCCTGGATGGCGGCGTGGTACCGGAGCCTACTACGGCGGTGCTCATGTTAATGGGCATGCTACTCGCGCCAGTTTGGCGGCGGCGCTAGGCGAGCTATGCGGCTGGGGTCGGGGCAATTCGATGAGGAGCCGTGGAGATTGTAGCGTTTGCGGTTGAGTCATTTCGCTAAGCCGCGAGCGGCTGTGTGATTGTTGAAACGTAGCAAATGCAAGTGGCGTTGGCTTGGAAGCCAACGCCACTTTTTTGTGCGCACATTTGTTCTTGCTTCCCGCTTACTTGCTGCCGTTCATCGCGGGGAACATCTCGTTGACCATCGTGATCGCGGCTGGGCCGACGAGCACAATGAAGATCGCCGGGAAGATGAACAGCACCAGCGGGAAAATCAGCTTCACCGCGGTCTTGGCAGCCTTCTCTTCGGCCATCTGACGGCGGCGGGTCCGCATCGAGTCGCTTTGCACGCGGAGCGCCTGGGCCACGCTCGAGCCGAACTTGTCAGCTTGAATCAGGATCGCGGCCAACGCCTTGAGATCATCAACGCCAGTGCGAGCTCCCAGATCGTGGAGCACTTCGTTACGCGCACGCCCCATCTGCAACTGCAAATTGCACAGGCCGAACTCCTCAGCGATCACTTTGAACGTTTTCTTCATCTCCTCGCTGACCTTGCGCATCGCCTGGTCGAGGCCGAGGCCCGCTTCGACGCACACGACCATCAGGTCGAGCGCGTCGGGAAGGCCAAAGAAGATGTTGTCCTGGCGGCTCTTGGTAATCAGCTTGAGCACGAGATCGGGCAGGTAAAAGGCGAGCCCGCCGATGCCGACCGTGTACATGCCTGCCTCGCTGGTCCACCCCTTGCTTAGCAGCATCGCGCCGCCGCCCGCCAGGAAGCCCAGAACAAGGCACATGAACTTGAGTCCCAAGAAGATGCTCGGAGCGGTTTCCGTACGGAAGCCAGCGTAGTTCAACTTGGCGCGCAGCTTGCCGACCTCTTCTTCGGTCTTGGGCTGAAGCGGCTTGGCCATGCTGGGCGAGGCTTTCTCGAGCAACCGGCCGATGCCCGCCGAGCGCTTGGTGACGCCGCGGGGACCTTCGTTGCGACGGCGGTTGGGGTCGCGGATATCTTCCAGCCGCGCTTCGGCGCGCGGTTTGGTTTTCGACAACAGGTCGAGCAACAGCCATGCACCGCAAGCCACGCCGCCAAAAATGGCGCACTTGGTCAGAAGCGGCATGCTGATGAGGGTGGCAAAAATGAGCGTCATGGGGTTCACCGTAGGTTAGGCTTTAGCCTGACGAGATTCTTTATTCCTTATGTGTCAGGCTAAAGCCTGACCTACTAGACACGGATATTCACGATTTTGCGGATCATCAAGGCACCTAGTAACTGCGAAACAATGCCGCCGATGAGCATCTTCTTGCCCAGTGGGTCGGTAAAGAGCAGCATCAGGTACTCTGGGTTCATGCGGTAAACGACCACAAAGAGCGCCGGCGGCAGCGCCAGGAGCACGATGCCGGAGAGGCGGCCTTCGCCGGTGAGGGCTTGAACCTGGCCCCAGATCTTGAAGCGCTCGCGGATCAGGTGGCCGATCTTGTCGAGAATCTCGGCAAGGTCGCCACCCGTCTGGCGCTGCAGGATGATCGCCGTGGCGAAGAACTTGAGGTCGAGGTTGGGAATACGCTTCACGAGGTCGTTGAGCGCTTCTTCAAGCGGCTTGCCGAGGTTTTGTTCTTCGAACGTGCGGCTGAACTCGCCGCCGATTGGCGCGGACATTTCGTTGGCCACGAGGTTGAACCCGGCCGCGAGGCTGTGCCCGGCCCGCAGGGCGCGAGCAATCAGCTCGAGCGCTTCGGGCAGTTGAGCGGCGAATTTCTTCATCCGTCGTTTGCGGCGGAAGAGGAGCCAAAGGAGCGGCAGCAGGGCGAAAAACAGAGCCATGACGGGGCCGAGCATGATGTTAAAGCCCGCGAGCGACGGCAACATCAGGCCAACCACCGCAAGGCCACCGCAGATCATCAGGAACTGCGCAATCGGGAAATGAACGTCGGCCTGATCGAACAGCAATCGCAGATTCAAATAACGGGTAACAAACTTTTCGAACCCGCCGGTCTGCTCTTCCGACTTCATTGCGGCGAGCAGCTCTTTGTATTGATTGGCATCGCCTTTGAGAACCTTTTTGCCGCCGGTAAGGACGCTCAGGCGCTCGGCGACTTCGTCTTCCTTATCGCCGCTCATGATGAACGACAAGGCGCCGATCGTCGCGGCGACTCCGAAGAAGACAGCGAGATAAATGATGATGGGTGACATGGGTATATCTAGGTGTCAGGTGTCGGGGATCAGGTGTCAGGAGCTGAGCCGCAAGCGGCTGGCAACTCTTACTCCTCGCTCCTTGCTCCTTGCTTTTTAGTCTCTTAGCATGATTCGTTCGCGGAACGTGCTGGCCGGGAGGCGTACGCCGCATTGTTCGAGGCGGCTCATGAAGCCGGGGCGGATGCCGGTGGCCATGAAGTGGCCCACCGCCCTGCCCCGCTCGTCGACGCCTTCCTGCACGTACTTGAAAATGTCTTGCATCACGATCGTGTCTTGCTCCATGCCGACGACTTCGGTGATGTGGGTCACCTTGCGCGGCCCGCCTTGGCAGCGAGTGGCCTGCACGATCAGGTCCACCGCGTTGGCGATCTGCTGACGCATGGCGCGGGCCGGCACTTCGAAGCCGCCCACCATG
>CAZJWY010000203.1:0-368 GCA_964549545.1 uncultured Planctomycetaceae bacterium | reverse complement strand
CGTTTCCAAGCGGGCGATGGCGTCGCGCGGCGTGTTGGCGTGGCAAGTGGTGAGCGAGCCGTCGTGACCGGTGTTCATCGCTTGGAGCATGTCGAGCGTTTCAGGACCGCGGCACTCACCGATAATGATCCGATCGGGCCGCATACGCAGACAGTTGCGAACCAAATCGGTGGCGTTGATCCGACCCTTGCCTTCGATGTTGGCCGGGCGAGTTTCGAGGCGCACCACATGCTCTTGCTGCAACTGAAGTTCGGCCGCGTCTTCGATCGTGACGATGCGGTCGTCGTTCGAAATGAAGCTCGAAAGCGTGTTGAGCAGCGTGGTTTTACCCGAGCCGGTACCGCCCGAGATGATGATATTGAGGTGGG
>CAZJWY010000202.1:0-8730 GCA_964549545.1 uncultured Planctomycetaceae bacterium | reverse complement strand
GCCGAACTTCATGACGCCCGTGCAGACCTGAACCGTATCGCATCCCAACAAAATGAACTGGGCCGCATCGTTGCCGGTCTCGATGCCGCCGATGCCGCTCAACGTTCTGCCGGGAAATTCAGACTGAATCACTTTGGCGATTTCCATGCACATTCGCAAAGCAATCGGCATCACCGCCTGACAGGAGTAACCGCCCGGCGTGGTGTAGCCTTCGACGGCCGGTTCTGGACGTAAGGTGTCCAAATCGACTCCGATCACGCTACGGATTGTGTTGATGGCGGCGATGCCATCGCAGCCGGCGCGAAGCGAGGCGCGAGTAGGATCTTCGATGTGAGTGACGTTCGGCGTCATCTTCGCCCAGACGGGTTTTTTAGCAACCTCCATCACCCAGCCGCAGACTTCGTTCAGGATGTCAGGGTTCTCACCCATTGCCGCGCCCATCTTTCGCTCGGGCAAGCCATGGGGGCACGACATATTGAGCTCGAAGGAATCGCAGCCGGCATCCTGGCAACGTTCGACAATCTCGTGCCAGGCGTCGCGGTTGTATTCCTCCATGATCGAGGCGATGAGGATTCCCTCCGGGTGTTTGTCCTTGATCTGCTTGAATTCATCGATCCAGGTCTCGAAGCTGCGATCGGAGATTAACTCGATGTTCTCCCATCCATAAATCTCACCAGATTCTCGGCTTCGTAGCCGGGCGTAGCGAGGTTGAACATTCACGACCTTGCTGGAGTCGAGACTGACCGTTTTGCAGATGACGGCGCCCCAGCCCTCGTCGAGAGCCTTGCAAATGACGTTTGCGTTGGTTCCCGGGGGGCCGGAACCGATCACAAACGGGTTGGGGAGTTTTAAGCCGTTAACGGTTGTTTGCAGTGTGGCCATAGGAAGAGTGAGGACTTCGAATAAGACTAGGGCTTGTGAAACGCCAACCAAACGGCATTCAAATAAACATTGGTTCCGAAAACGGCTGCTAAAGTGAAAAAGAGCATTGAGCAAAGGCAGTCTGGCACAACTCTTAACGTCGGATTCGACGATGATCGATTGTAATTACGCACCGCACGAGCGGCGAAAAACCCAAAAGCGCATGCCGAGGCCGCAGATAGTATGAACAATAATGGAACCTGAAGCACGAATAGAGGGTCGAGGAGATGATCGGCCTCATGTTGATCGATTTCAGCAAACCCAGCTGCTGCTAAAAGGAATTTCATAGTGCGGTTTCACACGTTTGTAAAATCGACGCCGACATAATCCGATATCGTGGTCGGCGGTGGGATTTGGTGTCCGGAACGGCTCATTCCTTCCAAATGAAAGTCGAGCGCCTCCTTAATCATTTCCTTTACTTCCTCAACACTATCTCCACACGATACACAACCGGGAACATCGGGCAGGTACGCGCTGTAACTACCGTCGCTGGCTTGTTCGATGACAACCAAATACTTGTCGTTCATGAATCGCTGCCCTTCAGCCCCGCTTGTTTAAGTATACTGTTGAGCGTTCCAACAGGCACCTCTCACGATAATTTTCCGCCACTTGGCACTGTCACCTTACCGGGACGTGCCGGATGAGTGAATTGCATGTGACTGCCTTTTGTCGATTCATGCACCCAACTCGCTTCTTTGATCAGTTTTATCACGTCACGATATTTCATGACGTTGTGATCTCGCCGAGCACCTCGTCAAGCATCGCAATCATGTAGTTGGCATCATCTTTATTGATGCACATCGGCGGCTTGATGCGGAGTGTGTTGCCGAATAACCCGCCTTTGCCGATCAGCACATTTCGCTCTTTCATTTTTTCCATGACGTCGGCCGCTTCGGTGTTGGCCGGTTCTTTCGATTTGCGATTTCGGACAAGCTCGACGCCGAGCATCAGGCCAAGACCGCGGACATCGCCGATAATATCGTGTTTCTCTTGCAAGTCCTTCAGGGCATCCTTCAGATAGGTACCGACCTCCAGGGCGTTCTGCTGGATGTTTTCTTCATCGATGATCTCGAGCGTCGCCAATCCTTGTGTCATGCTAATCGGATTGCCGCCGAAGGTGTTGAAGTGGACGCGCCGCTTCATCACTTCGGAGATTCCGACCGTGGTGGTCATTGCGCCAAGCGGTGCGCCGTTGCCGATGCCCTTGGCCATTGTGATCATGTCGGGGACGACATCCCAGTTCTGGTGAGCCCAGTAGTGGTGCCCCGTGCGGCCGAAGCCACCTTGCACTTCGTCGGCAATGCAGATGCCGCCATGCTGGCGAACGATATCGTAGACGATCTTGAAGAACTCTTTCGGCGGCGTGACGGTGCCGCCAACGCCTTGAATCGGCTCGCCGATGAAGCAGGCGATTTCGCCGGGCGTCTCGTATTGAATGACGTTCTTGATATCCTGCGCACATTTGATGCCACAGCTTGGATACTCCAACCCATAGGGGCAACGGTAGCAGTAGCCCGGCATGGTGTGATGAATGTTCGTGCCGTTGTTGCTCTTGAACTTCCAGTTGCCGTGAGCGGTGAGGCTCATGGGCACGGACGTGCCGCCGTGGTAGCCGTTGCGTAGCGCGATGACATCCTGGTTGCCGGTGTACTCGCGAGCTGAAAGAATCGCGACTTCATTGGCTTCGCTGCCGCTATTGGTGAAATAAGAGCGAGTAAGGCCTGGCGGCATTTTCTCGGCCAGCTTTTCGGCGAATTGTACGATGGTCGGATGAAGGTAGATCGTCGTCGTGTGTTGGAGCATTCCGGTTTGCTGACGAACCCGCTCGACTACCTTGGGATGACAATGGCCGACGCTGATCGTAACGATGCCGGCAAAGGCGTCCAGGTACCGCCGCCCCTTTTCGTCCCATACATACTGCATCTTGCCTTCCACGACCATGAGCGGATCGCGGTAGTAGGTGATGATGCCAGGCGACAGGTATTGATGGCGCAGGGCGAGCACTTCGTCTTGCGATGGTCCCTCATAGAGCGTCGGCTTGTGGTCGATAATCGGAAGAGAAGGTCGCAATTCGGTGGCCACGGCGGTACTCCCTTGGCAAAACAGACGGCATCGGCAGGAAGCCCCGATTTTAACCTTGTCACGAGGAACCTGCTACAGTCATCAATCGGAAGGTGGGGGCAATGGATTGTGGTGGTGGCGGAGGTGGTCGTGGGATGTGGATGCGTTGTTCTCCCGGCCGGAACGGCCGGGCTATATAGCCGATCCGTCTCGGATCGGTCCCCATGTCGCTTGCCACAAAATCTTTACTGCAGCCGGTCAGGGGTCGAGGCGATTCATTGACGTTGACCGGTACGGCTAGCCAGGATTAACTGGAAGCTGCTTTTCTTCGTCAGGCGATACTCGATCAAGCCAGTAGCCGCATGCAAACCACCGGTCCAACCGACGGCATCCAAGAACTCACCACCGATCTATCCGGTTCTCCCTATTACAGCGCCGATATGGCGCCGGTGCCACGAGCCGGGCGGCGGTGGGGTATGAAAGACCTCGCCGTTCTTTGGATCTCTATGTCGGCTTGCGTGCCGACTTACATGCTCGCCTCGGGAATGATCGAAGAAGGCATGAACTGGTCGCAAGCGATCGTCACGATCTTTCTGGGCAACGTGATCGTACTCGTGCCGATGATTCTCAACGCACATGCGGGTACGAAGTATGGCATTCCGTTTCCTGTTTACTGCAGGCCGTCGTTTGGCATCCTTGGTGCCAATATACCGGCGCTGCTGCGGGCGCTTGTCGCTTGTGGTTGGTTTGGCATCCAAACTTGGATTGGTGGCTGGGCGATCTACAAAATATTGCTTGAGTTCTTCCCATCGTGGGACAAACTTGCGCCGCTACCGTGGATCGATATCAACGCTGCCAAGCTCGCCTGCTTTCTGTTTTTCTGGTCGATCAACATGCTTGTGATCTATAAGGGGATCGAGTCGATTCGCATTCTCTTGAATATCAAAGCGCCGTTGTTGATCACGCTCGGGCTTATTCTGTTGGCATGGGCATACTATGCGGCAGGTGGTTTTGGCGACATGCTTTCGCGCCCATCGGCGTTTGCGATCGGCGGACCAAAAGCCGGCCAGTTCTGGCCGTTCTTCTTTGCCTCGCTGACAGCTAACGTCGGTTTTTGGGCCACGCTCTCGCTCAATATTCCCGACTTCAGCCGCTATGCCTACTCACAACGTGACCAAGCACTTGGGCAGGCAATTGGATTGCCAACGACGATGGCTCTGTTTTCGTTCATTGGAATCGCCGTGACGAGTGCGACAGCCGTGATCTACGGTCAAACGATTTGGGACCCAGTGATTGTGCTGAGTAAGTTTTCGAACCCCTTCGTGCTTTTTGTCGCAATGCTGTCGCTTTGCATCGCGACGCTGGCGACCAACATCGCGGCGAACGTGGTGAGTCCGGCTAACGATTTCGCACACCTTGCGCCGAGACTGGTTTCTTTTCGCGTCGGCGGATTTATCACGGGGGTAATTGGTATTCTGATGCGGCCTTGGAAACTGGTCGAAGATCCTACGGGCTATATCTTTCGCTGGCTGGTTGCATATTCAGCGTTGCTAGGTGCAGTTGGCGGGATTCTCGTTGCTGATTACTTTGTCATTCGAAGAACACAACTCGATCTTGAGGGACTATACAAGAAAAACGGGCCATACTGGTATAGAAGTGGTTTCAATGGGCTCGCGATTATTGCATTAGTACTGGGGATTGCGCCATGCGTCCCCGGCTTTCTGGCCGCTGTCTCCGATAGCTGGAAAGCAAGTATTCCGCCAATCTGGAGCCAGCTTTACAACTATGCGTGGTTTATCAGTTTCGGGATATCGTTTGTGGCGTACGTGGTGCTGATGAGCTTGCGTGGTGTTAAAATGAAGTGAGCTAAAAGAGCTGGCATGCCATGAGCACTTTCGATAATTCACCAACAGTCGTTTCGTTTGGCGACGATGTGCTAGATCGGATGGTGCTGGCCGTGGAAAAAGTGCGTGAGCGACTTCGCCGGGCAACGGCGGCGCTGGATGCAGCCGGAGTGCCGTATGCTGTGATCGGCGGCAACGCGGTGGCGGCTTGGGTTTCGAAGGTTGATCCGGGGGCGGCTCGCAACACGGTCGATGTCGACCTGATGCTGAATCGGGGAGACCTTGGGTTGGCGACGGAAGCGCTAACCAAAGCCGGATTCGTGTATCACGATTTGCTCGGTGTGAGCATGTTTCTGGACGGGCCGAACGGGCGGCCTCGGGATGCGGTTCATATTCTTTTCGCGGGCGAAAAGGTTCGCCCACACTATGCAGCAGCGGCACCCAGTCTCGCTGATACTGGTCAGCATGACGCTTACAAGCTCATCGCACTTGATGCCTTGGTACGGATGAAGCTCACATCATTTCGGCTCAAAGACCAAGTCCATTTAATGGACCTGATCGAGGTCGGGCTGATCAATCGTGACTGGCTCGGGAAATTGCAGCCGGAGTTGGCGGCACGGCTTCAGGAGTTGCTCGACAATCCGGACGGCTGAACACGCGATTATGCAGAATGACGATCGTTTTCCTGCGATGCTTCGGCGAACGTTTTTCGCACTCGTTGGCTGCACGATCGCCGTTGTCATCTGCTATTACTTCGTCGATCGGCCGGTCGCGTTCTTTATGCATGACCATGGCATCCCGCGGTTTGAAGAACTGCGATGGCTGACCGAGCCGCCGCCGCTCGTGCAGAGTTGGGCACCGCTCGTGCTGGTGTTGCTCGCCATACGGCGAGCGTTGGGGCCCTGGCGATACTGGCAGCAGGTACTGTTCGTTGCTTGTGTCAGCTTGATTGTCGCCGACCAGTTTCGGGAATCGTTGGGCGATCTATTTGGCCGCTATTGGCCGGAGACGTGGCACAATAACAATCCGTCGCTGATTGGTACGGGTGCTTACGGATTCCATCCGTTTCAAGTCGGCGATGATGTAGGCAGTTTTCCGTCTGGCCACTCGGCGCGGATCGTGGGGTTCGCATCGGTGTTTTGGCTGGCGATGCCACGGTCGCGATGGCTCTGCGTAGTGCTGGCAGTGCCAATGCTCGTGGCGCTAGTCGGCATGGACTACCACTTCGTGGGTGATGTGATTGCGGGAAGCACGCTCGGTGGGATCGTTGGCGCTTACGCCGTGGCCCTCAGTAAAGTTAGCGACGGCAGTATTATATAGCCCGGCCATCTTGGCCGGGAGTTTTTGCTCATCCACGATTTGGAGCTGATTGGCACCTTTAAACTAAACCGACCGACCCAAAATGGGTCGGCTATATAAAAGATCAAAGTGCTGTGATTGCGCCGTAGGTTTCTGGCCGGCGGTCGCGGAAGAACTGCCAGGTGTTACGCACCTCGCGGATCATATCGAAGTCCATGTCGGCGATGACGATGTCATCCTCGGTCCGCTTCTCGCTGGCGGCGATGAATTGGCCGCGTGGGTTCACGAAGTAGCTTTGGCCGTAGAACTCACCGATGCGCCAGGGTTCTTCCCAGCCTGGACGATTGATTGCGCCGACGAAATACTGATTCGCCACGGCATGGGCAGGTTGCTCGAGCTTCCACAGGTATTCGCTCAGGCCTGCGACGGTTGCGGATGGATTGAACACGATCTCAGCGCCGTTGAGACCCAGACATCGCGCGCCGTCTGGGAAGTGGCGATCATAGCAGATGTAGACGCCGACTTTGCCGATCTTCGTGTCAAAGACTGGATAGCCCAAGTTGCCCGGTTTGAAATAAAATTTTTCCCAGAAGCCTGGGTTGCAGTGCGGGATGTGGATCTTGCGGAACTTGCCGAGGTACTCGCCATCGGCATCGATGACGGCGGCCGAGTTGTAGTAGATGCCGGGCAGGTCTTCTTCGTACATCGGTACGACGATGACCATCTTGTGCTTCTTGGCGAGGTCCTGCATCAGCTTGATGGTCGGCCCGGGAATCTGCTCGGTCAGCTCGTACCACTTGATCTCTTGCTCGGCACAGAAGTAGGGGCCGTAGAACAGCTCCTGCAAGCAGATTACTTCGACGCCTTGCTGCGCGGCCTGATCGATCATGGCGACGTGCTTATCGATCATCGCCTTCTTGATCTTCTCAACAGGCGATGTAGCAGGCTCACACAACGTTGCCTGGATCAAACCTCCACGAACCATTCGGGCCATAAAAACCTCTGCGATCGGATGACTAGATCAACAACAAAGCGTGGGGCAGACATTCCTATCTACCAAAGCATATTTGGCAGACAGGAATGTCTGCCCCCTATACAAGCTGACTGGTCGCCTGACGGGAAAGTGTTAATATAACAGGTTGCAAATCAGCGCGTAGGTGTGAGCCCATTGGGCAACGCCTGCTATGCCATAAAATCTCGTGAGACCAAGACCATGCCAGCCACCGCCTCCGCTCCAACGTCTGTGAAGACTGTTCCCCAACTATCCGGCGGCAAGTGGACCGATTTGGCCAGTGAACGTTCGGGCCAGGTCTACAATCCCTCGACCGGGAAGGTGATTGCGACCGTGCCATTCGCGACGGCCGAGCAAACGGGCAAAGTGGTCGAGGCAGCGGCGGCGGCATTGGCAGCCTGGTCTGAGACGCCCGTCGTCGAGCGGGCGCGGGTGATGTTCCGCTTCCGGGCTTTGCTCGAACAGAATTTTGAAGAGCTGGCCGCTCTGGTGACGCGCGAGCACGGCAAGACGCTGGCCGAGGCTCGGGCTGAGGTGAACCGCGGCATTGAAGTCGTCGAGTTTGCTTGCGGCATTCCGAGCCTGATCACGGGCGAGATTTTGCCGAACATCGCGGGCAACGTGGATGCGGAGGCAGTTCGGCACCCGGTCGGTGTGTGCGTTGGCATTACGCCGTACAACTTTCCGTTCATGGTGCCGCTGTGGATGTTCCCGATCGCGCTGACGTGCGGCAATACGTTTGTGCTGAAGCCATCGGAGAAGGTGCCGCTGTCGGCGGTACGGCTAGGGGAAATCCTGACGAAAGCGGGGCTGCCGGATGGTGTGTTCAATGTGGTGCATGGCGACCGGGAATGCGTCGATGCGTTGCTGGATCATCCGCAGGTAGCGGCAATCTCTTTCGTCGGATCGACTGGAATCGCGAAGTACATCTATGAGCGAGGAACAGCGAACGGCAAGCGGGTGCAATCGGCCGGCGGTGCGAAGAATCACATCATTATCATGCCCGACGCGGAGATGGATCAGACTGTGAAGGCGCTTGCTGCTTCGGCCTATGGTTGCGCGGGCCAGCGCTGCATGGCTGGTAGCGTAGCGGTCGCTGTCGGGAAGGCGGCCGATCCGGTTGTAGAAGGACTTGTGGATTACGCCAAGACGCTCAAGGTGGGTCCGACCGATGGTATCGAAGGCGTCGATATGGGCCCTGTGATTCGGGCCGACCATCGTGACCGCGTTGCCAGCTATTTGGACATTGCCAAAGGGGAGGGTGCCACCGTGGCACTCGATGGCCGTCGGAAGTTTGACTCTGAAGGCTTCCTGCTTGGGCCGAGCGTGGTGGACCGGGTAAAGCCCGAGATGCGTGTTTGGAGGGAAGAAATCTTCGGTCCGGTGCTGTCGGTCGTGCGAACGGCGGACCTCGATGAGGCGATTACGATTGGCAATCAGTGTGATTTTGGAAACGGCGCCGCCATTTTCACGCGGAGCGGTTATGCGGCTCGGCAATTCAAGCGTCACTTTAATGCCGGCATGATTGGTATCAACGTTGGCGTGCCTGCACCGATGGCGTGGTTCCCATTCACTGGCTGGAACCGCTCGTTC
>CAZJWY010000201.1:0-8763 GCA_964549545.1 uncultured Planctomycetaceae bacterium | reverse complement strand
CGAGGCGGTGGGCTGGTGGGACTGGACCGATCGGCCGGGGCACTTCTGGCCGCATGGCGGATTGCTGCACGCTGATCTATCGCCGAAGTTGGCCTATCATCGCCTGGGTGAATTGCAGCGGGCCTGGGGTGTTGCGCGAGCGGGCATGAGCACCAAATAAAATATATAGCCCGGCCATTTTGGCCGGGCACCCCATTCGTAATAGACATACATTTTTGGTCGACCAATAACCGACCCAAGATGGGTCGGCTATGTATTGCCAAGCTGGTTGGCGTTCTATTTATTTCTTCGTATCGCTTTTCTCGCCTCCGCCCGGCAGTTCTTTTTCCAGTTCGTCGACTTCTTCTTTCGCCCGTTGGACGCGCTTCTCTTGTCGCTCATACGCATTTACTTCGGGCATAGCGGCTAACTTTTCTTCGAACTTCTTAGCCTCGGGCGTGCCGGGTGTTTTGATCTTATTCATGACCTCGTTGGCTTTGGCGATCGGCGCTGCCAGGGCCGCCTGCTTTTCGGTCATTTCTTTTTGGGCAGCAGCCAGATTGTCGATGGCTTGGTCGAGCTCGTCTCCCTTTTTGCCGGGCGAGGCCTGCTTGGTTTCGCCGTCGGCTTTACCTTCTTCGGCGGGTGGCGTCGCCGTTGGGTTCAAGACGCTACCGAGTCCGGCGAGAGCAGCACCGGCCGATTCCTCGGGCGTAGCCCCGGCAAGCTCGCGGCAAACAGCGTTGGCCGCCGTTTGTCGAGCCGCATCGTAAGCCGGGCGCAAACTGTCGAGCCTGGCCTCGGCAGCTTCGAGTGCCCGAACAGCTTCATCGTACTTTTCCTTCGTCGAGGGGCCGCAGCCGCTAATCACTATCAGTACCGCAAGAATAGGCAATCGCCGAAACATGACTTGATCTCCGCTGATTGGTTGAACCGGGAAGTCGTCCTCTGGATTGTAAACAGCGAGTAGCCTCGGCGATACCGCGATCGAGCCAAGCGGGCGAGTAGCCGACGAGGCGCGTTGTTGATATGGTTCAAGAGGGGCTCATTCGTTAGGCAAACAGGTGTGAAATCGATCCATCACAAAGTATTGAGATCCGGCGTGCTGGGCGGGTTAGCAGCGGCGATCCTTGCGATATGGATCGGCGCCACGGCCAGCGGCGCGCCGCAGGCGGTTGTGGCCCTGCCCAACGCCCACTCGCACAACGACTATTTGCACGCGCGGCCGCTGCTGGATGCACTTGATCGCGGATTCACGAGCGTCGAAGCGGACATCTTTCCCGTGGACGGCCAGCTACTGGTCGGCCACGAGCGAAATTCACTCAAGCCGGATCGCACGTTGGAGTCCCTCTACCTGCAGCCGCTCGCCGCGCGCGTGCGCGAGAATGGCGGCCAGGTTTACAAAGGCAACGATCGATTCTTCTTGCTGATCGATATCAAGCGCAATCCACAGGATGCGTATCACGAGTTAAAAGCCTTACTCCTCAAGTACAGAGACATGCTGACAAGCGTCGAGTCGGGGAAAGTTAAACCGGGAGCGGTTACCGTCGTGCTAACTGGTTATACACCGCAGGTTGAATCAACGGATGGTGGCCCACGATTCGCGGGGCTTGATGGTCGGGTGGCCGACCTGGCGAGCCGCAGCCCGGCCCATCTCATGCCGATGATCAGCGACAACTGGACCACGCAGTTTCACTGGGACGGCACAGGAGCAATGCCGGAAAACGAACGGGCTAAGCTGCGAACGATCGTGAATAAGGCCCATGCAAATGGGCGCGTCGTGCGCTTTTGGGCCACGCCAGAGAGTGAAGCAGTATGGCGAGAACTGCGCGCCGCCGGGGTCGATCTGATCAATACCGACCAGCTTGATCGGTTGGCGACATTTCTGCGTAACTCGAATGAGAAGCTGAAATAAATTAAGCTGTCTGGGGATTCCAGGTGTCGCTCTATGCCGCTATCTCTTTTTTATAAAGCAACCGCGGATAAACGCAGATTGTTTTCAATCGATGATAAGTGCATGATGATCTTCACTCGTCTTTTATCCGCGTCCATCTGCGTTCATCCGCGGTTGCCTAGTATTGGAAAAGGGTTAACGGCGCAGCGTGTCATTGCGGAACGGTAATTGCGCTCGTTTGCAGGTCGACCGCGATATCTCCCTTTTTTCTTTCAAAGGAAGAACATGGCCAAGAAAAAAACCACTAAGAAAACAAAACAACCCAAACAGGCCTTGGTCACAACGAAAGGGACCGCGAAGCCGGCGCTGGAATCGAATGTTCCGGTCTCGAAGCAAACGGCTGGCGGAGTGACCGGGGCAATTCTGGGAGCAGTGGTGGCCGGTCCGCTGGGGGCATTGGCCGGTGGGCTGGCTGGAGCAGTTGTCGGTGATGCTTCGGCCAAAGGCAAAAAGCCCGTGAAGAAAGCCGTCGACGCGCTTCGCACGGAGATTCGCGAAGCCCATATTTCAGACAGGCTGAAGTCTGCCGCCGAGCGAGTGACGATCAAGATCAAATCGCTCCGCGGCGGCAAAAAGACCAAGACGGCTGCCACCAAGAAGAAGGCGGCGCCGCTAGCTATCACCGACGCAAGCAAAGCGAAAACGAAGCCGGCGAAAAAGAAAGCCAAGGCAGTCACCAAAAAGAAGGCCGCCGCGCCGAAGAAGAAGCGAACCAAGAAGAAAAGCTGATATCGCACGCCCCTTCCATTTGTTTTTCTTAGTTGGGTGAGACCGTCCGGAACCTGCTCACGCTGATAGCCCCCGGCTTTGCCGGGGGTTTTAAAAGCAACGGGAGCAAGTATTTCCCGATCCCCAGCAAAGCCGGGAGCTGTCGGCCTGAATTACCGGACAGCCTTGCCGGAGATAGCCATTTCGCTCAAGAGCAGTGACAATGGAGCTATGAGGACGGAAGCTGCCAGCCCGAGAAAGAATGACTCGAACATCTGCCGGCCTGGACCGCGATTCTGGCGAGCATCGTTTCGCGCATTATTTCGCCGCGAATATTTTCTCACCGTCGGTGTCGTGGCTGTTTGTGTTGTGCTGTGTTGGTTTAGCCGCTGGCATGAGTTAGCCGAAGTCAATGGAGTGATGCTCTATCTGGCCGGCGTCGCGTTTATCGCGTATCGATTCGGTCATGGACCAGCGATTGTTGGTTCGGTTCTTAGCGTGTTGACGTATCTCTTTTTCTTCATTCCACCAATATTTGGCTTTAAGACGGCTGACACGCAGTACTTGGTGGTCTTGGCGGTCATATTGGGGATCGGGCTGCTGATCAGCGAGCTTACGGCCCGACTGCAGTCCCAACTGCGGGCAGCACAACAGCGCGAGCATTGCACGGCGCAGCTCTACCGCATGACACTGCAATTGAATGAACATGTGGGTCGCGAAAACCTAGTGGCTGCCGCGGGGCACTCGATTAGGGAGATTGCCGATAGTGAAGTCATGATCTACCTGCGCGGGGGTGATCATTCGTTGGAACTGGCTTATGGGCAGAAATCATCGTTTGCCAACGAGCCGGATCTTGAACTGATTACCGACTGGGTGGTAACCAATCGTCGGTCCGCCGGGGCACAGACGCAGATGTTCGCCCAGTCATCGATTCATTTCGTTCCGATGATTGGATCGGAACACATCGTCGGCGTGTTGGCAGCTCGCAGGTCGGATGGTACGACAGCACTGGATTCAGAAAATCGTCGTATGTTGGCGACTTGCGCCAACTTAGTGGCCCTGTCGATCGAGCGCGACCGCTCACGAGCGGACGCTCAAAAGGCTCAGGTCCAGGTTCACACTGAACAACTCAGGAATTCGCTGCTCAGCGCGGTGTCGCATGACTTACGAACGCCGCTGGCAACGATCGCGGTGACGGCGTCCAACTTGTTGCGAGAGGATGCCGCACCCGACGCGGAGCAGCAACGGGAGGACCTGCAAGTCGTGGTGGATGAATCGGGGCGGCTGGCGCGGCAAGTCGACAACCTGTTGGAGATGGCGCAGCTCAATTCGGGTGCCGTCGTTGTGAAACGGGATTGGCATGTGCTCGAAGAGTTGGTGGGGGTCGCCGTGAGTCGCATGCGGCACGAGCTCGCGTCCCGTACGGTCAGTGTGCATATTCCAGAGCAGTTTCCACTGCTCTGGGTGGCGGACGACTTGATCGTGCAGATGTTGATTAATTTACTCGATAACGCCGTACGTTATTCCCCTTCGAGCAGTAGTATCGAAGTCGCCGCTTCATGTAGACCAGGAAGCGCGGAGATTCGTGTGGCGGACAATGGGCCGGGCCTGCCAGTTGGTTTGGAGAAAACCATTTTCGAGCGATTCGTACGCGCACCGGCGCCCGTGGCGGATGGCCGGCGCGGCATGGGGCTGGGGTTGGCGATTTGCCGATCGATCGCCGAGCTACATGGCGGCTCGATTTCTGCTGCCAATCGCCAGGGTGGTGGCGCTGAGTTTGTGGTGGTGCTGCCCTGTTTAGAGGAGTGCTCTGAGCCGGAATGCGCTCAGCTTACTTTAAGTGTTTGATCGACTATGCCGACCGCTCCGGAAACTCGCCCGCTGATACTGGTTGTCGAAGATGAGGCGCCGATGCGCAAGTTCTTGCGCACGTTTCTCTCGAGCGAGGGCTACCGACTGGCCGAGGCAGGCAACGGTCAGGAGGCGCTTTCGCTGGCCAGCCAGAAGCCGCCCGACTTGGTGATTTTGGATCTTGGCTTACCCGATATGGACGGGCAGGAAGTCTTGCAACTTTTACGAGAATGGCTGCGAGCCCCGATCATTATTCTGTCTATTCGCGATCAGGACACACAGAAGATTGCCGTACTGGATCATGGTGCGGATGACTATTTGACAAAGCCCTTCAGCACCGGTGAGTTGATGGCGCGGCTGCGAGTGGCGTTTCGCCACTCGATGCGGAACGCGGGCAGCGACTCGTTGTTATATGAGTCGGGCGATTTGCGAGTTGATTTTTCGATGCGGCGAGTACTTGTTCGTGGCACTGAGGTTCATCTCACACCGATGGAATACAAGCTACTGGCCACGCTCATACAACATTCTGGTCGGGTACTGACCCACCCCTTTTTACTCGCCGAAGTTTGGGGCCCGAAGGGCGAGCAAAAGCCCCAAGTGTTGCGTGTACTGATGGCCGGATTGCGGCGGAAGATCGAAGCCGATCCCGCTCAGCCGCGCTACTTACTAACCGAGCAAGGAGTTGGTTACCGGCTCGCTGCCGAATGAAGCGAGGTAGATCGACGATTCTTTATCTCCGGCAGGAAGAATAAAAATAGCATTTAGGCAGGAGCTGATCGTATAAGTTTCTTATAAGTGTGCTGTTCTGACGTGCATTTGTCGCCTCGAATACTATCACTGCATGCATCCTCCGACGTGCATGAGAGCATTTAGCAGACTCTGATGTTTATGCGATAACGTCGTTTTAACAGGAACGTAGGGCACAGTTTTCTAGCTTTGCGCTGAGTATCAGTCCTCTGGCACGTTGATTGCTTAGCAGATCGCCCTTGTGGCGACTTCGTTTTCTTGTGGCGGACGAGAGTGCAGGGTCGTTTGTGCGCCTCTCTTTTGAATCGGATAAACGTGCATTGCAACCTCGTCTGCAGCGCGTGTTGAACGGTTGTGCCGGTTCGTAATCGATACGCATCTGGTTTTAACTATTTGATGGTGTGTTCGTTGGTGCTGCGCGCACAGATTGGCGTTCGCTGCGCTCGGCGCCGTTGCCGGGCCAAAATAATCCTTCTGACCTGGGAGATAGACTAGATGGGAACAATGCTAGGTAAAAGGCAAGAGCAAAAGTGGCGATTGCCGCTTTTGGTGACGGTCGCACTTGCGGCAGGTGTACTGGCCGTGCGATTAGGCCATGCTCAAGAACCTGCCGCGTCTCCTGCTGCGGCAGCGCCAGCAACTTCTGCAGCCGAGCCGGCGGCTCCGGCAACGCCAGCGGCTGCAGCAGATGCCGCGCCGTCGGTCGATGGCTTCAACAAGACACTGACAGCAACATCAAACGCCCTGGATACGGTGTGGGTCATGATGGCTGGTTTTCTGGTGATGTGGATGCAAGCCGGTTTCGCGCTTGTCGAAACAGGGCTTACCCGCGCTAAGAACGCCGTAAACATCTGCATGAAGAATCTGCTCGACTTTTGTTTTGGCTCGATCACGTACTGGCTGGTCGGCTTCTCGGTCATGTTTGGTGGAGCAAGCAAGTTTTGGGGCGGTTTGGACGGTATGATGCTCAGCGAGAAAGAGCCTTTCGAGGCGCTTTCGTGGGCACTGATACCGCTCGACGCGAAGTTCTTTTTCCAGTTGGTGTTCGCTGCCACGACCGCGACGATCGTTTCCGGCGCCATGGCAGAACGAACCAAGTTCGTTTCTTACATGATTTATAGTGCCGTGGTGTCGGCGGTGATCTATCCCATTTCCGGTCACTGGATTTGGGGCGGCGGCTGGCTAGCCGACCAGGGTTTTTGGGACTTTGCCGGTTCTACAACCGTTCATAGCTGCGGCGGCTGGCTGTCGCTTATCGGGGCCTTCATTCTTGGTCCGCGGCTCGGAAAGTTCGATTCCGCTGGTAATCCGCGAGCATTTCCGGGTCACAATTTGGTTTTCGTCACACTCGGGGTATTCATCCTGTGGCTGGGGTGGTTCGGCTTCAATCCGGGAAGCACGATGGCCGCCGATGCGCCTGCGATTGCGAAGATTACGGTCAATACAAACGCTTCGGCTGCGATTGGTTGCATCGCCGCTCTATGCACCGCACGGGTAATGTTCGGCAAGTGGGAAGCGACGATGGCTCTCAACGGCGCGCTTGCGGGGCTTGTTGGCGTCACGTGCCCATGTGCATGGATTAGTGTTGGTTCGTCGTTCATCATCGGCCTCGTCGCCGGTATCCTGGTCGTGCTTGCGGTCGTCGGCATTGAGAAGATTCTCAAGGTCGACGATCCAGTGGGCGCTATTGCGGTACACGGCGTGTGCGGCGCATGGGGAACGCTATCGCTCGGCCTGTTTTCGGCCGGAACCGGCGATGCTTCTCCCAAGCCGGGGTTGTTCTTTGGTGGTGGCATGGAGCAACTTGTTTCGCAAGCGATCGGTGTCGTGGCCGTATTCGGCTGGGCGATCGTGACCGGAGCCTTGTTGTTTCTTGCCCTGAAAGCCACTGTTGGTTTGCGTGTCACTGCCGAAGAAGAGCGCGAAGGCCTCGACTACGGTGAGCACGGCAACGAAGCTTATCACGGCTTCGAGTTGGTTAGCATGCCGGAGGCTTGAAGTCCGCAGAAAACCTGACATCAGAAATTCTCTGCGATTCGATTGCCATGCGAGCCGGGGTGAAAGAGCCCCGGCTCGCAAGGCACATTTCAACCTCGAACCATTGAACAACCTACAATTACAAATTTCAGGAGCCATCCGACATGAAAAAAGTAGAAGCGATCGTCCGCCACTTCAAATTGGAGGACGTGAAAAACGCCCTAATCGAAAAGGGCATTACAGGCATGACGATTACCGAAGTACGTGGTTTCGGCCGTCAAAAGGGGCACACCGAAATGTACCGCGGTACGGAATATCGAGTGGATTTCGTCCCGAAGGTGAAAGTGGAAGTCGTCGTGGAAGACAGCAAAGTGCAAACAGCTATCGCGGCGATCGTCAAAGTAGCTCAAACGGGGCAAATCGGCGACGGCAAGATCTTTGTGTCGACCATTGACGAAGCCGTCCGCATTCGCACGGGCGAGTCTGGCAGCGAATCTCTATAGTAAATCAGAAGGAGCCACGGAGCGGAGATTTGGTTGTAGGTCCGCTCCGTGGTTTATCTTTGATTTCATCGACCTGGAAGGCAGGGGGACCACGGGGTGGGGCCATCTCCGCGATTTCTATCGCGCTGGCGCACAACCCGCCCCGTGGTGCCCCCGCTTTCTAGTAGCGGTTTCAACGCTGTACGGAGAGAGGGATAGGCACAATTTGCTTCGCGGACTGCGCAAATGGAGCCAGTCCCCGACGTTTCGAAACCACCTCATGAGAACTGCGCGACAAATGATATCGGCGGCTGGTTGTTGCGCGTCATTCCCGCGTAGGCAGGAATCCAGCACTTCGGTCCCAATTGTCTAGATTCCCGCCTACGGGAATGACGGTAGAGGATTATTGGCTGCCCAGAGATCAGTAGTATCTCAACTGGCGAATATCGATCGAGCCGTGTACCTTAACGCTCGATAGTCGGACGATTGCGGAAACCTATACTCAAGAACCAGATGACTACGGATGAATAGTGGAGCCCACCCCACGCGGCATCGTGTTTTCGTGCCAGTCGCGATTCTTATTGTTGTCGTGCTCTACGGTGTGGCGCTATGGTTTGGCTGGCCCCAGTATGGGACCCAGCAAGTTTTGGCGCAGGCCGCCCCTCATGCCGCGGTGTCGGACGAGGCAGCACACCAGCCACACCATCTCACGGCGCCGCCGTTGTGGACCGTGATCCCGTTTATACTGTTGCTGGGCGGCATCGCCGTTTTGCCCCTTATCCCTCGCACGGCTCATTGGTGGGAATCGAACCTGAATCGATTCAAGGTGGCGGGGGGGCTGGCGCTGTTGACGCTCGCCTATTATGCCTTTCTGCACCATGCCGAGCTCGAAGGGCACTGGCCGGCTCACCATGTGGCGGCTCCATCGAAGAGCGTCGTCAACGCGGGGCTCGTCAACACGATTCTGTCCAACGCGATGTTGCAGGAGTTTGTGCCGTTTATCGTGCTCTTGTTCAGCCTGTACACGATCAGCGGCGGGATCCGCATCGTCGGCGATTTGGAAGC
>CAZJWY010000200.1:0-8778 GCA_964549545.1 uncultured Planctomycetaceae bacterium | reverse complement strand
GGTTGGGATATCGATCACCTCCGGCCAGTGGTTTTTTTCAACCAACTCGGAAAAGAGCCGCGTTTGCCACGAGAGCGGCTTGTGTCCTGTTAGGTTCTGGAATGCATTTGAGAAGGCGTTTGCCATCGGTTCTTTTGGTAGTTCGGTGGAGTGGAATCCGTTTACCTTGTCGTGTGGTGAACGCTTATATATATTATGGGTGGTTGTGTTTCAATAACCACCATAAAAATTTTGTGTGAACCTTGAACCAGGCTCGATGTTTGTTGGCGGCGCTTCTTGCAATTCCAAGTTGGTTGTGGGGGAAAAATTTGATTTTATTGAAGACTGCGCGGCAATTGAATTCGGCGAAAAGTTTTGGCTGTCGGCTATCGGCCAGGGAACAATCGGTCTAATTGCTACGCAGTCTTCAATAGGGACGCTAACAAAACCGTCTCGGAGGTGGGGCAGCCCTGTTTTGCTGCGAAGACTCCAGGAGAACTGCAAAGTTCCAGACGAAGGGGTCAGGTGCATGTTTTCGGCGAGCGCTGGCACGATTGCTTGGTAGTCTTTTGGCCGAAAAATGGACCAGACCCCGACTTTGCAGTTCTGCTGACGAAGACTCCACAAAATGGGGCGAGTCTCCTAGAGCCCCTTAGATTGTTGCTGGAGCTGCTGGGGCGGGGAGGCTTGCCGTCGCAATAATTTGCTGGGGATGCTGCGGTAAGTAGCGCGCGTTTTGCCCCGGCGTCGACGTTGCAATTCTTACTGGAAGGCGAGAAGTGGCCTGAGAACGTGTTTTAGAAATTTTGTCCTCTCCGGAAAGAGGATGCAAAGGAAGTCAGGGTTTATCGAAGCTTCCCCCTAACTCCTCCCTGCAAGGGAGGGGAGTTTTGAAACACATTCTGAGATAAGCAATCTGTTCGCGTAGGAGCGGGGCCCAGCCTTGCGATGCAGGCACATTCCGCAGTGATGGATGACGGCTATTCGTAAAGCCGATCGATGTGATCGGCTCGCTTCAGTGAGAAAAGCGCCGATCGAACCTGCTGCTGGCGAGCACTCCCAGCAAGAGTGCAAGCAACGTAATCGATGCCGGCTCGGGCACTAGCGTAATGTTGAAAGCCTGAATGCCCTGGTTCGTGCTCATCGCGTATAGAGTCCGGGAAAGAGTCCCGTTGCCGTTGTTGACGACATCGCCCCAGGCGATCTGGCCGGTGCTGTTGGCGTTGGCGGTTAGCGAGCCGGTCGTGGTGTTGCCGCTCGCCAGCCAAACCGGCACAGATGGATCCGACACGTCATAGACGCTCACGTGTGAATCACCGGTGCTCTGGACGGCCAGTAACGGGACGCCGTTGATTGTCGTATAACCGAGAAGGCGATCAGCGGTCGCGCCGACCGGATCCGGGATCGCGGGGCTACTGATCAAATTACCGCTGGCGCCCGAGAAGCTCGTATACTGATACAACGAGCTTCCCTGAGTTCCGATCACGTGTGATGAATCGGTGAACGTGATTCCAAGGCGGAAGTCGCCGGGGAGTGGCGGCGTACCGGTAAACCCAACCGCCGTCGCTGTCCCGGCAGACGGATCGATAATCGCGTAACCGTTGTTTCCGGCTACTGCGGGCGCGTTGCCGTAGCCAAGCGCCAGCACCGATCCATTGGTCGCTATGCTGTCTCCGACTCGGGAGCCGGCCAAACCGGCATCGCCCGAATAGGCAACGGTTGGGGCTGAAGCCTCGGTGGCCCAACGATAGACTTTTGCGGGTGTCGTCGTTGATTGCGTTGTCAGGTTGTTCACGTAAATCGCACCGTCGCTGCCGACCGCTGCAGTGTTAACTGCGAATGTACCGCCGGAAATGCCCGTGACATCCAAGGGCGAGCCGAGATCAGCGCCCGTCGCGGGATCGAGTCGCCTGACGAATGTTCCACCCGACCTGCTGACTAAATACACATGGCCATTGCCAAATGCGAGACCGCGCTCATTATTGCCGGTGCCGAGAAAAGCGTAGCCGCCCTCGCCTGGGGCAAGCCAACCATCGCCGTTGGAGCTCCAGGTTGCCAGCGGCGCCATGGTAACGGTGGCGGCCAAAGTCGGCTGTGTAGAAACAAGTGCGCACGCGCACAGGAGAAAGCTTCGTGTCATGATGTTTCGGTGCATTAGCGTACTCCGCAAATAGATGCGAGCGATCGTTGGCCCGTTGCGATTGGATTTTGCCCCAACCGAAATGCGATGTCAAGAAAATTCTGGTTTACCGCCAAGGATTTCGGTGAATGAGGTCGCAAAACTGTAATGGTCCACCCGTGCGATCATCTCAGAGAGAGCGGAAATCGAAGCCGATTTGATACTTTTTGACCGAAAGAAAAAACCGAGCATTGTTTGCAGGAAATTGTCCAATACCCTACGATAAAGGCGATTGCGTTTTTCTTGGTAACTGAAATGAGAGTCATCATGAGCGGCTGTGGGCGAATAAATATCTGGCCCTAGCTTGCATCAAATCAATAACGTATTTGATATTCGAGGAGTGACTTATCTAATGAACACGGCTTCGTTTATCGCGTCGCGACATTGTTTTTTCTGCTTTGTCAGTTCAGCCGCGTGGGTTGCTGTATTGCTGCTCAGCGGGGGTGATCGCGCAACCGCTCAAAGTTTAACGCCGCTTGCCAGCTTTGGAAGCACGACGCCCGGCTGGCGCCAGCCGGGCGAGCCGCTCGCGGGCGATGTCGATGGAACGAACGACGGATTTAGTTATCTTTATATGCAAGCCAGCAACAACGAACGCGGCCTCGCATATGGCAACGGGCACCTGTATCTGATCAGTCATGCCGATGTGAACGGCTCGACTGCGAACGTGCGCATTCTCGATTCAATTACCGGCGCCGATCTCGGCGGACTCGACGCGACGGGGGTTTCCGGAGGCACGTTTGCTGTGAACGTAGGTGCGGTCGGTAGCGACGGCGCGATTTACGTCGCGAACTTGACCACGCAATCGACGACGACTCCGTTTACTATCTACAAGTGGGCAAACGAGAGTTCGGTGCCAATTGTTGCCTACAGCGGCGACGCCGGCCTGCCGGGCTCTCGAGTTGGTGATTCGCTTGGCGGCTTTGGTGGCGGCGCCTCAACTCGCATTGCCGCCGGCTTTAGCAACAACCCCAGCGTCCTCGGGAACAACGGCTACGCGGTGATTGATCCCACGGCGGGCGCCGCCTCGGCGGTTAGCTTCGCTTCAACGCCCCCGAACGCCGGCGACTTCCGGCTGGGCCTCGCTTTCGGCGACGCGACGCATATCTTCTCGAAACCAATCAGCACCACTACGCTCTACTACACCAGTTATTCAGATTCCACGGGTACCCTCGTTGCATCAGCGTCTCTGCCCCCGGCATCTGCCGCGGAAACGGAGCTGGCCTACACCGTGCTCAATGGCACTCCGCTGCTCGCCGCTCAGAGCTCTGGCGACTCGCACATCAGTGTCTACAACGTCGTCGATCCGGCTAATCCCGTGCTATTAGCCTCCGCTGTTGGGCTCGCCGGATTGCCGGCCAACCTCAACAATACGGGCCAACTTGCCTGGGGCGCCGCGACTATTAACCCCGACGGCAGCGCGACACAAAACCTGTACGGCATGAGAACCAACGGCGGCATTCGAGCGTTTACGTTTACACTTCCGGCGCCTGGAGTGGATGGCGATTATAACGGCAACGGCGTCGTCGACGCGGCCGATTATGTGGTCTGGCAGAAAAACAACGGGCTCATGGGCGGCGCTACGAAGGCACAAGGCGACGGCAACGGCGACGGAAACGTGACCAGCGAAGATTACGATTACTGGAGAGCCCGCTTTGGAAATCCGCCCGGCAGTGGCGCTGGCGCAGTTGCAACAACCACGATTCCAGAACCGAGCGTTTTTGTGATGTTGATTACATCGTTGCTCATCAGCGTGCCCGGGGTTCGCCGCCGCGGCCGTTCGTGAGTTGTGCGTTTGGTCACCTGCTCACGAGGAGTCTTGCGATGGCCGATTCAAATTCAAATGACGGGCATGGCTGCCCGCGGAGCGCGTTTACGCTCGTCGAGTTGCTAGTCGTAATCGCGATCATCGGCATTCTTGTTGCCCTTCTGTTGCCGGCGATCCAATCGGCTCGCGAAGCGGCCCGCCGCAGCCAGTGCGTCAATAACCTGAAGCAGTTCGGCCTTGCCGCACAAAACTGCGCCGATCGCTACAAAGCCTTGCCGATGGGCTTCGGCCGCACGCCGGAGCACATCGCGAAAAACGTCAACGCGGTCAAAGAAGGACTTTGGCCGGAATTGCTGCGCTATATGGAGGAAGGCGCAACTTATGATCGAATCGAGTTTCTCTACTACACGGCGGGGAAGCAGTATTATCAGGACCCGGTTCGAGATGTTGTGATTCAGGCGTTTATTTGTCCTGATTGGCCTGACGCAAAGGTCGTTGATCAAACGTCTACGACTCCACCCTACGAATATCAATGGGGCGCCCTAAGCACCTACGCCGGGATCGCGGGGGCGACCATCGCATCTCCGCCTGCGCCAACGCCGAAAACAATTCCATCCGCGTACGGCGCTTTTCCGGTCGACGGCGCTGGTGCATTTACTGTCGGGCGGCAAGTCGTCGGCTTTCTCCAGCAACTCATCGGCGTTCGGCGCAAGCTGTCTCAAATCACGGATGGCCAGAGCAAGTCGTTCCTGATCGGCGAATACGTCCATCGCGATTGTGTACTCGGTGCCGTCTCGACTGAGCTGGCGCGTCTTAACATGCGGCCCTGGTATTTGTCTGGCTTTGCCGATGCGGCGTATCAGTTAAAGGTTCTCGATCTCACGCCCAACACGTGCGCCACCCGCGATACAACTAACTTCAATTACCTCCCGATGGGAAGCTTTCATCCTGGCCTGACACAATTCGCCTATATCGATGGAAGCGTTCATGCCATCGCCGATGGCATCGACCGCGAACTTTATAAAGCGCTTGGCACTACTGCCTATAACGAAGTCATTCCGGAGCTGCCGTAGGATGCGATTGCCATTAAGAACAGGATTCACTCTGAAGTTGGTCACGCTGCTCGTCCTCGTGGGCTGCAATCGTGGACCCAAGATGGTGCCAGTCACGGGCAAAGTTGTCTACGACGGCCGACCGCTCGAATTCGGGGTCATCATGTTCCAGCCGCCGAGTGGCCAGGCTGCTCAGGGAGACATCAAGCCTGACGGGACGTTCAATTTGTCCACCTATCGCTTGAATGATGGCGTCGTGGTTGGCAAACACAAAGTTCGGATTGCCTGCTATGAATCGATGCGGCCCGGCGCGGCAAAAGGTTCGGGCGAACGGACGCTTGGCAAGCCGCTCGTGCCTGAAAAATATACCATCTTTGACCAGAGCGGCCTGACTGCCGACGTGAGCGAAAACAACCACGATTTCACCTTCGAACTATCCGGCACGCCCGGCTAAAAATCGAGTGCGTACACGCATTGTTATTTTGACAGCCGCAGTAGCCGCGTTCTTGGCATTCCCATGCTCCCGCGCAACCGCAGACAATTATGACATTGTCGTTTACGGCGGCACCGCCGGCGGTGTCACGGCGGCTATCGAAGCGGCGCGGCTCGGCAAATCCGTCGCCATCGTCGAACCTTCGCAGCATCTCGGTGGCATGACGACTGGCGGGCTGAGTGCTACCGATTACGGCAACAAGCTCGCGATCCGCGGCCTCGCGCGCGAGTTCTATACTCGCGTCGGTCAGGCGTACAACCAAGGCACCACCTATTGGTTTGAGCCGAAGGTCGGAGAGTCGGTCATCGACCAATGGGTTGCCGGGTTACCTAATATTACGGTTGTTAAGGGCGAGCGGCTCAACCTTAATGGTGGCGTCACCAAAACCGGCAGCGTCATCAACGCCATTCAGATGGAAAGCGGCCGCACCTTCAACGCCGGCGTCTTCATCGACGCCAGCTACGAAGGCGATCTCATGGCCAAGTCGGGCGTCAGCTATATCGTCGGCCGCGAATCGTCGAGCACTTACAACGAGCCGCACGCGGGCGTGTTCGTCAACACGCAAACGCTGAATATCGACCCCTACGTGATTCCCGGCAACCCATCAAGCGGCGTGCTGCCGATGCTGAGCGCACAGCTTCCGCCCCCAAACGGCACCGCCGACGATAAAGTGCAGGCTTACAACTTCCGCCTCACGGTGACGACGAATGCCAATCGGCTCCCCTGGACCGCACCGCCGAACTACGACCCGGCCAGATACGAACTTCTCAAGCGCGCGATTCAAGCCAGCAGTCCAACCTCTATCGGGCAGCTCTTGCAGCTCCAAGGGCTGAACACACCCAACGGCGCCAATAAGTGGGACGTTAACGCCAACGGCAATCTCACGATGGTTTCCACCGATTACGTCGGCTTCAGTAAAAACTATCCAGATGCCGACTACGCGACGCGCGAGCAGATCATTGCCGATCATCGCAACTACCAGCAAGGTTACCTTTATTTCTTGGCTACAGATCCGAGCGTGCCGCTTGCCGTGCGAAACGGCATGAACAGCTACGGGCTCGCGCCCGACGAATTCACTGACAACGGCAACTGGCCCAGCCAGATTTATGTTCGCGAGGCTCGCCGCATGATCGGTCGTTACGTGATGACAGAGGCCGACGACCTCAGCCAGCGCCAAGCGCCCGAGCCGATCGCGCTCAGTTCGTATACGATCGACTCGCATGGCACTTCGTTCTTCGTCGACGCGAACGGCAAGCCACATGCCGAAGGCAATATCGGCGTGGCCACTCCGCAACCTTTTGGTATCTCATACCGTTCGCTCACGCCCCAAGAGTCGCAGGCTTCGAACTTGCTCGTTAGCTCGGCGATCTCGGCCTCGCGAGTGGGTTACGGGTCTATTCGCATGGAACCGCAATACATGATGATGGGGCAGGCCGCCGGCGCTGCCGCTGCGCTCGCGCTCAATGGCAACACGAGTGTTCAACAAGTCAACTATTCAGACCTTCGCACGCAGCTTTTAGCGGATGGCGCTCGTGTTAGCTGGCCGATGTCGCTCGTCGGCGTCGCTCGCACGGACTTCAACGATATTCCTGGCACGCTTCCGCGCAGCATCCAATTCCAAAACAGCGGCTCGAATTTTTTTGGCCCTTGGGATTTCACGACGACTCAAAACGTCGTCGCCGGAAATCTCACCACGTCAATTGGCGGCTACGATCGCCCGCAATCCGGCGCCAACTCTGGCAAGCTCTTTGGCATCTACAACGCTTACCGTCAAAGCGGTTGTCCGCTCGACGCGCCAATGAGCGGAACGGTCTGGTTCTCGGTGCTCGTCAACAATACGGATGCGACCGGCGTAGTTGGCGTGTCGTTCAATCCGACGACCTACGATGATGCCAGCGATGTTATCCAGCTTGTCGGCAATAAGCTGCGTGTGACGCTCGCGAACACAACCACAGAGAACGTTGCCACGCTTGATCTCAATAACGTTCATCTGCTTTTAGGCAGACTCACGATCACGGATGGTAATGACACACTCAGTCTGTGGGTCGATCCGATCTCGATCGCGAGCCTGTCCGCGCCGACCTTCACCCGTTCCAATGCAAATTTCCTGAGCAGCTTGTCTTCGATGGGAATCGTTTCCTACAACACTTCGAAATCGAACGCCGGCGGTTATCTCGACGCCTTGATCGTTTCGAACAGTTCCACTGCTCTTTTGGATGTCACGGGTGTTGTCTCTGGCGACTTCGATCGGAATGGCATGGTGGACGCCGCCGACTATGTTGTGTGGCGCAAAAGTCTAGGGACGACTTACCAGCAAAGCGATTACCAAGTGTGGCGCGCAAATTTCGGACAAAGTGCTGCCAGCGGTTCGGCCGGCATGGGGAACGCGACGATACCTGAGCCGACGACATACATGCTGCTGATACTTGCGGTCGCTGGCTGGTGTAGTTGGCGACGCTGAGCCTCTTATAACGCACCAACCATTGCCATGGCGGTGCTGCACGACCAGGAAGTGACCGAACGCGTCACCAAACGTCCACAAAGCGGCGCATGTCTTCACTGTCATGCATCGATTATTCCAACCTATCGACGGCTGGGCATGGAGGCTAAGGGGGGAAAGGTCGACGCACAATCGCTCGCGGCCGATTTCAATTGGCCGGCTGTGATGGAAGGATTCAACATCGCTGGAAAAATGGATTATCGCACAGCCCATGCAGAGTTGCTGAAAACACCGGATGGTATTTCGAGCAAACCCTTGGCCGACGGCCATCAGTTGAGCGCCGCACACCCCGTGGGCTGCATCGATTGTCATGACCCCAAGACGATGCGAGTGCGAGTGACACGCCCAGGCTTCATCCATAGCATTGCAGCATTGGCGGCAAGCAACGATCGGGTGCCGCATCTACCAAGCATTGAGCGCTGGCGCGCGGGCGATCGAAAACAAAAGTATGATCCGAACGTCGATGCGAGCAGGCAGGAGATGCGCAGCCTTGTGTGCGGGCAGTGCCATGTCGAGTACTACTGCGGATCGAAAGAGACGCTCTTCTTTCCGTGGGCCAATGGACTGAAGGTCGAACAGATTGAGCAAACGTACGGCAACCACAAGTTTCCCGACGGCACTCCATTCTACGACTTTGAGCACAGTGAGACGGGCGCGCATGTTTTAAAAGCTCAGCATCCCGAGTTCGAACTCTGGAGCCAGGGTGTGCATGCCCGTAGCGGAGTAAGCTGCGCCGATTGCCACATGCCCTACGACGAGACGGGCTGGCGCGTCAGTGGCAAAACCCATTGGCTGTGGTGCTTCACC
>CAZJWY010000199.1:2094-8782 GCA_964549545.1 uncultured Planctomycetaceae bacterium | reverse complement strand
ATTTCTTTTTTTACACACGCCCACACTTAGCGGCGGGGCTCGCCCCGCGACCCCCGCACCAAGGAAAACACCCATGTAACCCCCACCGCCGCTTGCGGCTTAGCGACCAACCTGACACCCGAAACCTGACACCTCTCCCCCCCTCGGCACCCAATTTGCCCCAGTACTCCCCTGCGCGCCGACGCCCCGTCGCGTCGGCTAATTTCGCTCATTACACAGGAGAACCACGTCATGTCGTCGCTGTTCATGCTCGCCATGGTTGCTTTCCAAGCAACCACCGATGCCGGCCACCACTCATCCCACTTCGCCAAATGTGCAAAAACCTGCGGTGAATGTGCCCGTACCTGCAACCAATGCTTCGACCACTGCCTCACGCTCGCCGGTGAGGGTAAGGAGAAACACGCGAAAACGGCCCAATATTGCGTCGACTGCGCCGAGTGCTGCAAAGCCTGTGCGGTCCTCTGCTCGCGCAACAGCCCGCTTGCCGGGCATATGCTCGAATGTTGTGCCAAGTGTTGCGACGATTGTGCCAAGTCATGCGAAACCATGCCCGACGACAAGCACATGGCCGAGTGCGCGAAGACCTGCCGCGACTGCGCAAAAGAATGCCGCGAAATGGCCAAGATGCTCAGCCACGAGGGCTAGGTTCTATCTCAAAACGCCCCTTCCTTTTAGGGAGGGGTCGGGGGAGGGTTCGAATTCGGTTGAGCCGTTGGTCACGCCCGACCATTTTTCTTTTCTCAACAAGAATGGGTTGTGAGACAAAGCATAACGCTATTGGTTTGGGCTCGCCCCATTCCGCGAAAGCCGCTCGAGATTGCCGCTGCGAAACGCGTCCGCCATCGCCCGCGGCACTTCGGCTTCCGCCAAAAACACCAGAGCCCGATTGAGCGCTACGTTGGCTTTCATCTCCTGCTCGGTCGCGATCGCGTTCGCTCGCCGTCGTTCGGCGAGCGCGCCGGCCATGCGCGTATCCGCCTCGGCCTGATCCGCTTGCAAGCGAGCGCCGATGTTTTCGCCGATATCAATATCCGCAATATCAATCGACACAATTTCAAACGCCGTATGAGCATCCAAGCCCCGGTCCAGCACCGCCTTCGAAATCCGATCCGGGTTCTCCATCACTTGCAGGTGATCCTCGGCCGACCCGATCGACGTGATGATCCCCTCGCCCACGCGGGCGATGATCGTCTCCTCGGTTGCCCCGCCGATGAGCTGAGCCAGATTGGTGCGCACCGTCACGCGTGCCCGCACCAACAGCTCGACGCCATTCTTCGCCACGGCGCTCAGCGTCGTGCGGCCAGATTTTTCGGGGTCCGGGCAATCGATCACCTTCGGGTACACGCTCGTCCGCACCGCGTCGAGCACGTCTCGCCCCGCCAGATCGATCGCCGCCGCACGATCGAAGTCGAGATCGATATCGGCCCGGTGCGCCGCGATCAGCGCGCCAATCACGCGCGGCACATTGCCGCCCGCCAGGTAATGCGCTTCGAGTCGCCGCGTGGTGATGCCCGTCTGCGGATCGGTGCCCACGCCGGCCTGCATCGCCATGATCTTCGCCTCGACGATCGAGCGTGCATGAACCTGTCGCAAGCTCATCCCAATGAGCGTGAACAAGCTCACGTGTGCGTTCGACATCACCGCCTGCAACCACAGCTTGCCGTAGCTGAACATCACGATCACCAGCACAAACGCCGCGATGAGCAGCAGCGCAATGCCGGCCAGGTACAGCAACGCCCGCGTCGTGCCGCGATCCATATCGCGGGGATCGAGCGCGGCCAACACCGGAGCAGCCACGCCCCACCAGACGGTCGAAAACAATAGGTGACTGTTCATAGATGCCATTCGCTCCGGACCGCGAAACCTTGATCGGAATTTCAGCTCGTCGTGGCTCTTATATTAACCCACTCTGCAAGTAACGGAAAGCACGCGGCTGTGCCTGACATCCACCAACGCACGACTCGCCCCGATGCCAGACACAGCCTGACCTACAAACTGGATAGCCACGAAAAACACGAAAAAGCCACCAAAACTTTTCGTGCCTTTTCGTGTTTTTCGTGGCTACTCCACCCATGACCCCCACGTGTAGCCATTTTTTATAAACGCATGCAAAGAGGGATTGAGGTCGCCATCCACCGCGATCTTCGTGTACGTTGTTGGTGGTTAGAAACTCGAGATTTGTCCGCCTAGCCTCCTGCGAAAGGACCTGACATGACCCACTTCCAACGACACACCTGCCTCGCGATCGTCACGCTCCTCTGCACCACCTCCGCCGCCTTCGCCGCAGACTATTACGAAATCGATCCCGAGCATACCTCGGTCGTGTTCAGCACCGCCCACAACGGCCTTAGTTACACCTATGGCATGTTCCGCAAGGTCCAAGGTCAGTACCTGCTCGACAAAGCCAATCCCAACGCCTCGCGGTTCCAAATGTCGATCCGCGCCGACAGTCTCGACACGAACAACGCCGATCGTGATACGCACCTTCGCAGCGCAGACTTCTTCGACGTGCAGCAGTTTCCGGAAATTACGTTCGACACCACCGGCTGCGAATTCTCGAGCACACAAGAAGGCGTGATCTACAAAGTCACCGGCACGCTGAACATCCACGGCGTGCCTCGCCAGGTAACACTCAACCTGCGCATGTTAGGAAAAGGCCCCGGCGCCAATGGCAAGGACGAGCGCACCGGCTTCCTCTGCCAGCTCGAGCTCAAACGGAGCGACTTCAAGATGAACAACCTGCTCGAACGAAACCTCGTCGGCGACGCCGTCGGCATCACCGTCAGCTTCGAAGGAATACAAAAAACCCAACCCACCGCTCCCCCCGCGCGCTAGCGAGCTGAGCTGAAATACCTCGCTAATATGTAGGGTGCCACTGGCTCTGCCAGTGCATGTCATTTCGAAGGCTTGCATTGTGAATGCCGCGTTTATTCACCAATGCGGCGGAGTCTACAACAAGCTGATACGAACCACACCAATTAACTCAAGACCAGCTGCAATTCGTCGGACACTGGCAAAGCTAGTGGCACCCACCGTACGCACTAGGCGACCATGCTGACCAACCTCCTCCTTTACGCCGGCCTTGTGCCGCTTGTCGCGTCAGTGCTGGTCGCCGTTGTCATGCGACAACTACGCGCGCCGCTAAAGGTAATATGGCCAACCAGCATCGCCATCGGTTTCCTGGCTGCACTGCTGGCCGTCCGTGGTCAAGTCGGTATCGCCGAGAGCGTCGATCGTTTGTTGCAACCCCACGAAGCGCTCGACTGGCTACCCCACATCGTGTTCCTCGCCCTTGGCGCCTGCCTGGTACCAGCCCTGCCGCAAGCCCATCGCTCGCGATGGATTGCTTTGATCGCCGTCCTATGCTTGGCCGTCCCCGTGCGACTCCTCAGCGGCAACCTGGCCCAGCAGTGGAGCGTTTTTGGAAAACTGTTTGTGGTGACTTCCGTTGCCGTCGCGCTGGCCCTAGTCTGGCTCTCGCTCTCGACGAACGACGCCTCACAATCTTCGATCCTCCGCGCTCCATTATTGATTTTGGTGGCCGTGGGAATCGGCGTCGTCATCACGTTTTCCGGCGCGTTCATCTACGGCCAACTGGCCGCCGCCCTCGGCGCGGCCCTCGCCGGCACGGCCAACGTCTTCGCGTTCCGTGCCCGCGAGTCGAACGACGGGATCGCCGCGTCGGCCGGCGTTATCACGTTCGCATTAGGCAGCCTCGTTGTCCTGGGCCATTTCTACGCCGAGCTGAGCACGATGAACGCTGCCCTCCTGTTCCTCTCCCTGGCCGCCACCGCCGTGCCCCTTCCTGCCTGGTTGAACAATCGCTCGCCGTGGCAACTCGGCCTGGTTCGAGCCACCGCCTGCCTGACCCCGCTGGCCATCGCCCTCGCTACCGCCACGTCCTGAATATAGCCGACCCATTTTGGGTCGGTTGCTCGCCGCCAAATCGCAATCGGTACTGGCCGAGGCCGCAACCGGCCGAAACGGCCGGGCTATGTATTCAACGAACCGAAACCCTTTCAAGCTACGCAATAAACCCCGCCTTTTCCCCCGACTGATAGAACGCTGGCATTTTTTTGACCATTCGGTGATAATTACCTTGGCCCCGCTACGCCCGTGGGGCAGACATTCTTGTCTGCCATAAACAGGCCGCAAGCGGCAGACAGAAATGCCTGCCTCACGATGGCCGCGCATTCGCGAACAGAGATTACGGAGACTTTTCATGGCTATTTCTTCTCACCAAGTAGCTGCCGCGAGCCGCGCGACGCTTCGTCGGCCTCGGCTCGGCCGACCTACTCGCATACAAGCCTTCACGCTTGTCGAGCTCCTGGTCGTCATCACGATCATCGGCATGCTCGTCGCACTGCTACTACCCGCTGTGCAAAACGCCCGCGAACGCGGCCGGCAGTTGCAGTGTTTGAACAACTTGAAGAACATCGGGCTCGCTACAGCGAACCACGACTCGGCCAAGGGACAGGTCCCGGGACTCACTCAATTCGTGAAGCGTGGAAACTCGGAGTGGGCATCCATTGGTTACGACTCCACGTCGCGAAAATTCCAGGTCGTCAGCGTCAGCAATCTCAATGATGCGTCTGGCTTTAGTTGGGCTACGATTCTTCTGTCGAGGATCGAACGCTCGGATATTTGGGATCAGGTCGTCGCGCCGCCTCGCAATGGCAATACTGTTCTGCCCGTCCTGATTCCACCGGTCGACACCTTTGTTTGTCCATCGGATCGCGATGTTACCACACAGCCAGATCTGCCGGGTTTATCGTACAGTGCTAACAGCGGTGGTTGGGATCCTCGTCAATCCTCAGGTTTGCTGAACGTAACTTTGAACATCGGCGACACGGCTGAGAACGGTGTTTTCCACGACATCGCCGGCTATGAGCGCCTTATTCCCCCTCCCCCAGTCAAAGCTCCTAAGGTCCGCTTGAGCAACATCAACGATGGTTCCGGCACTACGCTCATGTACGCGGAAAACATTCACAAGTCTTATGAGCCGACTAGCTCCTCCAGTAGTGCGCCGGCCTTCGGCTGGCTTTTCGGCAACACCGAGCAGCAACTTGGTTTTGTCTGGGTCGTGCCAACCAGTGGCACAGCACCGATACCGGGCGATACGAGCAATACTCAAGAGGCATTGAATCGCGATTCGCTCGGTGACATGAAGTTCTTGCCAACTTCCCCACGCTATGCTCGCCCATCCAGCGCACACAGTGGTGGCATGAACGTAGCCTATTGCGACGGTCACAGTGGTTTCCTCCGCGACGACATCGACTATGTCGTCTATCAACAACTCATGACGCCCAATGGACGCAAGTGTGTTGATCCTGCGGATCACACAAATGGCCTACCCAATGGTGTAATCGCCACTTTCCGCAACGCTCCGCCACTCGCGGAAAAAGACTACCAGTAGTCGCAGGCACGTCTGCGATTCAATTCCCGACAACATTTCACGAGCCGCGGCGACTCGAATCGCTGCGGCTCGTGTTGTTGTTGCTAGCCCCTAAACACAAGGAAAGAAAACCAGAAAGCATTGAACAGGAGGTCGCAGAGGAAACAGAGTTGGCATTCTTCCTCTGTTCTCTCTGCGACCTCCTGTTCAAAATAGTTTGAGTCGGTTCCAATCGCTATTGGAGTATTGACAAGACCTTGGCGACTTTGCGTGAGTTGTTGGCTGAACGCTTGCAGTTTTCGTGATGAGTAAACAGGCTAAAAACTCGAAGAAAGCCGATAAGCCAAAGCCAAGCGGCCGAGGGTAAGAATGAGCGCGTCATTGCCGACAATCGCAAGGCGAGGGCGGTTACTTGGTTTTCGAGTCACGGCCGATTAGCCGCTGAATTTCTTGCGGCGAGGGGTCTGTTCCCTTGCGCGGTTTTTGCATGAATTTCAGCACCCGCTTGTGGAGCGCCGCCAAATCGGCTCCCTCCAATCGGTCGCGAAAGAATCGCATCGTTTCCTCTTGGGCCACCGAAGCTGCCACGACTGAGTTGATGAAGTTGTTCAGCGAAACGCCTTGGCCTTCGGCCAAATTCTGTGCCTTCTGTTTCAGGTCGTCTCGTATGCGTAGTGAAAACTTGGCCATTGAACACTTGAAATCCGCTTGTCCGAAATCCCCTTCTTTAATGGTAGCACTACGGGACAGAGCGAGCGAAGTGTATCATTGCCTGTATGGCGAAACAGGCAAAAAACACGAAGAAAGCCGACAAGCCCGGCAAGGGCAAAAAGGGCAAGGCGGCCGAGGATAAGAACGAGCGGGTCATTGCCGACAATCGCAAGGCCCGCCACGAGTACCATGTGCTCGATACGCTCGAGTGCGGCATTCAGCTTGTCGGCAGCGAGGTGAAGAGCCTGCGCATCGGCGGCTTGTCGCTCGACGAAGCCTACGGGCGGCTCGACAAAGGCGAGGTGTGGCTCATCAATGCGAACATCGCCGAGTACACCTTTTCGCACGCCCTCAACCACGAGCCCAAGCGCCGTCGCAAGCTGCTGATGCATCGCCGCGAGATGAACAAATTCGCGGTCCAGGCGATGGAAAAAGGCAACACGCTGGTGCCGCTCAAGATGTACTTCAAAGAAGGCCGCGCGAAAGTCCTCATGGGCATCTGTCGCGGCAAGCAGTTGCACGACAAGCGACAGGCGATAAAAGAGCGCGACAGCAAACGCGAGATGGATCGGGCGATGCGCC
>CAZJWY010000199.1:0-2084 GCA_964549545.1 uncultured Planctomycetaceae bacterium | reverse complement strand
GAGGGGGAGAGGGGGAGGCTGGGAGAAGGGGAGGCATGAATTCAAACCTCCCTATCTCCCACTCTCCCCTCCTCCCCCTCTGCTCAAGCCGGCGTAATCACCACCGCCGCCGCCTGGCCCGTTACGTTGTGATTGAGCTTGATGAACGCGGGTCGCTTGGCCGCCTGTGTTTCTGTCACTACATTAACCGGGCATTCGGGATCGGGCGTTTTGTAGTTGAGCGTTGGTGGCACGACGCCTTCGGTCATTGCCAAGAGGCTGACGGTCAGTTCGACCATGCCGCTGCCGGGGCCGAGATTGCCGAAGTAGCTTTTCGGGGCCGTGACGGGCACATTGCCGAGTGTGGCGCGAATCGCCGCGGCTTCGATTGCATCGTCCTCGCGAGTGCTGTTGCCGTGGGCGTTGACGTGGCCGATGTCGGACGGTTCCAGGCTGGCGGCGGCGAGTGCGGCGCGAATTGTGCGGGTAATCGCTGCGCCGGTGGGCTTCTGATTCTCGGCGGCAGGCTCGAATCGCGATGCGGCGCCGGCGACGCGGGCCATGATCCGCGCGCCGCGGCGCTCCGCATGTTCGCGAGTTTCCACTACGATTTGCGCGGCCCCTTCGCCGTAAACCAGTCCACTGCGCTCGGCGTCGAACGGCCGGCACATTTCACTCGGAGGCCGCTGATCGCCTCGCGCAAGTCGTGCTCCGCCATGCCACATCACTTCCGTCATGTTGAGTCGCGAGCCGGTGCCCCCGACGATCATCACGTCGGCGTGGCCGCGACGAATCACCTCGGCCGCCTCGCCGATCGCGAGTAGCGACGACACATCGCCCTGCGCGATCGTATTGTTCGGTCCGCGGGCGTCGTAGCGAATGCCGATGTGGCAGGCCGGCATGTTCGGCAAATACTTGAGCATCCACAGCGGATAAAGCTCGCCCATCGCCTCGCGCGACCAGCGATGAATGTCGAAATCCTCGGCTTTGATCCATTCCGCGAACGGGCCGCGCAGCTCTTCCAGATCGCAGTACATGATGCCGGCGCCGCCGACGATGCCGAGTCGCTCGGGGTCGATCGTCGCTTGTGACAAGCACGAGTCTTGCCAGGCCAGCTCGGCCGCGGCCGAGGCGAGCTGAACATCGCGTGACATCACCTTGATGCTTTTGCGCGGCTGGATCAGCTCCTTGGGATCGAAGCCGACGACTTCGCCGCCAAAGGGAGCGAGCCACTTCGCCGCTTCGAGTTGAGCAATGGGGCGCACGCCGCTCTGGTGCGACTGAATCGCGCTCCATACCGCCTCACGCCCGACGCCGATTGGCGAGACAATTCCCACGCCGGTGATGACAACTTCTCGTTCAGTCACGTTGCATTCCGGCTGTCAGATAGTGCTGACGGTGCGAAAAAAATAACCACGGACAATCGTCGGATACGAAGGTCGACCAGGGAGTCAGAGAACAAGCGAATCGAGGAGACGCGACTAATGGCGTCGTTCCTGTCTCCGGGCCTCCGTGTCCTGGTTCCTTCGCGCTCCGCGCCTCCGTGGTAGATTCTTCGTAAATATCTTCGTAATTATAAGTCTAAAATAGTACCCAGAAGTCAACAACGAATCATAACTTCAATGTCCCGCTGCCCGCAAATTAGGAACTATCGGCTCGACCCAAATGTCGCACCCTTACACAGGCCGAGGGCATGATCCAGCGAACTGCCGGGTTTATCTCGGCGTGGTTCAGGATTATGCAAGTCCATGCAGAATCAAGCTCGATGTTTCAGCCTCGCAGGGGCGGCGGCATGTAGCCGGCGGCGCAAGCCACCGGAACTGTTCCGCTCATTCGCTGGTAAGCCCTCTGCAAGGGCGACATCGAAAGTCGACGCCAGGCTTTTTATGTCGCCCTTACAGGGCTTTCAAGATCTGGTTCCACCTACTTCCGGGGACTTACGTCCCCGGCTACACGCCTTGGCCCCTCCGGGGCCCGCAAGCACTTGCATAATCCTGGGTTTGGCGGGGCGGAAGGCAGGAAGACAGCGGGGATGAACACCGCCGCTCGCGGTGTTTTGTGGCTACTAATTGATGTCTGCGCGGCAAATGACACCACGAGGTAAG
>CAZJWY010000198.1:0-8863 GCA_964549545.1 uncultured Planctomycetaceae bacterium | reverse complement strand
CCCCTGCCCTCTCTTGGTCGACGAAGCGTATGTCGATTTCGCGGAGGCTAGTTGCATGTCGCTCGTTGCCGAGAACGAGAAGATCATGATCGCGCGAACGCTCAGCAAGTCGTACGCCCTGGCCGGCCTACGGTTTGGCTATCTAGTCGCCCAGCCGCAAGTGATTCGCGAGCTGTGCAAGGTGAAAGACTCGTACAATTGCGATTCGCTGTCGATTGCCGGCGCGACGGCCGCGATCGACGACCAGGCCTGGCTGGCGGAGACCCGCGCAGCGATCCTGGTCACTCGTGCCCGTTTGACCTCGGCCTTGCGTGAGATGGAATTCAACGCCGTCGATTCGCAGGCGAATTTCGTGTGGTGTACCCACGCGAATGTGCCCTCCGAGCAACTCTATCGCGGCCTCAAACAAGCCGGCATCCTCGTACGGTACATGCTCTACCCCGGCTGGGGCGATGGCCTCCGCATCACCGTCGGCACCGACGATCAGGTCGACGCCTGCCTCGCGCAGTTGCGGACTCTTCTTTAGGATAGAACGACACGGCTCGTTGCGACGAATTGGCAAGAAAAATGAGGCTAGCAGAAACGGCCGCTTTGCTAGCAGCTACATCGCTCTTGCCTTCATTGGCTCTCCCTCCTCGCTTCTAGCCTCATTTGCCAGCATCCTCGCGCGTAAATTTACGTAACCTGCGCAAAGAGTACGCATCGCGTGGCATCTTGTGGGCCGTTTCATGCGCTACGGCCGATTCAATCCATACGGGCCGTATAACCGTTTTGCGCGGCAACTCTGGAATAACCGGAGTGCTGCGTCGGTCCGCGACTGGCGCTCGCCCGTACGATCGCGAGTCGCACAACTTTTCTGGGGGCCGTCGTGCGTCAACGATTCAGACCACTTGCGAATGCGGTCGGAGCGGGTTTGCTCCTCGCGACCCTTACCGGCGTATCGTTTGCCATTGAGGAAGTGGCAAACCGAAACTCGTTGCGCCAGCCGTCCGCCGAACCGGTTGCGTGGCAAGGCCCGATGCTCGCAGCCCAAATCGTTCCACCTCCCGGACGCGATGCGATTAACGCGCCGGCGCCCGGGCCGGGCTCCGTCGAGATCGTCACGCCGTCGTCCACGCCCAAAGGGGACGACGTTCCCCTGCTCGATGGTAAACTCCCGGCTGAAGATCTCATGCCGCCGGTCGTCAGTGAGGGAGTCATCCAAGAAGGCGAACACCGCGGCGTTCGGCCCTACGGCGGCGGTCATCCGACCGACTGGTCCTGGGGCTGCGGCGGTTCGCCTTATCGCACGGGGCCAGGGCTATGTGACGACTGGAAGGTCGGCCCACGGTGGCATATCACGGTGGATGGGCTGGTGATGCATCGTGATGATACGAACCTGGATGCGCTGATCGACCAGATGATCGTGAACGACCCGGCCACTGCGGTCGGTACGCCTGGTACCGAACAATTCGGATATGGCCCCGGCGGCCGTATCTCCTTTACAAGCCAGGTTGGCCGTTGCGCCAATTACGACATTCAAGTGGTTTACGAAGGGATCAACAACTGGGATTCATCGATTGTATTTCCTCTGCAACAGGTGCCGGTGACGTTTTACACAGATGAGCCGGCTCTTCCGGTCCAGCCACCGCCGCCCTTTCCCGAAGGCTTTGAGCAACGCAGCCTTCATTACCAATCCAACATCAACTCGGTTGAGCTGAACTGGATGCCGTATAACGATACCGCTTGGCGGATGACGTTTGGCCCTCGATTCATTCGGGTCAATGAGCAAATCAGCGATGTTATCGATCAAGACTTCCAATTCCCGCTGCCGTTTCCAGGTGGCGACCCGGATCAAGGCCAATTCCTAGCCATGGCCGAAACCGACCGCAAAAACATCATCGACATGGAAAACAACCTCATGGGCTTTCAGGTCGGTCTCTTTCACGACACGATGCAGCTCAACAATCGGTTTGCGATCGAAGGTTTCGTGAACGGCGGCGTGTATTACAACAAGGTGAAATACAGCAATGTCTCGGTGATTCGCACCACTCAATTCGTCGCCGACGACACCAGCACGACTGGCTTTAACGAAGCTCGGGTAGACACATCCGTGGCTAGGAACAACGACGGCCGCGATCTCGATGAGATTTCGTACCATGCCGAGGCTTCGCTGATGGGCATCTGCCGGCTAAACAAGTGCTGGGCCCTGCGAGGTGGTTACGAAATGCTCTGGATCAATCAGGTGCATCTGGCCGATTCGGCCTACCTTGGCAACCCACAAGCCACGACCGACCTGTTCCTGCACGGTTGGCGCTTCGGTGTGGAATGCCGCCGCTAGCGGCGATTTTCTACACGCACGTCGGTCTACCAAGGCTTAGGAATGACTCAATAATAACTTCCCGATTTTTCAGAAAAACCACAGAGACACAGAGGGCACGGAGAAGAGATTTAGGAGGACAGGAACACTAATCTTCACTAATCCCCGCTAATATCAAAGAAGAGACTATTTCCATCTCATTCTTGATTCTGATGGATGAGCGTAGATCAGTGACGACTCGTGTTCTTCTGCCTCTACTTCCGTCTTCTCTGTGTCCTCCGTGCCTCCGTGGTAAGTCCCATCTGCCGAAGTTATTTTTGAGCCATCCCTAAAGTCTATCGCCCGGCCGAGACGGCCGGACTATATAGCCGACCCGTTTCGGGTCGGACGGCAGGCTTCTCGAAAAATTCTATTGACACCCCATACTGTACCAGTACACTTAGTACAGTCAGCAGCGAGGCGTCGATGGAATTTCAGGTTGATCCTACTACCCGTGTGCCGATCTACCGGCAGCTTATGGACCAGATTCGGCTGGCCGTGGCTCGCGGTCGGCTCAAGCCGGGAAGCCGGTTGCCGTCCGTGCGGGTGCTGTCGCGCGAGCTGGTCGTAAACCCCAACACGGTTGCGCGGGTCTACACCGAGCTGGAGCGCGACGGCGTGCTCAACACGCGGCCCGGCTTGGGCGTCTTCGTGGCTGAGCTGCAAGCCGATCTCTCGGCAGCAGCCCGGCGGCAGCGGTTGGCCGAAATCATCGACGCTTTTCTCACCGACGCCGTGCATCTCGGCTTCTCGGCAGACGAAGTACTGGCAGCAGTGGCCAAGCGGATACGTGGGTTTCAATTTGTGGATGCTACTTCCGACGACAAGTAAAATTCAATGCGAAGAAATTTAACCACAGAGGGCACAGAGGACACGGAGGGGAACTTAAAGTAACCGCAGATGAACGCAGATGGACGCAGATGGACGCAGATGGACGCAGATAGAATTACAAACCGTCTTCCTTATCTGCATCCGCGTTTATCTGCGTTCATCTGCGGTTAAATATCTTCTCCGTGCTCTCCGTGTCCTCTGTGGTGCCAAAAATGTTTCTTGAGTGCTAACGAATGACCACTACCACAAACGCGATCGTAACAGAGCGGCTGACCAAGCATTACGGCGACCGGCGGGTCGTCGATTCGCTGAACTTGCGAATTCCACAAGGCAGCGTTTACGGCCTTCTCGGCCGGAACGGGGCCGGTAAATCGACCGCCATCAAGATGATCATGGGCATGGTCCGCCCAGATAGCGGCCGGGCCACGTTGCTCGGAGAAGATACCGAAACGCTCTCGGAATCCACGCGGGCCCGCATCGCCTATCTGGCCGAAGGGCACCCGCTGTACGGCTGGATGACGATCGACGAGGCGGTGAAGTTTACGCGTTCGTTTTATCCACGGTGGAACGACACGCTCGTCGACCAGATTCTCGACCACTTTGAGCTGCGACGAAAGCAAAAGTTTCGCCGGCTCTCCTGCGGTCAGCGTGCCCAGGTATCGCTCGCGCTGGCAGTTGCCCCCGATCCCGAACTGCTGGTGATGGACGACCCGACGCTCGGCCTCGATACGGTCGTGCGTCGCGATTTCTTGGAATCGCTCATTCAAATCATCCAGCGGCAAGGCCGCACGATTTTGTTCAGCTCGCACATTCTTGGCGATGTCGAACGCGTGGCCGACCGCATCGGCATCATGGTGAATGGTGTGTTGCGGGTCGACTGCCGCACCGAAACTTTCCGTGAATCGGTGCGCAAGCTGGTGGTCGAATTTGCCGGCTACCCGCCCGAGACGCTCAGTATCCCGCGGCTCGTAAGTTCTCGCCAGGTTGGTCCCAACCTGGAGCTTGTACTCGTCGGCTACGACGACGAGCAGCGTGAAGCGGTCGAAGCCCTGAAGCCACTCTCGATCGAAGTGCAGGACCTCAATCTGGAAGACGCGTTCATCGAATACACCCGCGGCCCACGCCGCTCGCTTCCCCTATTTATAACGGAGCTCGCAGATGCTGAAAGCACTCGTGATCAAGGAGCTGCGTGAGTCGGCCGGGATCTTCGCACTTGCGGCCTTTGTGGCGGTTCTCGCCATTGGCGGGCTCATGGGCTATTCGATCGTGCCGATCTTTAACGTTGGCCGAGGCAACGGCATTCCGTTCGTCAGCGATTTCCTTGAGTTCTATTTAAGCGTGACGATCGGAGGTTTGGCACTCGTCCTCGGCCTCAAGCAAACTTCTTGGGAGTTTGCCCATAACACCTACTACTTTTTGCTGCATCGGCCGATCGATCGAAGTCGCGTGTTTTGGATCAAGCTGGCCGTGGGCGGTGCGCTGCTCGTTTGCCTCGGCAGTTTGATGATCTTGATCTACGCCGCCTGGGCCGCGACACCGGGGGCCAGCGGCGCTCCGTTCTATTGGTCGATGACGGTGACCGCCTGGCGCTGGCTTGTTTGCCTGTCGCTCGTGTACCTGTCGGCGTTTTTATGCGGCATCCGGCCGGGCCGTTGGTTCGGCAGCCGTCTCGCGCCCGCCGTCGCCGGAATCTTTGCGGCTGTGATCATTCACAATTTGCCGGTCTGGGGCGAACTACTCGCGGTTGTCTTGATCGCGCTCATTTTCTTATCCGCAATTTTTTACTACGTGCGGCAGCGCGACTACTAGGAGACAGTTACGTATCATGAAAACTCAAAACCACTGGGGTGCCATGCCCACGGCTCGGCGTGGGCATGCTTGCCTGCGTGTGAAACATGGCCACTCAAAGCAGTGGCCATGGCACCCAAGAGCTCATTCGAAGCGCAGCCAGTATTAGGAGGCAGTCACGTACCATGAAAACTCAAACCCGCATTTGGCCACGTGTATGTGCTGCATTGATCGTCGCCGTAGGCATCGCTGTCGCATGGGGACTGTTGGCCATGTGGCTAGGTTATTTCGCCTACTTCTCATCGCGATTCAACGGAATCTACGAGAGCATCTACGTGTTGCTGGACGGTACGCCCATCATCGAGTCTCGCTCCTTTTCCAACTACGCAAACGTCTCCTACCGTACATTGGATGGAAAACCCATCGAGCAGCCGGACGATAACCAGTATATTCCGCAATCGACATTCGCGCCTTCCCGCAAGCCGCCCGGTCTCTTCGAAGAAGTCGTTTCCTGGCAATCTCGAATTGTAGGGTTGAACGATTATCAGCGGCGCCCCGCGATGTGGTATTTCGTTCGTAGCGACGAACCCATCGGCAGCGCCTATTTCGCGGGCTTCGATCAAGAGTCATCGATGCCAGTAGGATATATCGGCAGGGGCGGTTTCAGTCCCGTCGTACCCCTGCGTGATCAGTGGTTCGATGTCGGCCGACTCACGTTCCAGTCGTTGTACTCCGGTTATACCGGCGAAATCATGACCGTCGCCGGCGGGGTGAATCCCAATGCTCGAACGACATCCTATGGCTATGTAAGTGCGCGTAGACAGGAGATACCACCGAGTTGGATGGTCTATCTTGTCGATGGTGATCGCCTGTGGGCTATCGATCTGCAGGCCCGTACAGCCAAAACGATTTACGAGTCCGCCGAGCTGCTCGGAGTCAATATTCTCAATGATTTTCCAGATGAAGTAGCGACGAAAGCAGCACCCCAGCCGCCCGATAAAACAGCCACCCACGAACCGCCCACAAATGGCAAGCCGCAAACTGCTTCACCCGATCAAGTCAAATGGGTTCGCCGACTTGCCGTGCGAAAGACGGACCGCCTCGTGATTCTCGACTTTAAGGGTGACAGCAAACGCGAATATCTGATCCCGCAGCCGATGCGCGACGGCAATTTCAATATTGCATCGCTTGAAAATGGCGAACTGCTGGCAAGATGGCCAAAAGGCGACTATCGCACGTCGTTGCAATACGACCTGGCCTGGATTCGCCCGGATGGCACGATTACCCGTAAGGCACAAGCGCAATTGGTCAACTCCGGTCGCGAGGATGAGCACCAGATCATGTGGCTCGCCCTGCCGGTTGCTCCTATTCCCATCGCGTGGACAGCAGTGAGCACGATGATAGCGCCGATCGCAATGGTGCAGTCCAATGAGGCCGCCACATTCCAAGATGCCTGGGCAGAAATTTTCCGAATGGCCGGCATTCCTTTCCTGATTGTTCTGGCCGTCGGCATCCTGCTCGCCTGGCTGACTCTGCGGCTGCAACGAAAATATCATCGCTCTTTGAGCGGCGTCTGGACGGCGTTCGTGTTTCTCCTCGGCGTGCCAGGATTCATCGCCTATTTGATCGAGCACCGCCGAGCGAAGCTCGAACCCTGCGGCGACTGTGGCAAAGTCGTCCCCCGCGACCGCGAGTCCTGCGCCGCCTGCAACAAAGAATTCGCACCGCCGCCACAAATCGGCACGGAGATCTTCGCCTAACCATATAGCCGACCCGTCTCGGGTCGGATGCATGTAGGTCAGGCTGTGCCTGACAGGTTTTGTTCGATACCACGCAATGCGTTGTCAGGCACAGCCTGACCTACGAAACTATATATAGCCGACCCATTTTGGGTCGGAGGCCTATGTGCTCGAAATGCATTGAATCGATATTTCCCGGCCAGGATGGCCGGGCTATATAGGATCATGCCCCCACCATCTTCCGCGGATCGGTCCGCGTGATGATCTCGCTGATTCCCGTTTGGTTGAACCCCTTGTAGCCGTCGTTGCGCTCGAGGATTTCCATGTGCGATCCGATCGCCCCTTCCTTGCGGAAGCGTTCGGCCTGTTCGGCCGTGATCCGGCCACTCTTGAGCAGGCGTTCAACCCGTTCCGGGACGACCGGGAAGACTTCGCCCTTCGTAAAGGCTTGTCGCAGATAGGCAAAATCGGTGAACGGGGCCATCGATTCGATGCCGTTTTTCGCAAGTTGCTCGCGGGCCGCGTCGAAATCGAATTGGCATTCCAGGTGGTGCATGCCGGCTTCGAGAAACGCCTCCCCGTGCAGTTCGCACCACAGGCCGACCGTGCCAAGCTGGTCACGCTCGTTTAGCTTCCCATGTGCGAAGTCGCCAGCTACTTCCTCGGGCGAGAGATCGACATCGGCAAAAATCACGACACGGGCATTCGGCTGCTCGATCACCTGCGCACCCCAACCCGCCTCGCGGCCAGCATAGAACCGCTCGCGGCACTGGAAGCCCATCTGCTCCAGAATCGCAATCAAATACGGAAACGCCGCGCGGCTCGACCGGTAAGTGTGGTGGTCATGGTTCGCCCAACCCAGGCCAAGGCGATTTTGTCGCTCGTACTGCACGCTGCCGGCTCGGTTACGCTTCTGCCAATAGTCGCGCTCGCCGGCAAAGAACAAGTCGCACGCCCAGTTGGTGCCCACCGCGTCGGCCGCGTCGGCAAACAACTTCGACGTGTGCTGGAAGCCTTCCTCGATTGTCGGAAAATTTCGCTCACGATTCCGGAATACCTCGCGATGATGCGCGGCCGCGGCGATTTGTTCAGCCGTGTTGGAGATCATGCCGAATTCAGCGTAGCCGTGCCGCTCGACCAACCACAACTCGGCGTCTACCCGATCGTCGAGCACCACATGTCGATACATGCCACCACGTGCGCCAATCACCTGCTCGGCATCGATCGGTCGAAGGCCAAGCATTGCTGGCAGCGCCAATCGAGCGGCGTCGACGCAATCGCATCGCAGCGCAAGTCCAGTGCGACCACTGTTCACGATCACCGGTGGAAACATTCCCAGCGGATGAGACCATATGCTTTCATCGTCGCCGTTCTCCTGCTGATAGCCAATGTCGGCCAGTTCGCTAACGAGACCGATCGCGTTTTCGCCGTCGAGCGCGAAGTGGTCGACCCAATCGACCAGCCGTGTACCCGCGAAATCGCGCAACTGACCTGCTAGTTTTGCGATGACTGGGTTACGTTCGGCGAAGGATTCGATCGTCCGCGCGACCCAGCGGGCTGCAGCGGGCTGTGTTTTCCAAACGAATTCTTCATGTGAACCGGCAATTGCAGTTGTGATGTCCTGCATAGAGATGTCCTTATGAGCATGGGTGGCGCAGAATTACCGCCGTTACTCGATTATACTGTGAATCGAGCGTTTCGTCGTTAGCGACCGCTTCATGAGGCAACCGCGTGGCGGGGTGTTTTGTTCGAAATTCTTTAGGCTTTGCAGGCGTTTAGGTGTGTGTGATGCATCATGTTTTGCTATTAGGTGCGGGAAAGATCGGCCGAATGATCGCCCGGTTTTTGATGGATTCGGGCGACTACGACGTGCTCGTGGGCGACGTCAATGAGCCGGCGCTCGAGCGAATCGCCAAGCTTACCGGCGCGAAAACACGTCGGGTCGACGCATCGAATCCGGCCGACCTCGTGGCGGCAATGAAAGAGTGCGATACCGTTCTTTCGGCGCTCAGCTTCTATTTCAACCCGGGCGTGGCCCAGGCAGCGCTGGATTGTGGACTTAGCTACTTCGATCTAACGGAGGACGTGGCGACAAGCGACGCTGTGGCCGCGATTGCCGAGAGCTCTGCCGAAGGCCAAATCTTCATGCCGCATTGCGGCATGAAGA
>CAZJWY010000197.1:0-8874 GCA_964549545.1 uncultured Planctomycetaceae bacterium | reverse complement strand
CACGTCCTACTCACAAGGCACGCTCACGCCAACCGACTACGGCCGCGACCACCACCCCCGCTGCTTCACCATCTGGCTCGCTGGCGGCGGCATCAAACCCGGCTTCACCTACGGCCGCACCGACGACTACGGCTACAACATCGCCGACGAAAAAGGAAACCCGATCGCCCCCAGCAAAGACGAACTAACCCCCGGTGCCGTCCACGTCCACGACCTGCAAGCCACGATCCTCCACCTGCTGGGCATCGACCACACCCAACTCGCCTACAAATACCAAGGCCGCAACTTCCGCCTGACCGATGTGCATGGGCATGTGGTGAAGGATATTCTCAGCTAGAAATAGATCAATTCGTATCGCCAATCCGATCCACCCAGTAACCGGATTGCCGGTTGCCGTGAGCAACGGCAAGAATTTCAATATGCTCCGCCTTTATGTGGTAAACCACCACGTATGGATATCGCTTAAGCAGATAATGCCGAGTGCCGTAAAGATATTTCGGCCAAGCCTCTGGTCGCTGCTGAATGGCATGTTCCGCTTCCTCAAGTTCGGCAAGAAAATTCAGCGCTGCTTCAACATTGCGTTCTAAATAATAGTCAAACGCCTCGTCAGTCTCATGGCGAACTTGCGGATGTGCCTTGATGGGAAGTCTAGCCATTGAGCCGCTCACGCAGTGAGCGGATGACATCCTCCCACGGAATTAACTGCACTTCCCCTTTGTCAATCTCTTCTATTCGTCGCTTAATCTCTTCAGCCCACTCTGGGCCGAGCACGTCCTTCGTTTGGTCGTCGAGACTTCGCAGCAACGTGGCCGCGATTTCAGCTCGCTCGTTCGGCTGAAGAGTAAGCGCCGACTGCAGTATTTGCTCAGCATGAGTATCCATGCCTATATTATGACAATCACGAATAGAGAAATGCAATCGATGTCTCCTTCAACCGAAATCGAATTTCGCCGCGAAAACCTCGACTCCCCGGTGGTCCAGACGCTCATCAAAGCTCTCAACGCCGAGCTCGAATCCATCTACCCCGAAGACGGCGCGAACTTCTTTCGCCTCGCCCCGGAAGAAGTTGCTGAGGGCCGCGGCGCGTTTCTTGTCGCCTATCTCGACGACAAGCCCATCGGTTGCGGCGCCATCCGGTTGAACGAACCCACGCTCGCCGAAATCAAACGCATGTACGTCGACCCGCGGGTCCGCGGCCGCCGCGTTGGTCGACGAATCGTCGAAGCATTAGAAGCCCAAGCCCGACAACTCGGCGCGAAGCGCATCGTCCTCGAAACCGGCCCCCGCCAGCCCGACGCCATCGCGATGTACGCCCACGCCGGCTTCCACGAAATCCCTCTCTACGGCGAGTACATCGGCTCACTCTTCAGCGTCTGCATGGCGAAGGATATGTAGGCGCCGATCGATAGCCTTGCTATCTCCGCTAGCGCTCTTCCTCAGCGCGTCATCATCACCGGGTTTATTTCTCTAACCCGCACACCCCTCAAATGCCGACTCTTCTCAGAGAGGTTGCGCTGCGCGCTGAAGTCGCGCGGCGATTCGCGTGCCCGGGGAGGGGCCTGTGCCAAAATCCTATCCAGCGCTGTTGGCCGCCATCGTCGCTGCTGGTGGATGGTATTTCACCAAAGGCCCGGGCGCAGGCCAGCTTCCCAACCTCGTCAAAGCGGTCACGCAATCGCAAACCGCGGGCACCCAATTCGGCCAGCAAGGTGGGTTCCCGCAAGCTGGCGCGCCGCAAGGACCCACCTACCAATCGCAATCGTATCCCACACAGTCCTATCAGCCGCAGGTGCCGGCCAACTACACCAGCTACGGAAATCAACCTGCCGCGCCGAACCTCAACACCTCACCACCGACGCCCACTCCCATGTTCGGCGGCCCGGCGATTCGCATCGCCTCGTTCAACATCCAAGTGTTCGGCGACGCCAAAGCCAAGAAGCCCTATGTGATGGCGACGCTCGCGTCGATCATCCACAACTTCCACGTCGTCGCCATTCAGGAAATTCGCACGCAAGACGAATACTTCATCGACAACTTCCTGCGCACGTACGTCAACCAGAACGGCCACACCTACAACAAGGTGATCGGCCCACGCCTCGGCCGATCCGTGAGCAAGGAGCAATACTGCTTCCTTTACGACACCACCACGATCGAGGTCAATCCGAACTGCATCTTTACCGTGAACGACCCGGACGATCTGCTCCATCGTGAGCCGTTCGTCGCGATGTTCCGCGTCCGCGGCCCACCCGCGCAGCAGGCCTTCACATTCGTACTCGTCGACATCCACACCGACCCCGACGAAACCAAATCGGAACTGAACGCGCTCGGCCAGGTCTACCAGGCAGTGCGCCGCGCCTGCAACGGCGAAGACGACATCATCCTGCTCGGCGACTTGAACGTCGACGACAAGCATCTGGGCGACCTCGGACGCATCGACGGCATCCGCCCCGTCGTAATGAACACACCGACCAACACGCGCCAAAACGCGCAGTACGACAACATCATTTTCCACGGCCCTTCCACGACCGAGTTCACCGGCCGCTGGGGCGTCTTCAACTATGCCCAGCAGTTTCAGCTCAACGCCGAGCAAGCGCTCGAAGTGTCCGACCACTTCCCCGTCTGGGCCGAGTTCAACGCGTACGAAAGCACGCAACCTGGCCGCGTTGCCTATCGCGACGGGCAGTTACAGATGCAATGACATTGAAATGCTGTGCGCTAACTGAAACCAAGCTTATGCACAAAGCCGTTGTCATTTCTATTTCGATCGTCTGGACCTTCTTTGGCACCTTCGGTCTCATCGCGATACCACTCGCTGTGATGGCATTCGACGCACCTGGCTCAGAAAAAAACCCGACTGCCTATGTAATCGCGATTGGGATGACCACCTTTCCAATCGCTTGTCTCGCATCTGCCATACTCTCGTGGGCTTCTCTTTGGGACAATGCAATAGGCAAAGCCTACGTTTGGCTCCTGCTTCCATTAGCAAACATCGCAATCATCGTTGCGGCACAGACTTTTGTGGATCTGTTTCAGACTGGACGACTTAACGGATAGTTACTGGGCGTTCGATCCTGCACTAGGCTTCCACCACCGACCGATACCGAGCTCGATGCGCCAACGATCGCTCGATCGCGACCTAGTTCTGCGGCACCTCAGCATCCACGTGTAGGCTCTCATCAATAATCCGCTTCACCTCGTCCGACGGATCAATCTTGGGCGGCGCTTCGGGAATGGCCGCCGCGTCGGCCTGAGTTTTTGCCTCGCTGAGGGCTGCGCGCAGGTCATCATCACTCACTTTTGACCGGAGCTCCCAACGGCCGTCCTGCGAGCGATCGGCCACGTGCGCTAGCACCGCATCCAGGCCGTGGTCGTCGATCTTGCCATCGAAGACACCCCTGGCGAATCGGTGGAGCGTCTTTCTGCCGTCTGCCTTTTCTTGATCACGGAGCGCGGAACGGTCGAAATAGGTGCGGTCTACCGTTGTCACCGCCAACGCGGGCATCAGCGGCGACTCGACCACTTTCTTCACGACAGCTGCAGCTTGCTTGTTGGAAATCTTGCCGTCCCGAAATGCCTTTGCAACGCGTTCCACCTGCTCTTGAACTTCTGCCTTCTCTTGTGGCGGCAGATCGGAGGACTCGATGCCTTGATTGACCACCTGCGCTCCGACTCCGGCAAACCAGCCTCGCCAATGCCGGCTGACCCACACTCCGGCAATCACGGCCAACAGCACCACGACAACCAGGGCACTCAGGCAGCCGATCAAGCAAGTCTGGCCCCAACTCCGCGGGCGCTTTGGCCGGTCGGGTTCCTCAATCTGAAACCTCGGTGCATCATCGAGAGCGCGGTACGCCCCGAATTGTGAATCGCCGGCCATCAGATGCTTCCCCAGGCTTTCGCGAAATGAAACGAAAAGTTGTGCTGACCACACTACCGAATGCCATGCCCGATTCCAAGCCTGGGGCCGCTGGTGTACCATTTAATTGAAGTTGTCCGAAAATTTCGGGTGGCACGCCCTGAGTCTTCGAAGGGCGTGGAGCTGACCGATTCGAGCCACGCCCTTCCCAAAGCGTCAGGGCGTGCCACCCCACTTTGCCAGGCTCGTTATGACCGTTACCGCCCGCGGACTTTACGCTTATCTCACGATGCTGACGGGCAACCGTGCCGGCACGAACTTTCCGCTGGATGCTCGCCGCGATACGCTCATCGGCCGCGGGACAGATTGTCACATTTCGCTCCCCGATCCGCTTTGCTCGCGCGTCCATGTGACGCTTACCTTCACTCCCGAAGGCTGGATCGTGCGCGATGCAAGCAGCCGCAATGGCACACTCGTCAATGGCCAGAAGATCGATGAAGCCATGATCACCGATGGCAACACGATCAAGGTCGGATCGGCCGAGTTCGAGTTCCACGAGACGGAAGAACCGCCCACCGCCAAGGGCGACGATCCGCAGCTCATGCAAACGATCGTGCAAGACATGCCGCTTGCCGTGCAAGACTCGCACGAAGATTCCCTGGCTGGCCTCCCCAGCACCGAGCAAGTCAAAGAGCTGATGCTGCTCTATCAGCTCTGCATCAAGCTACTGGGCTGCGGCGATCCGAATCGCGTGATGGAGATCGCGCTCGACCTGTTGCGCAAGCGCACCAATGCCTCGGTTGTTGGCTTTCTGTCGGTCAACGATGAAGGTGGACTACAGCCAAAGCTTGTCATCCCGCGCGACGCCACCAACCGCGTCACACTGAATCAATCACTGACCGAGCTCGTCTCGCGCCAGGGGCACGCAGTCTGGGTCGCTAATCAGTCGTCGAAAGATGGAACACAAGACCTCGGACATTTTGCCGACGCCGTTTGCGCGCCGCTCGTACGGCGAGATGAACAAGGCCGTACGACGGTGGGCGCGATCCACGTTTACCTCGAAGACGGCCGCTTTCGGCAATCGGATTTTGACTTCATCATCTCAGTGGCCAACATTGTTGCGATCGCGCTCGTCCGCGCCCGCGAAGTGCTCAGCCTTCGCAGCGACTATCAGCGACTCGTCGAGAAGTCGCCCGGCTACGACGAGTTGATCGGCGACTGCGGACCGATGCGCGATCTCAAGTCGAAGATCAAGCGCGTCGCCCGCGCGCCGGGTTGCGTGCTCATACGTGGTGAAAGTGGCTCTGGCAAGGAACTGGTCGCCCGCGCGATCCACCGCTCCAGCCCGCGCGCCGATCGGCCGATGGTCTCGGTCAACTGCGCAGCGATTCCCGCCGACCTGATGGAAAGCCAGCTCTTCGGACACAAAGCCGGCTCGTTCACCGGCGCCGATCGTGACCACATTGGCTTCTTTCAGCAGGCCGATTTAGGCACGCTTTTCCTCGACGAAGTTGGCGAGCTCACTGCCGCGGGGCAAGCCAAGTTGCTCCGCATTTTGGAGGGCCACCCGTTTCTGCCCGTCGGTGCGACCGAGGAGGTGAGCGTCGACGTGCGCGTCATCGCCGCTACCAATCAGAACCTGCAAAAGTACGTCCGCGATAAACGCTTCCGCGAAGATCTCTACTACCGCCTCAGCGTCTTCGAGCTGCACTTGCCTCCGCTGCGCGATCGTGGCGACGACATCGTCGTGCTGACCGACTTTTTCCTCGACCACTTCCGCCGCCTGCACGGTCGGCCCGGCCTCACCCTCACCGACGCCGCCCGCGCTCGCCTCCGCGAATACCATTGGCCCGGCAATGTGCGCCAGCTTCGCAATGTGATCGATAGCGCGGTCGTGCTGGCGGATGATGAATCGATCCGCCCGCATGACCTCGCGCTCCGTGACTCAGGCTCGAGTAGCGAGCTAGAGACCTTGCGCATCGACGAATGGGAGAAGCGTCTCATCACCGAGGCTCTCACACGAACGAGCAACAATGTCCCGGAAGCTGCCACACTCCTCGGCATCGGCCGCGCCACGCTCTATCGCAAAATCGAGCAATACCACATCGAACGTTAACCACCTCGTTCCCACGCTCCGCGTGGGAACGCAAGACCACGCCGCTCTGCGGCGCACCACTATGACTGCCAAACGCTGCCGCAAACGCCACGACACACTCGACGCAGAGCGTCGTTGTACTGCGTTCCCACGCAGAGCGTGGGAACGAGGCAAAGTGACAATCGCATTCTTCCTTGTGTCCGTCGTGTCGTCGTGGTTCAATTCTCTCCTCCGCGCCTCTGCGCCTCTGCGTGAGATCTGTCTTCCTCTCAGTCTCACTATCTGGCTCGCACTCGCACTAACACTCCCCGCCGAAAACTGGCCCCGCTTCCGCGGTCCCAACGGCGCTGGCCAGAGCGACGACGCCGGCATTCCCACCAAGTGGGAGCCCGCCAACTTTCTTTGGAAACAGCCGCTCACCTACGTTGGCCACAGTTCGCCCGTCGTCTGGGACAGTCGCCTTTACCTCACCTCGGGCGATGCGAAGTCGGGCGCGCAAATCGTTTCCGCCTACGACGCTCAAACCGGCACGCCACTTTGGGAAAAGCAGTTCGACGCCGGCTCCTATCGCATGAACGACCTCAACAGCTATGCCTCGAGCACGCCTGCTGTCGATGCCGATTTTCTCTATTTGCTGTGGCTCAAGGATGAACGCGTGATCCTCACCACTCTCTCGCACGACGGCAACGAAGCGTGGCACCGCGACATCGGGTCGTTCCAGGAACGACATGGCTTCGGCAAATCGCCTGTCGTCGTCGATGATCTTGTCTATGTCGCCAACGACAGCGAAGCCGAAAGCTCCATCGTCGCCCTTGATCGCAAAACCGGCGACATCCGCTGGCATATCCCACGCGAGTCCGGCGTCACCTCGTTTTCGACTCCGTGCCTGCTCGACTCGGCCGCCAAAGACAAACTTCTCCTTACCGTAAGCACCTCCTCTGGCCTCACGGCACTCAACGCCAAGACCGGCAAAGTCGCCTGGCAAGGACTAAAAGACGGCCTCACGCAGCGGTGCGTCGCTTCGCCGATCGTCGCCGAGGGAATGGTGTTCGTCTCCAGCGGTCAGGGTGGCACCGGCAAATCACTCATCGCCGCCAGGCCTGATGGTGCCACAGCGAAAGAGGTTTATCACCTCGACAAAGGCATTCCCCAAGTGCCAACGCCCATCGTCGCCGGGGACCTTCTGTTCCTGCTGCAAGATCGCGGTACACTCTCCTGCGTCGATCTCGCCACTGGCAAGCAACATTACCGTCAGCGCCTCGGCGGCGACTTTCACAGCTCGCCGATCCGCATCGGCAATCGCATCTTCGTCACTGCTCGCAATGGCGATGTCACCGTTCTGGCCGCCGATCGCAAGTTCGAAGTCCTCGCCCGCAACTCGCTCGGCGAGCAATGCCACGCCACCCCCGCCGTTGCCAACGGCCGTTTATACCTTCGCACCGAGAACTCACTCATTTGCATCGGCGAGCCTTAGAAAGCCGCGACCGGTGGTCGCGGAATCCGGCCGCCATTGAATTTAACCGTAGCGATCCCAAAATCGTCGCACCGCTCCCGCGACCACCGGTCGCGGCTTTATATCATGCACCCCACCACCTTCGACGATCGCCAGCACATTCAACAACTCGATCGCGCCGCGCTCTCACAATTACAACTGACGAAACTCAATGCCCTCCTCGCCGAAGTGCGCAAGCACAACGCCCTCTATCGCCACAAACTAGCCGCCAGCCCAGCGCAACTCACCAGCCTCGAACAACTCTCCCAACTGCCGACAACCAACAAACAAGAACTGCAACCTGCCCCCAATAGCGAGCCCTTCGCCACCAATCGCACCTACCCGATCGAGCGCTACGTTCGCCTCCATCAAACCTCCGGCACGCGTGGTCGGCCGCTCGTTGTGCTCGATACGGCCGATGACTGGCAGTGGTGGATCGAAGCCTGGCAATACGTCCTCGACGCCGCGCAAGTCACAGTGTCCGATCGCGCGCTGCTCGCATTCTCGTTCGGCCCCTTCGTCGGCTTCTGGAGCGCGTTCGATTCGCTGGTCGCTCGCGGCACGTTGGTCATTCCCGGCGGCGGCCTTTCGAGCCTGGCCCGCCTCGAACTGATTCATCAAACCAAGGTCACGACCGTCTGCTGCACACCCACTTATGCATTACGTCTCGCCGAAGTCGCCGCAGAGAACAACATCAACCTTGGCGAACTCTCGGTCGAAAAGATCATCGTCGCCGGCGAACCAGGCGGCAGCACGCCAAGCACGCGCGGCCGCATCGAATCGGCCTGGAATGCTCGCCTCTTCGATCACGCCGGCGCGACCGAAGTCGGCCCCTGGGGCTTTGCCGATGCCGAAGGTCGCGGCCTTTACATTAATGAGTCGCAATTCCTGACCGAGTTCATCTCCGTCGAAACAGGCCATACGGCCAATGACGGCGAGCTTTCGCATCTGATCCTCACCACACTCGGCCGCACCGGCGCTCCGGTCATTCGCTATCGCACCGGCGACATCGTCCGGCCAACCTGGCCCACGAGCGGCGAAAATCGTTTCGTCTTTCTCGAAGGCGGCATCCTCAGCCGCGCCGACGACATGCTCATCGTTCGCGGCATGAACATCTACCCCACGGCAATCGAACAGATACTGCACACGTTTCCCGAGGTTGTCGAGTATCGCATCACCGCCCGCAAGCATGGCGCGATGGACGAACTTCTCATCGAAGTCGAAGACCACCTGGAGCAACCGGCCCGCATCGTCCAAGAACTGCAACTAAAGATCGGCCTCAAGATCGACGTCCGCTGCGTACCGCCCATGTCGCTCCCCCGCTTCGAAGGGAAAGGACGACGATTCGTCGACGAACGAAGCAAATAAAAAAGATAGCACCCCCGCCCCCCTCGCGCCTTAGCGGCGGGGCTTGCCCCGCGCGGAGCAAGC
>CAZJWY010000196.1:0-9144 GCA_964549545.1 uncultured Planctomycetaceae bacterium | reverse complement strand
GCCGGAACGCGCTAGCGTCCGGTTCCCCCGTTTCGGTTTTGTTAGAGTTCCTTAGGGATAACTCAAAAACAACTTCGGCGGGTAGGATTCACCACGGAGACACGGAGGACACAGAGAAGACAGAAGAACACGAATCGCCACTGATCCGCGTTCATCGATCAGAATCAAAAATGAGACAGAAATAGCCTCCTTCTTTGATTGTTGCTATTAGCGGGGATTAGTGGTCCTATCCTCCTCGCTTTCTTCTCCGTGCCCTCCGTGTCTCTGTGGTTATTCTGAAATCGGGAAGTTATTTTTGAGTCGTTCCTTAGTGTCTTTTCGCGTCTTTCGTGGTTAGGACATCGAAGAGGATTAACAGCGTTGCATGGCCCCCAGCATGATCCCTAATTTTGACGACATAGGTTGAGATGGCTGCCAAGAAACTGCACATGACGACGGCCGATTATCTGGTGATCGCGGTCAGTCCTGCGCTGATCATGGCGCTGGTTGGCAGCCTGGTGTATTTTTTGATCGAAGTGTTTTACGCGGGCGAGTATGAAGGACGCTTGTGTTACGCGTTTGGGTTGTTTGTGTTTGCGGCGGTGCTCGTCGCGCGGATTTCGATCGAGGAGGGGAGAGAATACGCGGCGTTGTTCGCGCTGCCGCTGGGTGGGGCAATGTTTTTGGTAATGCTGAAGTTCGTGGAGCACCCCAGCCCATTCAGTTGGCTGATTAATTTGGTGTTGATGGGCGTCGTGTGGTGGTGCGCGGACAAGCTGACTTGGGATTCGACGGTGATCGACGATAGTGAAGATGCGTCGGGCGAAGGGTTGATGCAGCGGATAGGCGTGGATGGGCCGGAGAAGACGACGGGGAAGCAGGCGGAAACGTCACGGCCGGCGTCGACTAGCGCCGTCCAGAACGAACTTCTGGAAACGGAACCGATTGACGGCGAATCGTTGTGGCAGCGATTGAAGCGGCGGATCACTGGAAAGAAAGGGCCGCATACGCCGGGGATTTGGGTGCTCTATTTTTCGCTCGCGGCGCTGCCGCTATTCGGTGTGGGGCAGTGGCTGATTCCGGTGGATGATGTGGGCCGACGGCGGTACGTCTTCTCTTTGCTGCTAGTGTATGTAGCATCGGCGTTGGCGCTGCTGGTCACGACAAGCTTCCTAAACTTGCGGCGGTATTTGCGGCAGCGGCGGATCGAGATGCCGCTGTCGATCGCCGGCACGTGGGTCGGCGTGGGGGCCGTGCTGATTGTGATCGTCATGATGCTGGCGATGCTGATCCCACGGCCAGGGGCGGAGGTTGCGCTGTCACGCGTGCCTTGGCAAGTTCGTTCTCCGGAAGGTTTGTCGCCGTCCAAGCGGAACGTGTTGCGGGATGGCGGCGAAAAGCAGGAAGAAGAACAGAACGCAACAAGTGGTGAGAAGACTGGCGAGAAAGGAGAAGAGACCGGACCACCGGATGGCTCGCCGGCGGAAAAGAAGACCGACGGTCCCGACGCGAAGAGCGACTCCAGCAAACAGCAAGGGGAAGGAAACAAAAGTTCCAGCGACGCCAAGACCGGCAAGCAGGACGAACATGCAAAGCGCAGCGATTCGCCGCTCGGACAGCAGCAGAAGGGAGAGACGACGCCGGAAAAGAATGAACCTGGCAAGTCAAGCGAGAGCAGCGATTCGAAGCAGGGGTCGTCGGACAAACAGGAAAACGCGGAATCAGCCGAGTCTAGCGAGGGGTCGAGAACTTCGACGCCGCCCATGTCGCATCCGATGAGCCAGATTCTCAACGCGACGTCGCCGTTCGGTGGGTTGCTTGCGCTACTTAAGATGTTGTTCTACCTGGCTGCGGCGATCTTCATCGGGTTTTGCGCGTGGAAGTATCGCCAGCAGATCATGCAGGCGATTTCCGATATCTTGCGGATGCTGCGAGAGCTGTTTGGCGGACGGCGAACGGCGGAGCAGGGGGGCGAGGAGGAAGCTACGGCGACACGGGCAAGGGTGCGAAGTTTCTCAGAGTTTCGTGACCCGTTTCTCGCGGGCGTACACGCGCAGATGCCGCCGGAGGAGTTGGTGCGATACACGTTTGCCGCGTTCGAGGCGTGGGCGAGCGATCGCGGGCGGCCGCGGTCGCCGGATTGCACGCCACTCGAGTTGATGCAGGCAGCCGTCGAGCCGCAGACGCCGCTGCATGTAGAAGCACGCAAGCTCATACGACTCTATGGTGAACTGGCCTATGCGTCGCGGCGCGTGCCGCGTCAGGCGGCCAACGAGCTAGGAACGCTGTGGCAACTTATGCGAAGTACGACCGGAATCGGTTGATAAAGAGCGATTGGGTGGCTGGGGTCGAGACGTAGTCGAGCCCCCAGCGGGCTAGGCTGGGCAACGCCGTTAACCCTTTTTTACAAAGCAACCGCGGATGAACGCGGATAAAAACGCGGATAAACGCAGATTATTTCAAAGCGATGGTAAGTGCCTGGTAGCTTTCACTGGCCTTCTATCTGCGTCCATCTGCGTTCATCCGGGGTTGCTTAGAGTAAATTACTTTATTCGTTCTCGCAGGAGGCCGTGTTGTGGGAGATTCGGCCTGGCGGCCGACGCTAAACTGCGTTTGTTCTTTGATTTATTGCGGAACGCAATTTGGTAAGTTGCTCTAATATTGACGGCGTTGCCCGCTGGGGGCTCGCTGACGCTCGACCCCAGGCACCCTCCAGACCGCGGTGGCGGTCCGGGCTATTGTTTGCACAGACTCGTATACTGAGGGCTGCGGCGGCGAGTGAAATATTCACAAAGGAAGGTGCCTAACACCAACAAGGCGAGGCTGGTGGGTTCGGGCACGTTGGCGCTCTGGGGCGAGTCGGTATTCAAGGCAGTGCCGCTGCCGAGTGTTGTACCAAAGTTCGCTCGCCAGACATCGTAAGCGGCTTGGCTGCCGTTGTTCTTGCGCCAGACGACGTAGTCGGCCGAGTTGACGAATCCGTCGTGGTTGAAGTCGCCGGTGATGATCACCGAGAGCGTGACCGCATTGGCGAGATAGTTGACTTGCCAGTTCAGGTCGAATGCGAGCGCGGGAAGAGCCACGCTGGCGAACTGGCCGGTGACACCTTGCGTCGCGGAGAGGATTTGGAAGACGTCGCCCGAAGCGGGGGCGAACAGGTTGCCGCCGACATCGGCCAGCGCGACGCTCAAGTTCCCCGCAAGATCGATTTTTCCAGCGACGTTGATCGTGTCGTAGTCGACGCCCGCGGCGTGGCCGCCGAGATCGATGGCGATCTGGCCGCCCGCCTGATGGAAGAAATCGCCCTCGACGGCGATGCTGCCAGTCGGATCGATCGGTGTGCCGACGATCGAGGTAAAGCGGGCCCGCATCGAAGCGCCGACGAGATGGGTACTGTCGAGCGCGGAGCCCGCGCCGTAACCATAAAGGCGAATTTCGAGGGAATCCGTCGTGGGCTGCGGCGCGATGAACGAGCCGGTAAGCGTCACCTGGTTGCCGGCGCCGACGGTTGTGATGTGAGACTGAGCAAGTTGCTGGCCGGCGTTGAAGCCGCTGACGCTCGAAAAGATTGCATAGTCGGTCGCGGAGGTCGCGCTTTGACGCCAGAGAGTGAAGCTCGCGCTGTCGGGAATCATGGCCATGCCCGTGACTGCTTTGACGGAGAACGTTACGTAGTCGTCGCCGTCGAGAGCGCTTTGCTGCGTGGCGCTAGTCGAGAAGCCGGCGATATTGAACTCGTTGCCGGCGTTGTTCGCCCCACTGGGTGAAACGCCTGGGCCGAAATTCAGGCCGGAAGTGAGCGTCATGTTCGAGTCGGCACGTTTGAGCGCGGTAAGAGGCGCGCCATCTTGTACGCTATTGAAATTGAATTCGAGCGTGGGAACACCGACGACGCGGCCATTGAGGGACACGAGATTGACGTGCGTATTGCCGGTGTTCACGCTGGCGCCCCAACTGTACAAACGAAACTCAACGGGGCCGCTGATGGCTTCGGTGGCGGGAATCGTCGCGGTGAGCGTGTGCTGGTTGCCGTTGCCGGTATCGCTGATCGAAAGTTGCGGCGAGAGGGCAGCGCCGGCGGTGAAGCCGCCGATGCTGGAGAGTATGGCGAAGTTCTGGGCCGCTGCTGGGCCATTGCGCCAGAGGCGGAAGCTGACGCTCGAAGGAATAACGGCAGCGCCGTTCGTGGGATCGATGGTGAAAGAAATGTAGTTGTTCGCGTCGATCGCTTGGGCGAGTGTTGCGGTGGCGTGGCCAATGTGGTTCAGCTCATTGCCGGCGTTCGAGCCGCCGGAGCTCCAGCGTGGACCAGTGCCAGGCCCCCAGTCGAGACCCTTTGTTACTTCGAGGTATTGGTTCTTCGTCGAGGTGGCAAAGAGGGGCACGGTGTCTTGAGTGCCGGTGAAATCGAACGTGAGGATGCTGCCTTCGCCGGAGTTGTAATTGCTGGCCGGCAATGCGGCTGGCGTAACAGTCGGCCAAGAGGTCGCATCGTTCGGGCGGCCGGGTGAAACGACGCCCTGGTTGTACACGTCGCCGACGATCGTGCCCTTGCCGCGAATCTCGCCGCCGGCTCGCACGTTGACCCAACGATTCGTGGCGAGCGTGCCCTCTTCCAAATCGACGCGGCCGTGGTTGCTGATGCGGACTTCGTTCTGACCCTTTAAGGTGCGACCGGGGTGAATGTCGACAACCTGCGTGGCCGTCGTGCCGCGGACTTCGAAGCCGAGCGTGGTAACGTCTTCGCCAACGTGAGCAATTCGCGGGCTGGCCGTTGTATTGGCCAGGACGGCGGACCATTGGTTCGTCGGGTGACTCTTACCGTCCCACGACGTGCGATCCTGCACATTGCCGCCGTTCGGTCCCGTCCAGGTGCGATATTCCACCACGCCGCGGGTAACGCCTTCGGCGATCGCATAGCCTTCGAGCTGCGAAGCAATCGCCGCGTTGGCGGGAACGCTCAGGCTCAGCGGACTGGTTTCGCCCGGATCGGTGTTCAAGTTGAACAGCACGCTCGACTCATCGTCGTAGCGGATGAGCTTCATGCCGGCCTGCGTGATGACGGCCCAGCGGGTGACACGCGGGTCTGGATCGGGCAGATTGGCGGGGCGACTGCCTTGCTGCTCAATGATGATGTAATCGCGGGCGCGCTGCTGGCCGACGCCGGTGAGCGTGGGCACAATCGAAGTGCCATCGATGCCGACGGGCGTTTCGACGCCAGCCAGATCGGCGGCGGTCGCCATGAAATCGGCCATGTCGGTGCGATAGCCGCTGCTCGAGCCAGCCGCGATCTTGCCGGGCCAGTAGGCGACGGTCGGCATGTGGATGCCGCCTTCGTAGGCCTCGAATTTGCCGCCGCGGAACTGGCCGTTGGCGTCGAAGAAGTCAACCGGCGAGGCGTCTTCGCCTGTCGGGCCGTTGTCCGACGAAAATATGATCAGAGTGTTATTCAGGATGCTGTCGGATTGATTACCATCGCCGTTTGGGTCCTTGAGCTTGTTGAGGAGCGAGCCGATGCTGGCATCCATGCGCGTAATCATGGCGGCGTAGGCTTTTTGCTGCGTCGTCCAACCGGGTTTCGAGGCGTAGATGCCGTAGCCGCCGGGAGCGTTCACGATCGAGTCGATGTCCCAGTGCGGAATCGTGTAGCTCACCTGCATGTAGAACGGATTGGCATCGCCAGCATGGGCAGCAATGTACTGCTCCGACTTGGCGGCGATAAGGTCGTGCGTGTACTGTGTGGAGCCGCCCGGGCCGCCGTTGTTGGGAACGGTCGTGACGCCATTGGGCGCGCCAGCCTGCGTCTGCCACATGTAGCTATAGAAGTAGTCATGAGCGGCCCCGTGATTCAGGTAGCCATAGAAGTCGGTGAAGCCGTGATTGTTGGGTAGGCTGTTGGGGGTGGTGATAGTTGGAAGCGGATCGGCGCCGTTCAGGTTGCGCACGCCGTCGGCGCCGAAGCCCCACTTGCCGAAAATGGCCGACTGGTAACCAGCCGGGGCAAGCACCTGCGGCGTCATGATGTCGACGGCACGGAAACCCGTATCGAGCTCGTCGTTGCCATCGACGCTGGAGTGGCCTTGGTGAAACCCGGTCAGCAACGACGCGCGGCTGGCAGCACAGGTGGGACACGAATAAGAATTCGTGAGCCGCATGCCGCCGGCCGCGAGCGCGTCGAGGTTCGGAGTTTGGATCTGGGTCTGCCCGTTGAACCCGACCGAACCCCAGCCGAGGTCGTCGGCGAGGATGTAGATGATGTTCGGTTTCGGGCTCTGAGCGCAAACCAAATGCGAAGGCTGCGCTGACCACGCAAGCGTGGTCAGGCAAGCCAATAATAAGTAATGCCTCATTCTGTCGTTCTATCGTTGTCGGCGCGGTAGGCAGCCGACGGCTTGGCGGCAAGCGCTATCGCCCTCGCCGCTTCGCCAAGGTGATGCCAATCAACAGTGTGGAAACTAACGCCAGCGACCCTGGCTCAGGTATGGCGACATTTGTCTCGACGATGACGTTCGAGAAAGTCGATCCTTCTTGAGCATTCACATTGTTCCCCAAATAGAAACCAACACGATCGAATGTAAAGCTTCCATCGGCAGGAAAAACCACCGAAGAATGGATTACTGCAAACGTTGACAAGTAATCACCGCCACTAATTTTGCCAGTTATATTCAGCTTACCACCACTGCGTGTGATGGTCATTTCATAGTCGGCGGTAGGATTAGCGCCTTGAATGGAACTGTCTTCCGGATCGGCGACGACATTGCCTAGCGCCACCGAACCAATGGTCGCAAAAGTCATGTCCATCGGGCTGGTAGTTGCGGCGGTCGCTTGTGCCTGCACCTTAAGATGCGTCTGCGCTGCATTCGCGTACTGAGCAAAGAACCCATAATTGGGCGCATCTTCCGCGACGACAGGTGAGCCGGGGCCATCGAACAGCCCGAACCGCAAGTTGTTGTTGAGGGTATTGACTCCGGGCGTGGAGCGATTGGCCATGGAAAGCGTCGTGGTGAGCTTGATGTAGTCACCATCGTTGACCAATGTGATCGCGTCAAACGGCGCCATGAGAGTCATAACATCAAAGTTGATATCGGCAGCCGTGAATGTTGGTGAATTGGTATTTCCGTTTGTTACATTGACGGTGCCGTTGCTGTTGTGAACGACCCAGTCCGTGACTGGAATCGTCGCCGCGTGGGCCAACGGGGCCCAGGCCGCGATGGCCAGGACAAATGCGGTGATTCTCATCAAGTTGCAAGTCATCTTCATTAGTTACACTCCCGCCAGCCACGAGGGCTTGCATAAAAAAGGGTCCATCAAAGGTTACTACTTACGTTGTCAAACTTTCGTCTCTACCTACAGTCGGCACAGGTCGGCGGCGACTGCCCCGGCGCCGCCGACCGCTGCCCCACGTGCCGCTTGGGGGTTTTATAAAGGGTGTTGGTTCGTCATGGTTTGCCTGAAACGCGCTAAGCCGCAAGCGGCTGGGTTAAGTTTTGTCTTTTAGTTTCACTATAAATAGAAACTCCCGTTATAGTGCTGCGCTGGCCGGAGTTTTTTGACGGCCGGCTGGCGGTTTCGCGGGCCATTCGGCTGAATCCAACCGGGCGGCACTAAGAAAATTGTCGAACTTCTTCACGATATCTGGGTGATCTTTGGCCACGTTGTGCTCTTCGCCGATGTCGGTCGACAGGTCGTAAAGCTCGGTCTTGTTGGCTTTCGTGTAGCGAATAGCCTTCCAGTTTTTCCAGCGAGACGCTTGGGCTTGCAGGCCGTCGCGGTTGAACTCCCAGTAGATGAACCGATCGGCGAGCTCCGGCTGATCGCTGCCGAAGAGGGTGGGCGAGAAATCGAGGCCATCGAGGTTGGCAGGGGGACTGCCGTCGCCCAACGCGGCGAACGTCGGCATGACATCGCCGAAGTAGATCGGCGAGTTATTGGTCGTGCCGGCCGGTATGCGTCCTGGCCAGCGAGCGATGAACGGCTCGCGGATGCCGCCTTCGGTGACGTTGAACTTGTAGCCACGCAACGGGCCATTGGAATCGTTGAAATCGGGATTGTTGCCGCCCTCTTTATGCGGGCCGTTATCCGATGCGAAAATGACAAGCGTGTTGTCGTCGATCTTGAGCTCGTGAAGCAAGTCGAGCAAGCGGCCGATGTCGCCATCCATGCGCGAGATCATCGCAGCATGCCCCTTCTGCGGCTCGGGCCAATCGAGGTCCGCGTACGGGCCATGGCTGGGCACTTCCATGCCTTTGTCGCCCGCCTCGTCGTTGGCGTGTGGAATGGTAAAGGCAAGATACAGGAAAAATGGGCCATCTTTGTGATCGCGGACAAATTTGAGCGCTTCGTCTGCAAACAAATCGTGGCTGTATTTCACCTTCTTCGAGGCCACGTTGTGATTAAAAGCCGGGTTGTCGGAGATGACGTTCGGCAACTTGACCTTCGCCTCGTTGCGCCAGAGATAGTCGGTGTAGTAGTTGTGGGCGTGGCCTTGCTTGAGGTAGCCGAAGAAATAGTCGAAGCCATGTTTTCCCGGCAGGCCTTGCGGGTTGCCGGTCGGTTCGCCCAGGCCCCACTTGCCGATGAGAGCGGTGGAGTAACCAGCGTCTTTCAGGACACTGGCGATCGTCACATCCTCGGCGGCCAGGGCCGCGCCAGGGGAGGTGGCCGGCTTGTTGCCACGGACCCGTGCATGGCCCTGGTGGAGGCCCGTCATCAACACGCAACGGGCAGGCGCGCAGACCGGAGCGCCCGAATAGGCGTCGGTGAAGCGCATGCCTTCGGCAGCCATGCGGTCGAGGCTCGGCGTTTTGATGTTCTTCTGGCCGTAGCAGCCGACGTCGCCGTAGCCGAGGTCGTCGGCGAGGATGAAGATGATGTTGGGCTTGTTAGCGTCAGCCGACACCGACGTATTCGCGATGATCGAAAGTGCAAACGCCAAAAAGAAATTGAATGATCGACGCATATTTGAATTACTTCACGTTATCAGCGGCGGCGATTGCCTCGCCGCCGCCAACCACTTCAAACTGTAGTCCGCCTTTATCGTATTTCCGGTACCTGAACCGATTGTTTTTTCGCTCGTCCCAAAGCCGACTAGCGGCCGACGAAGCGTTCATTTGCCTTCGGTCGTCACATCGAAGTCGAACTCGTTCTGGCCGGGTTTGACTTCGC
>CAZJWY010000195.1:0-9202 GCA_964549545.1 uncultured Planctomycetaceae bacterium | reverse complement strand
ACGAAGTCGCCATATTGGGCTTCCCAGAGGATGAGTCCCTCGGGGTAGTCGAGCGAATAGCCGTATTCGAAGCCCATCGTGCCGGTTTCACAGAGGGGGCTATTGATGACGTCGACTCGGGCCTGGTCTTTCGACAGATGGCTGAAGATGCGGTGCTTGTGATTGTCGGTGATGTCGTGCAGCACAGCGTGGCGCTGGCTAAAGGTGCCGCGCTCGGAGTCCTGGCCGGAGAGTCGTACTGGGTGGCCTTCGACGGCAAGCGTGGCAAAGGCCAGCGCCTCTGCGGCAGACCAATCGAGCGGCTCCTCGCCCCTGGCCATTTTCTGCCGGCGCTCGATCATTTTGTGGAGCTTTTTGTGGAGCTGGAAGCCTTCGGGAATATAGGCCAGACGCTCGAGCAACGCTTGCAACTGCTCGATGCGGACGCCGGTCTCGGGGCCATCGTCGGGCTCGCTGCCACCGAAGAAGGGCTGCCAGAAGCCGGCGGGAGCAGGTTGCTCGGTGGGCCCTGTGTATGCCTTCGCCTCGGTGAATTGTTGCTCGAGGTCGGAGCGCTCGGCATCGGCGATCTGATTGGCTTCTGCTTCCGTTACCTTGCCGAGCGCGAGCAGGTGCTTCATATAGCTGTCGCGAACGGTGGGGCGGTTTTCGATTGCTTTGTAAACGAGCGGCTGGGTGAAGCTAGGCTCGTCGGCTTCGTTGTGGCCCCAACGGCGGAAGCTGTAGAGGTCGATGAAGACATCACGCTGGAAGGCCGTGCGGAAATCCATGGCGAGTTCGATGACGCGGGCGACTGCCTGCGGGTACTCGCCATTCACATGAAAAATCGGCGAGGGAAGCATGCGAGCCACGCTGCTGGCGTAGATGCTCGAACGGCCTTCTTCTGGTCCGGTGGTGAAACCAACCTGGTTGTTGAGAATCACATGGAGCGTGCCGCCCGTTTTGTAGGCCGGGAGATCGCTGAGGTTGAGCGATTCTTGAACGACGCCCTCGCCGACGAAAGCGGCATCGCCATGGATCAAGATGCACATACCCTGGCGACGTTCGAAATCGCCGATGCGATCTTGCTTGGCACGGATGCGGCCCATGGCGATCGGGTTCACATATTCCAAGTGGCTGGGATTGAAGCAGAGCGAGACGTGAAGCTTTGAGCCGTTCGCCGCGAGCCAATCGCCGCTGGCACCGAGGTGGTATTTCACATCACCGGCGCCCCGGTTCCAATCCGAGTAGGGATCGTCGAATTCGCGGAAGATATCGGCTTGGCGTTTGCCGCAGATATTGGCCAGCACGTTGAGTCGCCCCCGGTGGGCCATGGCCATGACCACTTCTTTCACGCCATCTTCGGCGGCGGCTTCCAGCGCGAGATCGAGCAACGGCACGAGCGTCTCGGAGCCTTCGAGCGAGAAGGTAGTCGCCCCCAGCCACTTCTTGCGTACGAACTCCTCGAAAATCACGGCATCGGTCAGCCGGGTGAGGATGCGAAGCTGCGTGTCGCGCGACGGCGATCGATCAATGTCGTCGGACTCGATCCGTTGCTGAATCCACTCGCGCACATTGCGCTCGCCGATGTGCATGTACTCGAAGCCGATGTGGCCGGAGTAGGTGCGAGTCAATCGATCGATCAGCTCGCGAAGCAGCATCGGTCGCGAATCGCGACCGCCGAACGTGGTCATCACTTCGCGATCGAAATCATCGATCGTAAGACCATAGTGGCCCGGATTAAGTGGCAGTGGATTGCGCGGAGCGAGGCCAAGTGGGTCGAGCTTCGCGGCCAAATGGCCATGCACGCGATACCCCACGACAAGTTGATCGACGCGATGCTGAAAAAGCTGCGCCGATTGCAGCGACTCGCGCGACGGCGCGGCGTGTCCGTTGGGATTGAAAACGCTGCTCGGTTTGACTTTGGGCCGGCTGGGAGCGGTGAGCAAGCCGCCATTGCCGTCGGTGAGGCCACGGAAGTATTGCTGCCAGACAGGCGGAACACTGGCGGGGTCTTGCAGGTAATCTTCGAGCAATCCCTCGACGTAAGCTGCGTTGCGGGAATCCAGTTCGATACTGTTATCCCCGTTTGACTCGGACATCGATGCCAATCCTAAATGCAAAAAATGCTGATGTAGTGCGAGCGATCAATTGAAATCGTTGAAACGGCTGACAGACGAGAGCGTCTGCCCCACGAGAGGGTGCGATCTATCTGTACATTGTAGTCGTGAATGGCTCGACGAAAACGTCGTAAATGTCGCTAAAATCTAAGGATATAGTTGAAGTCATGGGAAGTGGAAGATGGATCGTCGAATTCTGTTGAAATCGGTGGTCTTAAGGCTAAGGGACTCTAACAAAACCCCCTCTCCCTTTGGGAGAGGGTCGGGGTGAGGGTGCCTTGGAATCGGTTTTGTTAGGGTTCCTAAAAGGGAAATGTGTCGTCAAGCGGGGCCAGAGACAATTCGACCAGGAAGGTGGACAGTTCGTGGGTGACCGCCTCGAAGAAGCGGGCTCCCTTTTCGGCCGTAGCGGCTCGCGGGTCGCCGGCCCCGGAATCTTCGGTGAATGTATCCCAGCGGCGCGGTGCCCGGGCCCAACCGGCTTGCATCCCCGCCAGGCGATATTTGGCTGTTTCTTGAGGGCCAGCAGCGCCCATGTCGACCAATTCGGGCCGCAAATGGAGAACCATGCTCGTCTCCATATCATTCGCGTGGTCACCCCCAGCGGCAAATAGCTCGTCGGCCAACTGGCGACACATGGCGAACCAGTTGACCTGGACCAGAAAGACCTTCCGCTTGTCGAAAAGCTCTTTCAAGTGGGTGTAAAAGTCGTTGCCGCCGTGCCCGTTAAGTATCACGGCTTTCTCGATGCCGCTGTTGTCGAGCGACTCGGTCAGATCGGAAATAATCTGGTTGAGCGTACTGGGGTAAAGATTCATCGCCAGCGGGTAAGCCTGCTGCGATGTTTGCACGCCAAATGGGATGGTAGGAAGCGCAACAACGCGGCCCCCCTGCTCTCGGGCCAATTCACAGGCGCGATCGGCGACGGCCGTAACCTCGAATACATCGGTCGCATAGGGAAGATGATTCCCATGCGGCTCGGTTGCGCCGAAAGGCATCACGACAACATTCGGAAGCGCGGCGCGAAGCTGCGGGAGCGTGAGATCCGCAAGAAGATGCGGCTGCCGAGTGGGCACGAGTTGCGGCCTTTCATTCTTTTGCGCAGGTGGACGTGCGCGTCGCGCACGCCGTGGTTATGTTTCGTCTGATTGATCTGCAATCGTAACGCGAGTGGCGGAGTAATCCAAGGCAAGTTATTACGCGGAAAACAAGCCTTTTATGACGAAAGGCAAGCACCCTGCCTTTTTTCAATCCGTAGCGTGGGTGCTTCCGCCCCCATGTATTGTGCATCGCGTTGAAATCATCACGCCACGCTCCCGGCAGGTATAAACCACAATCCGTGGGTGCGAGCACCCACGCTACTCGCTGCTCCCACCACAGCCAATGCGAGATCTTCGCTTGCTCGCACTCTCCACAACATCACGATTCTTGTCGGTGGCAAGTTTTCTACAGAGCGGTTCCCGTCCCTCCTAATTCTATCTCTCAAGTAAACGGCTGGCTTCAAGCTATTTGAGATTGTCCGGGAATTGATTCATTAGCAGCCTGTGGGTCTACTGGAGGAAGTTCCTAGGCAGGTTAAGATTCCTGAGACGAATGACACCTTCCCTGCTTTTTTCAGCTTTTAGCTTTTCTGATTTCGGACACCTTTTATGTGACCTACAGACCTTTATGTCCGTTTATGAGAATTGAAAATGATGAAGACATATCGTGGTGCAATATCAGATGGTTGGTTGCATATCGGATGCGATTTTCCCCTGCAAGACTTTGCGAGGCTTGTAGACGCCGAAATCGGGGAACCCTTTAAACGCAAACCCGATTCGCAGGTATATCGCATTGAAGTCCGCGAAGGAATGCGAGCATATCTCAAACGTTACAGCGGTTTGTCTCCGATTCGGGCCTGTAAGAGACTGGCTAAGATGCGATGGCCGCATACCGTTGCATACGATGAATATCGGATGGCAGAACTCCTGCAGGCTCATGGTTTTGATGTGATGGAGCCCATTGCGTGGGCGGAATGCCGGATCGGAGGCCTTGTGCCTGTACAAGGGGCAGTCCTTGTGAAGGAAGTCCCCGGCATTCCATTCAATGTCATCTTCGACAACGAAGCGCACCAAGCGGCAAGGTCTGGCATGTTGTATCGACTCGGGCAGCTTTATGCACGGCTACACTTAATTGGATACTGGCAAATGCCTCGGACTCAGGATTTGATATGCTCCGATCCCGATCAGGTCCAGTGTTGCGATATGAAGCTGTATATTATTGATCTAGATCTCAAAGGGAGGCCGGCACGTTTGAAGAAGAGGACAGATCAAGCGTCTTTTTTGACCTCGCTCGGGAATGCGATGTACTTTTTTCTTCGCGCACGACATACTCTGACAGCGCCACAGGAAATTCGCTCATTCTTTCATGGATACCACGGCGTTCTCAAACCGAACGGAATATTGCTTGGCCGCCAATTTGTCCGCGCTGTAATGGCGATTGTTGACCAACGGCTTGAGGAGCATTATCAAGACGCTACACTCTCAACTCTGATCCCGAACATGCCAAGGTCTCTAAGCGAAATTTGTCTGGCAAGTCCAAATTCCAAAAAGGGAAGGAATGAGTGAGTGGAGAAAATGAAAGGGGACGAAGGGGCAATTAAGGGGACGGGAGTAAATGGCATCAAGTTAAGCCTAAACTCTTTCGACATAAGCGTGAAGCAATGCTGCGGTAGTTCGGTGTTTTACATTTGACGTCCGGGCATCCACGGGATTCTCGCGGTCGCAAGCTTCGCAATCATAGCGTTGCTTAGCTGTTGCGTGTCATCCACTTCGGCTTAACTTGATGCCATTCGGAACGGGAGTCAATTCGACGCGAAACCGTCCCAAATTTGTCCGTCCTGTCGCGAATTGACTCTCGTCCCCTTTACGTCAAGCAAGCTTCTCGATCTCGTCGATGTGCAGTTGCCTGCGATCACCGTTGTCCATCCGGACAACAACGTCGTTATTGCAGCCAACTTTCTCGATGGTGCCGGTCGCCACCATCGTATGCTCCAAGTCGCCATCCCAGGTGGTCACTTGAACTCGATCGCCCTCTTTGTACATCGCGACGCCTTACGTTCGGGGGTTCGGTTGTGCGCGCCTGCTGACTTCAAAAAGTAGCATACCAGATTATCAACGTTGGGTGAAATTAGAAGGACGGAAGTTGAATGGCATTGATTGCACCTATAGATGATTCCGATCCCCTCGTCCCTTTAATTTAACAAAACCGTTTGGGAGAGGTCATTTTGCTCCGAAGACTCCGCAAAATTGCGGACAGTCTCTGCCGGTTCGCTGGACATCGGTGACTAAGGGACGATCGTGGGTTAGGCTAGATGTTTCGATGAGTTTCTTGTTCGTTGGACAATGCAAGGGTGATCGATGGAAGTTGTTGTGATGCCTTCGTATGAGGCAATGAGCCTGGCGGCCGCGAAGATGGTGGCTGATGTACTGAACGCAAAGCCGAATGCCGTGCTGGGAATGGCGACTGGCTCGACGCCGTTGGGCGTGTATCAGGAATTGGTCAGGATGCATCGCGAAGAGGGGCTCGATTTTGCCCAGGTTACGACGTTCAACCTGGACGAATATGTCGGTCTGCCTCGGCAGCACACGCAAAGTTATCACTATTTCATGCACGAGAACTTCTTTCGGCATGTGAACGTGTCGCCCGGGAACATCTACATACCCTCCGGCACGACGAGCAACTATCGATCGTTCTGCGAGTGGTATGAGCAGCGGATCAAGGACTGCGGTGGAATCGATTTACAGATCCTGGGGATCGGGTCGGATGGACATATCGCGTTCAACGAGCCGGGCAGCTCACTATCATCGCGTACGCGGCTCAAGACGCTAGCCAAGTCGACGATTGACGACAACGCGCGGTTTTTCGAGCGGACATCGGATGTGCCGATCTATGCGATCACGATGGGAGTCGGCACGATCCTCGAAGCGCGGCAGTTGGTGCTGCTTGCCACGGGAGCAAATAAAGCGACGGCGGTCGCGGCGATGGTCGAAGGACCGGTAACGTCGATGACAACGGCAAGCGCGCTGCAGCTTCATCCGACCGCTCAAGTGTTTTTGGATGAGGCCGCTGCTGGCCAGCTTAAGATGCGCGAGTACTATGATTGGGTGAAGATTAAGAAGCCGCACGCACCGCAGGTTTGAGGCGAGGGTAGGACAAAGGAAAAGTTAGCCACAAAAAACACGAGAAGACACGAAAAGGATTGCTGATAAGAATGCGATTTATTGGATGTGGCGGGCTTCTCACATAGTCCGGCGCGTTTGGCGAGTGCAACTCACCGGCTATGGGGAGACGGATACAGGCGACCAGAGCGGCAGCCTTTCTTTTTGTGCCTTTTCGTGTTTTTCGTTGCTGATACGAACTATTGGCGGCTAGTTGGGTTGTCGCTTTCGGGTGGAACGTGAGCCCGGAAGACGACCATCGAGCACGGCAACACGTTGTAGGAACCCTGGATTTCTTCGCCTTTTGCGCCAGGTGGCTCGGAATCGATTTTATCGAGCGCGGTGTCGAACAGTCGCTCCCATGTGCCGCAGCCAGCGGGGAGCTTAGGAAGAGAAAAAGGAATCTCCTGCATGTGGTCGGCGTTGAACAAGATCAGCAGATGGTCGCCGATGATAGGCGTTCCATACTCGTCGACATCAATATGCCCGCCAATGAAGTGGACGCCCAGGCACCGCACGTAGCCGGCCCCCCAATCGTCGCCTGACATTTCATTGCCGGTCGGATCAAGCCAAACAATCTCGGGCGACTGCTCGCCGTGGAGCGACTTGCCATGGAAGAAACGGCGGCGATGGAGCGTGGGCTCTTCGGCGTAAATTCCGATGAGGCCACGAACAAACTCCAAGAGGTTCTTCTGGCGATCATCGAGCTTCCAATTGAGCCAGGTGATTTCGTTGTCCTGGCAGTAGGCGTTATTATTGCCACGTTGGGTGTGACAGACTTCATCGCCTGCGAGCAGCATTGGGATGCCTTGCGAAAAAATCAGCGTGGCGAGAAACGCACGCTTCTTCTTTTCGCGGAGATCGACGATCTTGGGATCATCAGTAGGGCCTTCGACGCCGCAGTTCCAGCTATTGTTGTCGTCGGCACCGTCGCGGTTATCTTCGCCATTGTCTTCGTTGTGTTTATGGTCGTAGGAAACGAGATCGTTGAGCGAGAAACCATCGTGGCAGGTAATGAAGTTGACACTGGCGTGCGGTCGGCGACCGCTCCATTCATAAAGATCGCTGGAGCCGCTGATGCGAGTGGCAAATTCGCTGGCCATTCCGCCGTCGCCTTTCCAGAAGCGGCGGACGACATCGCGGTACTTGCCGTTCCACTCCGACCACAACGCCGGAAAATTGCCGACCTGGTAACCACCTTCACCCAGGTCCCACGGCTCGGCGATTAGCTTGACCTGACTGAGGACCGGGTCTTGATGAATGATGTCGAAGAACGCGCCGAGCTTGTCGACGTCGTGCAGCTCGCGCGCCAGCGTGCTGGCCAGATCGAAGCGGAAACCGTCGACGCGCATGTTGATCACCCAATAGCGCAGGCTATCCATAATGAACTGGAGGACACGCGGATTGCGCATGTTGAGCGTATTGCCGCAACCGGTGAAATCCATGTAGTGGCGGGGACTTTCCGGTGAGAGACGATAGTAACTGGCGTTGTCGATGCCGCGGAACGAGACCGTGGGACCGAGTTGGTTGCCCTCGGCGGTGTGGTTGTAGACGACGTCGAGAATGACTTCGATGCCTGCATCATGCAGGTTGCGAACCATTGTTTTGAATTCCTGGATGACTTCGGCCGGCTGGATGGCCGAGGCGAAGCGTGGCTCGGGAGCAAAGAACGAAAGGGTATTGTAGCCCCAGTAGTTGACGCGGCCCTTGTCGAGCAGCGTGCGATCGTCGGCGTGCATATGAATAGGAAGCAGCTCGACCGCGGTGACTCCGAGATCGCGCAAATAGCGGATGGCCGGCTCTGATGAGAGGCCCGCGTAAGTACCACGAAGTCCTTCGGGAATCTCTTCGTTGAGCTTCGTGAATCCCTTTACATGCAACTCGTAGATCAGCGTACGATGGGAAGGGGTCTTGGGGGCGCGGTCGTCGCCCCAGGTGAAGGCCTCGTCGATGACACAGCCGAGCGGCGCGTCGGCGGCGCTATCGAGCTTGCTGTAGGAAAGGTCGGCTTCTTTGTCACCAATAACGTAGCCTGAGAGGGCGTCGGTCCAGTTGGGCATGCGGGCGACGGCCTTGGCGTAGGGATCGAGAAGCAGCTTGTTCTCGTTGAAGCGGTGGCCCTTTGCGGGCTCGTAAGGGCCATACACCCGGTAGCCGTAAAGCTGGCCGGGGCGAGCATCGGGCAGGTACAGATGCCACACCATGTCGGTTTGCTCGGGCATCACGATCCGCTGGGATTCCTGCTTGTCGTCGATGTCGTCGAACAAGCACAACTCGACTTTCGTTGCGTTCTCGCTGTAGAGCGCGAAATTGACGCCGCGGCCATCCCACGTGGAACCGAGGGGATACGGACGACCCGGCCAGACACGCACGGTGGACTTATCTTTCATTTGAACCTTCCTAGTTAGACGTCAGCAACGCGACGGGAAAGACCTTCAATAGTTTAGCGACGCTTAGTGACGAAGCGCCCTCAATAATTTCGGTTTCGATCGTTTGGCCAGCGAGGTTGCAGCGCCATTCACTTGGAAAATCGTCAGGGAACACAAGCCGGGTTTCAGCCCACTTAGGAATTGGAGGGCCACCGGCAACTGGTTGTATATTGTCGCGCGCAAGAAGCCGCTGGAAATAGCGGGGAACGCAGGTAATTGCGAATTGGTCCTCATGTCGACGGGCAAAACTGAGGATGTGGTCGCCGGCCTCGCCTGCAGTTGCAAGTGGGATATATTCGCCAAACGCGAAGAGGTCGGGGTGTGCTTGCCGAGCAGCCAGGCAGCACGCGGTAACCCACAGCTTGATGTCCGGGTCGGGCCAGCGGGTGCTCAAATCCTGAACGGCGACTTGTAAATCGGACTGAGCGGCTTGTTGCAACTGTTCCAGTCGGTCGCGGCGGCACTGGTAGTCGAC
>CAZJWY010000194.1:4467-9399 GCA_964549545.1 uncultured Planctomycetaceae bacterium | reverse complement strand
AACGAGGGGACGACGGATGGTTTCCTGGGGCGGCGCTCCGCTTGCCCCAGGCTACGCTGCCGATAGGCCTTCGGCCAACGCAAGCCATTAAAACCCCGGAAGAACCTATTTTTCCGAGTCAACAAAAAAGGGGCTGCTGAAAGTATTCCTGATTACTTTTGCCCGGTTTCGACGTTACGCGGCGGATTTTGTGAATCACCGCGAATCGGTAAGTAGCGGAAAGCAGGTAACCGATAAGCGGCATCCCCCTTCTTTTCACACTTCTATTTTTGATCGACGAACCAAACACTGGGAGATTGATATGCATCGGGTCTACCGCGCGGCGGTTTGCGCAAGTCTGGTTTTAACATCCCCCCACGCCACGCTGGCGGACGACACCTCGCTCATCGCCGCCGGCTCGCCCGGCTACGACTCCGCGACCGGGAATGGATTTCAAGGTACTTCTCTTCCCGTCGTACCCGGCAGGGCTGTCAACAACACCGGCACCGCCGTCGGATACTCAACCAAGTACGACTCGGGCAGTTCCGTCGGCCAGCGCGCGGTGCGTTGGGATGCTGGGGGCACGGCGGCCACCGAACTCGGCAACCTGGGCCTCAGCGGCAACTCCACCAGCGCCAGAGCCTACGCCGTGAACGACGCCGGCACCGCCGTTGGATTCTCAGCCAAGTACGTCTCGGGCAGTTCCGTCGGCTCTCGCGCGGTGCGTTGGGATGCTGGGGGCACGGCGGCCACCGAGCTCGGCAACCTGGGCCTCAACGGCAACTCCACCTCCGCCGCGGCCTATGCCGTGAACGACGCCGGCACGGCCGTCGGATACTCACAGAAGTACAACGACTCGGGCAGTTTCGTCGGCGATCGCGCGGTGCGCTGGGATGCTGGGGGCACGGCGGCCACCGAACTGGACGACCTGGGCCTCAACGGCAACTCCACCACCGCCGCGGCCTATGCCGTGAACGACGCCGGCACGGCCGTCGGATACTCACAGAAGTACGACGACTCGGGCAGTTCCTTGGGCTCTCGCGCGGTGCGTTGGGATGCTGGGGGCACGGCGGCCACCGAACTGGACAACCTGGGCCTCAGCGGCAACTCCACCTCCGCCAGAGCCTATGCCGTGAACGACGCCGGCACGGCCGTCGGATACTCAAGCAAGTACAACGACTCGGGCAGTTACGTCGGCGATCGCGCGGTGATCTGGCTCCCCGATGCCAGCGCGGTCGACCTGAACGGCCTCGGCGTCGTCGCCAATCCGAACGACGGCACGTGGGTATTGACCTCCGCGAATGCCCTCTCCACCGATGGCTGGGTCGCCGGCGAAGGCACGTTCACGCCCACCACGGGCGCGGCGTACACGCGCGGTTGGGTCGCCCAGGTCGGCCTCGGCGGCACCTGGACCGACGACTTCACCGGCAACCTCGACGGCACCTGGGGACGCGGCAACCAATGGTCCACCGGCACCCCCGCCATGCAAGTCGGCGACGCCACCTTTAGCGCCAACGCCGCCTACACCGTCACGCTCGACCGCGACGAAACCACCAAAAGCATCCAAGCCAATGCCGGCGATGTGACGCTCGACCTCAACGGCCACACGCTCAAGAGCCTGATCAACAGCAAAATCGAAAACGGAATCCTCCGCGTGAACGACGGCACGCTCACCAGCACGGTGGAAGTAAATAGCGGCGGCACGCTCGCCGGCAGGGGGACTGTGGCCGGCCCCGTAACCGTCAACGCCGGCGGCACGCTTTCGCCCGGCAACGGCCCCGGCAGCATCGAAACGCTCACCAGTGGACCCGTTACCTTCAACGACGGCTCGACGTTCAAGTTCGAGATCGACAGCAACCTCGGCACGGCCGACCTGCTCAACGCCATGACCGGCAGCCTGGTGATTTCGACCATTGGGGCCGGAGTGTCGCTCGACCTCTCCGACCTGGGCGCCTCGCTCCTGGCATTCGGCACGAAGTTCACCATGATCAGCTACAACGGCGAGTGGAACGGCGGCACATTTACCGGCCTGGATAACTTGAGCTTCTTGACGCTCGGCGGCAATTCGTTCCAGATTCGCTACGACGACCTCACCCCAGGCAGCAACTTCCTAGGCGAGACCTCGCTCAACACCGGCGGCCGGTTCGTAACGCTCACCCTCACCGCCGTCCCCGAGATGAGCTCGTTCGTCACCATGGGCCTGGTAATCTGCCTAGGACTTGCCGCCCTCCGCTTCAGCAAACACCGGGCCTACCAGTTGTAATTGTAGCATGGGTGCTTCTGCACCCACCAGATTTAACGGGTCAGAACGATTTATTAAATACTGCCCCGTTTGTTCGCTGCTGTCGAGTTTTTCTCTCTTTCCGCTCAAAGGTATCTGTATGTTAGGGTCGCTTGTTCGTTGTATCTCAGTCGGGCTATGCCTGTCGTACGCAATAATCGTTATTCGCTGCGGAGCGGCTGAAGTAGTCTCCGTGACTGGGACTGTAGAAGTTACTGTAGGGACCAACGTTACCTTACCTCTTTCAAAGACAACAGCAGGAACTGACATAGGCAAATTTGTATTGAGCAACATCTCCAAAACCTTCGATCTCAATGATTTTAAGCCTGGCTTCAGTGCAAAAGCCAGCGCAAACGGAGTTAGTTATTGGAACTCCACAAGCGGTCAACTGCAAATGAATATGTCTGCCAGCGCTAGTGCCCCCGCTACTACACCACCACCGCCCCTACCCTATGGAATCACCGCGTATGGTTGGTCAAGAGTCAGTGTCGCAGTCGAACTCGAAACCCCTAGTTGGGTGCGAATGAGTAAATCGAGTGCTGGCTCAGTTCTTGTAAACGGAATATATATCGGCGATCAAATCTTTTTTGCCCAGTCGTCGTTCACAATCTCGCTTTCGGCTAGTGCGGCCGCATTTGTCTCTGAGGACGGCGGGCCATATAGCGCCGGTGATTCTGAGCGAGCAGTGCTCCACTGGGCGATCGCCGATACGCCCGATTCCGATGGCTTCGTGTTCCCAGGCAGCAGCCCGTCTAATCCTATCCGCACCCTGTTTAAGAGTGATGAACCTCCTCCACCTCAGAGAACTGGTCCGGCGGGAATACGCGGAGATGTTACGCTACCTGTGAAGGACACTTACGGCCTCAATAGTGATATCTATCTAGGAGTGCCGTCTGGCGTGTCGGAAGGCGAAAGCTCCGGGGCATTGACCACCGGATTCTCGCTAACCTCTGAGTCGTCGGCAATCCGGTCGCTTTCGATTCCAGCCGACGCTGAAGTCGCGAGCAGCGCGACGATCACTTATGACAACCAAACGTTTGCTTTGGCCGCGGGCAACACCTTCGACTTTGGACTCGCAGGGCTATCTAGCTTCACAATTGAAGGCCTCCATCCAACGGCAGTGGTAGAAGACTTGCTCGTTATGGGGCTCCGCTTTGCATCGGAAGGTGATGCATTTGTCTCGCTCGACGGCATATTGTACATCCCGCCAGGCGACCACAACGAAAACGGATTGGTTGACACTGCCGATTACGTCGCTTGGCGGAAAGGGTTTGCAACAGGTGCGTACACCGAAGCCGATCATGAAACATGGCGTTCGAATTTTGGTGCGCCGTCTGTCGAGATCGAGCCAAGCACGGAAACCACACTTCAATCCACCATTCCTGAACCCTCGACTCTTGCGCTGGTTGTCGTGGCCGTGTGTGCAATGAGTGGATATCGGCGGGGTCGTCGCTTGTTGAGGCGGACTATGGAAAAGGGGGTCATGTGAAAAAGTGTGAAAAAGGGGGTCAGAACGATTTAGAGAAATCGTTCTGACCCCCTTTTTTTACGTGCCATCTGCCAGAATCCAAGTGGCCAATTCTTCTATCTTGAATCCGCTCGCCAATCTGTTAGACTGCCCACTCCAATACTATACGTATAGACACTATCCCTGCAGCTCTACCCTTAGCGATGGCTTAAGTAAAGCACATCGCATGACCTCTAACAAAACCGGGGGCTAGCGCCCAATGCCGCTTACTTTGTTTTAAGGTGACGACTCACTAGGCCATAAGTTGTGCAGGCACACAGTTGCTTGCACACCCTATAGAAGTGGATGTTTGTCGTTGATTCCAAAGTAAGTGCCATTGGGCTAGCGCCCACCGGCTAATCAAATCAGCCGGAACGCGCTAGCGTCCGGTTCCCTCGCTTCGGTTTTGTTAGAGTTCCTTAAGCAAAGCACATCGCATGACCGCGCTGGCGACATGCATCTACGCAATGTCTCATCATGAGTCGACTCGGTGCATCAATTACACAAAACCTCCCGAATTATGCGCGCTCATCCAACGTCCTCAGACAGCAATTCGCGATACTTTTCTGTTTCACCTCGTTCAAAACCCTTGGGTTTTGCTCGCTCGACGTGGGACCCCTTTTCGCTCGCAAGCCTTAACCCGTTCCATAACACGCACTTAACATTACGATCTTCGAAACCGCCGCTGCAAAACTCATTAAACACCGTGATTCACACAGTTTTGCCTCTCGTTCGCGTAAAGCAGCGGTGCAATATCCGCCTCTCAGGACCGTCCCTCCATTTCGCCAATACCGCGTGGACCAAACCAATCGCGCCTCAACTTGCCCAAATTCCGCCGTACCCGTCGGACCCCAACCGTGTTAGAATTGCGAGTCTTTGTCATTTTACCGCCTGCGACACGATCGCCAGCGATCCAATCGCCTGCCCACATCCTCCCACCGACCATCGCCCCCTAATGTCCACCGTTTCCGCCAGCCCCGCCGTGGGCTCGACCAAAATGCGCCGTTCCGACGTTCGAAATATCGCCATCATCGCCCACGTTGACCACGGCAAGACAACGCTGGTCGACTGCCTGTTGCGCCAAAGCGGCGAGTTCCGCGCTTCGCAGCTCGTCGGCGATTGCATCCTCGACTCCAACGATCTGGAGCGCGAGCGCGGCATTACG
>CAZJWY010000194.1:0-4457 GCA_964549545.1 uncultured Planctomycetaceae bacterium | reverse complement strand
TGAAGATCAATATCATCGACACCCCAGGCCACGCCGACTTCGGCGGCGAAGTCGAGCGCGTTCTCCGCATGGCCGACGGCGCGCTCGTGCTGGTCGATGCCGCCGAAGGCCCGATGCCGCAAACCCGCTACGTGCTGGCCAAGGCACTTGAGTGTGGACTCCAACCGATCGTCGTCGTCAACAAGATCGACCGCCCCGATGCTCGGTCGCATGAAGTCCTCGATGAAGCGTTTGAACTGATGATGGACCTTGGCGGTGAGCACTACCTCAACGACTTTCCCCATATCTTCGCCACGAGCAAACTCGGCTACGCCACCGACGACCCAGACAAAGTTGGCGACTCGATGAAGCCACTCTTCGACCTGATGATTCAATCCATTCCAGGTCCCGAGATCGAGGAAGACGCACCGCTGCAAATGCTCGTCACGAATCTCGACTGGTCCGACTACAAGGGCCGCATCGCGGTCGGTCGCATCTACGCCGGTAGTGTCAAACCAGGTCAGCAGATTGCCCTGATGCAGGCCGACGAGAAGTCGAAAAACGTCAAAGTCGTCGAAGTCCATCTGTTCGATAAGCTTGGCCGTGTCCCGGCAACGGAAGGCACCGCTGGCGACATCGCCGCGATCGTCGGCCTGGAAGACGTTACCATCGGCGACACGATCAGCGACGTTCAAGTCCGCCGTGCGATGCCACGCGTGACCGTCGATGAACCCACGATTCAGATGGTGTTCAGCATCAACTCGTCGCCGTTCGTCGGCCGCGAAGGCAAGTACGTCACCAGCCAAAACCTGAAGCAGCGTCTGGAGAAAGAACTTGAGCGCAACGTTGCTCTCAAAGTCGAGCCGACCGATAGCGCCGATTCGTTTCAGGTCTTCGGCCGCGGCGTGCTCCATCTTTCCGTATTGATCGAAACGATGCGACGCGAGGGATACGAGCTTTCGATCTCGAAGCCACACGTCGTGCTCCACCAAAAAGATGGCGTGACGGAAGAGCCGTTCGAGAGCCTCGTAGTGGAAGTACCCCACGACAAACTTGGCCCAGTGATGGAGTTGGTCGGCGCTCGTCGCGGCCAGCTCGTCGAGATGACCGCGCACGATACCTACACCTTCGTGAATTTTTCGATCCCCGCGCGCGGCCTCATCGGCCTCCGGACGCGATTGCTGAACGCTACGCAAGGAACCGCTGTCGTCCATCATCGGTTCGACAGATACGCCCCGATGGAAGGCGATATTCCAGAACGCCCGAACGGCGTGCTGGTCTCGATGGTCTCGGGTCGAGTGAATGCCTATGCCCTCGATTCCTTGCAGGAGCGCAGCGAACTGTTCGTTTCGCCGGGCGACGAAGTCTACGAAGGAATGGTCGTCGGCGAAAACGCGCGCGACGATGACATGGCCGTCAATCCGACGAAGGAAAAGAAGCTAACCAACATGCGAGCGAGCGGTACCGACAAGAACATCTTGCTGAAACCACCGCGCCAAATGTCGCTCGAGATGGCGCTCGAATACATCGCGGAAGACGAACTCCTCGAAGTCACGCCGACCAAGATTCGGCTGCGCAAAAAGATTCTCAAAGAAACCGATCGCCGCAAGATTGCACGCCAAGGTGGGTAGTGTTCAATCTCGGCCAGGCAAGCTGCCGTGGGGCGGCTTGCATTAAAGACTGTTCGTCGGCAGCGCGCTCGCCGGCGCTTGTGGCGTGGCTTGAACATTGAGCTCATAAGCCGCCATTTCCGCCGCATTGCGCAGAAACACCCGATTGCCCACGAGCACCGCCCCGTTCCAGGTCTTCCCTTCGATCACCGGGAACCGGCCGAGTTCCGTGGGACCGTCGCGGTTGACCGATACCAAGATGATCTCGCCCTTTTCGTTCGATATCAAAAGTGCATCCTGATCCGCGACGAGGAGCGATTGGCCAGGACCAAGCCGTGATTTTTTCCAAACCTTTGCCCCCGTTTCCACATCGAGGCAGCACATGATCCGGTCGCTAAGACCGTAAACAAATCCCTTATGAACCACGAAGTCACTAAAGTCGGGCTTGAGCAAGTTAGACGTCCACCGCGCCGTGGCCGACCATTGGCCTCCCTCTTTCTTGATTTCCAGCCGCGCCATTCCCGGCGTGATCGAGACGACCAGATTGGCAGGACCAAGCACGTGGGGTTGAATCATCGGCAACGACAGCGCGCTGCCGTTCGCGTAGTTCCACAGCTCGGCGCCGTCGGCGATGTTGTACCCGCGGAGCGCGTCGGTGTCGTGCATCACGATCTGTTTCACGCCCGCCAGCGTGGCAAGTTGCGGCGAGCTGTACGATTGCTTGCCGCCGGGGACTGCCCAGGCGAGCTTGCCGCTGTCGGCGTGGTACGCCAGCAGGCTTTTGCCGCCGGTGCCGCCCGCGAACACGACCACCAGTCCGTCGACCACCAACGGCGACACAGAATAGCCCCATTGCGGAAACTCGGCCTTCGCGACGCCTGCATCGGTCACGATGTTGTGCGACCACACGACCGCGCCGGTTTCCGCCACGAGGCAGTTCAATGTGCCATTCGCGCCCAGTGCGTAGATGCGTCCCTCGGCAAACGTCGGCGTTCCGCGTGGGCCGGCTCCGGCCAGGTCTTCTTCGAACCGTTCGGTGTCGTTATGGGCCCAGATTTCATTGCCCGTGGCGGCATCGTAGCAAGCAACCGCTTCGACAGCCTCGCGTTGTTCTTGCGTCACAACATGCCCGTCGACCACGATCATCCCCGACCAGCCGGGGCCGACGCGTTTCTTCCAGAGTTGCTTGGGCGGGTGTTCTTTCCAATCGGCGACCACGATGGCTCCGCTGATCACGCCGTCGCGATTCGCTCCGCGGAAATCGGGCCAGTCGCCGGGTTGAAGAGTCCAGGGTTTGGCCGGCGCGCTTCCCTCTGCTTGTTTGGTCAGTGCCACGTGATGAATCGAGAACTTCTGTTCCGCGGTTTCTGTCCATCGCCAATTCATTTCAGAGCTTTGCGACGCCTTGAGCCCCTCGAATCGAAACAACAGAGAATAGACAAACGGCAATGCTACCAACGCGCAGTAGCCCAGGCGCTGCACACGCGGGCTCAGCGATCGGGCAATCGCCAACCAGGCTGTCGCGATGGTCATGACCAGAGGAAAGGTGATCAGCAGCAGCCCGAAGAGCCGAATCGATTTATCAACGAAAGCGAGCGTGGCAATGCCGTACAGCATTGGTACTCCGATCGCCAGCAATCGATCTTGCCAGCGAACCTGCCGCCGGCTGAGCCACCATGTCAGGCACAGGATCAAAACCAGCAGAAACGCGAGCATTCGCGAGAGAAATCGCCAGGTTTGCGACAGTTCCGCCTCGTGGTTCACATACATGAACGCCCAAAAGAGGGCTGTCAGCAACGCGATTGGCCAGACGCGCAGATTCTCGATTCCAGTTCGCGACGGCGCGTTGGCTGGTTGGTCGCCACGTGGTCCGAAATGTTCGCTCGTAATGGTGTTCATGGGAAAGACCTAAAGAAGTCCGCGCACTCCGGCGAGGAGTCGTTCGACTTCGTCGGCCGTGGTGTAGCAAGCGCAGCCGGCACGTACCAACCCTTCGTTGGCCAGTCCCAGCCGCTCGACGACGGTATGTGCATAGAAGTTGCCGTGCGACACGAACACGCCCTGTTTCGCGAGATGCGTGGCGACATCGGCCGACGGATGACTCGCGACGGTGAAGGCAATGGTGGAGGTCCGTGGTTGGTCGAGCGGCGGCCCGAAAAGGGTCACGCCCTGGATCTCCGCGAGCCCTTCCCACATTTGTCGCGTCAGCGCTTCGCAGCGATGGTGAATGCCTTGCATTGCCGCGCCAAGTCGTTCGCGGCGCGAGTCCCCCTCGGCGAGCGAGGCCAGGAAGTCGATGGCGGCCATCGCTCCGGCAATTCCCTCGTGGTTCAGCGTGCCGGTCTCGGCGCGGTCGGGCGCGTAGTCGGGAGCGGGAACCAGCTTGGGAAATGGCAGCGATTCTATCAGTTCGCGCCGGCACCAGAGAGCGCCGACATGCGGGCCGTAGTATTTGTAAGCGGAGGTTACCAAGAAGTCGCAGCCCATCGCCTGAACATCAGCCAGATGGTGAGGCGCGTAATGCACAGCATCCACATACAGCAGCGCGCCCACTCCACGGGCGAGCTTACTGGCGCGCTGCACATCGTTGACCGTGCCAAGCGCGTTCGAGGCGGCTCCGACGGCGATCAACTTCGTCCGTTCATTGACTTTCTTTTCGAAGTCGGCCCAGTCGAGCTGGCCGGTCTTCGCGTCCATTTTTACGACTCGCAGCGGGCAACCTCGCTCCAGGGCAAGTGCTTGCCACGGGCCGACGTTGGCATGGTGGTCCAACTCGGTGATGACCACTTCGTCGGTGGTCGAAAGCTGGCGGCCGATGGTTCGCGATACGTGATAAGTAAGCGTCGTGGCATTGGCCCCGAAGATGAT
>CAZJWY010000193.1:0-9407 GCA_964549545.1 uncultured Planctomycetaceae bacterium | reverse complement strand
CTCTGGGAGTGGTTGAAATGCACCTTCGCCGGCATCGTGCTACTGACCGGCTGTGTGATGGTTTTCCGCAAGCGGGCTGGCATTGTGTTGCTTCATTCCGGCGTGGCCCTGATGATGATCGGCCAGCTCCTCACCACCGCCGGGGCCGTCGAATCACGCATGTCGATCCCCGAGGGAGGCACGACCGGCTTCTCCGACGACATCCGTACGTATGAACTGGCGATCACCGATCACTCGCCCAAAGACAACGACCGCGTCACGGTCGTCCCCAAATCGCTCCTCGCGGCCAACGTCGGCAAGAGCGAGCCAATCGATCACCTCGACCTGCCGTTCAAGATTCGCGTCCTCCAATGGCTGCCCAACTCGCGCCTTAAAGAGTTCAAGGCGGGCGAATCCAACCCGGCCACGGTCGGCCTGGGCACGAAATACATCGCCGAATCCCTCCGCCCATCCAGCGGCGTCGGTGAAGAGGCGGCTAGGGTCGACCTGCCATCCGCCTATATCGAACTCATCGCCAAGGACACCGGTAAATCGCTTGGCACATACCTCACGTCGCTACAATTTCTCAACCCGGATGGCCGCTTCATCGAGCAGCCGGTCGAAATCGACGGCAAGAAATATGACATCGCCCTCCGCTTCGAACGCATCTACCACCCCTTCACACTCTCGCTTAAAGAGTTCAAGTTCGACCGCTATACCGGTACCAACACTCCCAAAAACTATTCTTCCCTCGTTCAATTCAAAGAGCCGGCGCGCAACATCGATCGCGAAGTCCTCATCTGGATGAATAACCCGCTCCGCTACGAAGGAACTACCTTCTATCAGCAAGACTATGATCACATCACCGAAAGGGGCACAGTTCTTCAGGTCGTCAGCAACCCGACCTGGATGACACCCTACGCAGCCTGCATGCTAGTGACGATCGGCATGCTCGCCCACTTCGGCCCCATTCTCACCCGCTTCCTCCACAACCGGGCCGGCGACCTCGAATCACGCGAAGCTGCTACGCAACATGGCTTCGCTCGTCTCTTCCCCGCAATCATCGTCCTGCTGCTTGCCGTCTATCTGATGGGCAAAACGACGATGCCGAAGTCCGCGCCCAGCGAGACGCAGATCTATGACTTTGGCAGGCTTCCCGTGGCCGTCGAGGGACGCGTCAAACCATTCGACACCCTCGCCCGCAACAGCTTGCAAGTCATATCGAGCCGCCAGGAGCTGGGCGTCATCAACGAAAAGGGCGAGGTAGTGAAAAAGCTGCCCGCCATCGAGTGGCTGCTCGATGCGATCTCGGGCGCGAAGGCCGCCAACGACCACTGTATCTTCCGGATCGAGCATCCCGATATCCTGCAGGCGCTCGGCCTGCCGATGCGCCCAGGGTTCTTCCGCTATTCGCTCAACGAACTGCGGCAGAAGGCGGGTGAACTTGATCGTCAGATCAATCTTGCCGAACAAACAGAACGAACATCGGGCAGCGAGCTGACGCTCTTCCAGAAGAAAATCCTGAATCTTCGTGACAAACTAAATCTATACAGAGCGATTGTTTATGCCTTCGAGGCGCCCCCCTTGGAACTCGGCGATCGTGAACAATTCCAACAAAGTCTCGAAAGCACGCGAAGGCTGCTTGCCACGCTAGAAAGGCAAAACGCTCCCCACGCCATTCCACCGACCGATGGCACGGCCAAATGGTCGATGCTTATCCGGGCCGAGTTCGACGCACTCGTCGCCCGCGCCGCCAAGCAACCGGTAAACCCGGCAACGATCGCTTTCAGCAAAATGCTCGGCGCGTATGCCCAAGGCGATGCGGCCAGCTTCAACCAACTGCTCGGCGACTACCGCAACATTTTAGGCAACTACGAACAAACGCTCGCCGCCAATATAGCGGCGGGGCAATCGGCCGGGATGGCCAAGGCGGAAATCCTGTCCCAGAAGAAAACCAACTTCGAGGTCTTCTTCAACCAATTTAGTCCGTTCTACTACGCCGAGGTGCTCTACGTCATCGCCTTCGTCCTCGGCGTCTGCTCCTGGATCGGCTGGAGCGAACCTCTTCGCCGCGCCTCGATGTGGCTGCTCGTGTTCACGTTCATCCTCCACACCGCCGCGCTCGCCGCCCGTGTTTACATCTCCGGCCGTCCCCCTATCACCAACCTCTATTCGACTGCGATTTTCATCGGTTGGGCCGGCGTGGGCCTCGCACTTCTGTTCGAGCGCATTTACCACCTCGGCCTCGGCAACATCGCCGCCGCAATCATCGGTTTCCTCACGCTACTGGTCGCCTACAACCTCTCGCTCGATGGCGATACGTTCATCGTCCTCCAGGCCGTGCTCGACACGCAATTCTGGCTCGCCACGCACGTCATCACCGTCAACCTCGGCTACTCGGCCACCTACCTCACCGGCCTGTGGGGCATCCTTTATATCCTGCTAGGCCATGTTTTCCCGGTGCTCGATGCCGATGGTCGCCACAAGCTGCTCCGCATCCTTTACGGCACGCTCTGCTTCGCCATCTTCTTCAGCTTCGTCGGCACGGTACTCGGCGGTCTCTGGGCCGACGACTCCTGGGGCCGCTTCTGGGGCTGGGACCCGAAAGAAAACGGCGCCCTCATGATCGTCCTCTGGAACGCGCTGGTGCTCCACGCCCGTTGGGGCGGCATGGTGAAGGGCAGGGGACTGGCCAACCTGGCCGTCGCCGGCAACATCATCACCACTTGGTCCTACTTCGGTGTCAACGAACTCGGCGTCGGCCTCCACGCTTACGGCGCATCGGAAAGCAGCACGGCCATGTGGCTCCTGGTGTTTGCCGCCTCGCAGATCGCAATCGTCGCCTTGGGCCTCATGCCCGAACGCTGGTTCGAGTCGCTACGCGGCGCTCGTAAACCCGCCACTGCATAGGAAACAGGACAACTAGGTAGCATGCTACGCCGTTAACCCCTTCTGCAAGGGAACCGCAGATGAACGCGGATAAACGCAGATTATTTCCAATCGATGATAAGTAGATACGCACATTGCGGTCTCATTCGCCTTCAGTATTCCAGTATCTACCAACGTTACATCACACCTCTGTTTCCTCTGCGATCTCCTGTTCCAACTCTCCCGATTTCCAATTCAGGATTTGAACAGGAGGACGCAGAGAGAACAGAGAAGATCAGAGACTCTCCCTCTCCAGCTTCTTCACACACATCGCCCTTTTGGCGGATCAGTGCTCCAGTACTAACCAACGTTACATGAATCCTCTGCTACCTCTGCGGCCTCCTGTTCCAACTCTTCCGATTTCTGTTCACGCCGTCCGCAGCGCCGTCTCAAGCTTGCGAATCGCGTCCTCCACCTTGCACGTCTGATTCGCGAGCCCCACTTGCCCTCGATCCGAAATGAGCTTCTCCACGCGGCGATGGGCCGAGATCACCGTGCTGTGACTTCGCCGACCAAAGAATTCGCCGATCTCGCTCCACGGGGCCCGTGTATACTTCCGCGCGAGCCACATTCCCAACATCCGCGGCTCGCTCAAACTGCGACCCTTGCGATCCGACCGCAACTGCGTCGGCTCGATGCCAAACGCCTCGCACACCACCTTCTCCACGTCCGCCAGCCGCACCGGCCGCGTGCTGTGACGAGTCATGTCGGTAAGCGCCCGCTCGGCCAAGCCGCGCGAAATCGGCTCACCATACGCATGGCTCATCGCTTCGAGCCGATGGAGCGCACCGCGCAGCTCGCGCGCGCCTTCCGTAACTTGCGTCGCCACCAGGTTGAGTACCGAGTCTTCGATCACCAGGCCCATCTCATCGCGGAGCCGCCGCAAAATACCAAGCCGCGTCGCAAACTCCGGCGTCTCGATCTCACAGATCAACCCGCCCGAGAGCCGCGAGATGAGCTCCGGCCCTAATGCCCGCAATTCGTTGAGCCCTCGGTCACTGGCCAGCACCAACTGCCGTCCCTCGGCCGCCATCGTGTCAAACGTATGGAGCAATTCTTCAATCGTCCGCCGCTTGCCGGGAAAGAATTGCAAGTCGTCGATCGCTAGCAGCTTCGCGCCGCGGCACTTCTGCCGAAAGCTCGGCAGCCCGCTACCGCGCAACGCTTCCAAGAAACCGGTAGTAAACTGCTCAGCCGAAAGATAAACAGCTGCGGCCCCAACATGATAGCGCCGATACTCGCGAACAATCGCCCGCAACAAATGCGTCTTGCCAGCTCCCGACGGCCCACACAAAACAAGCGGCGACGCCTGTTGCCGGCCACGTCCCGTCAGGTCGGCCGACCGGAACGCGTACTCGTTGCTCGCCCCCACGACAAACGATGAAAGGTCTTGTATTCCGCCGACCGGCAAAGCCTCGCTCTTCAATGGCTTGCCAACTACTTGCGGCCGGGCGGCAGCGACTGGAGGCTGTGGAGCCTGACAAGCACTCGCAGCCTGCTCCTGCTGCATAGCCACATCATTGCTTTTCTCCGCAACTGCTCCCACCACGAACACAACTCGAGCCTCGGACCCCGCCACCGCCTCCCAGCTTGCTCGAATCTCGTCCGCCAGATTCTTCTTGAGCCAATCGAGCACAAACGCGTGGGCAGCGCGAATCGTCAGACAGTTGCCTTGGATCGTGCGCTGTGATTGTGTCTTGAACCACAGCTCAAATCGTTGCGAACCGATTCGTCGAGTCAGCTCTGCCGACAACGCGGCCGCGACCTGTGAATCTTCCATGACGACTTCCTGTTGGCTCCGTCGGCGCATATTCCGAGCGCACGCGTACCTTCGTGGCAACGCGTCAGCGGTGTAGGCCACCGCCATGCACTTGGAAACCCCTGCGCGAACAAGAGAAAAGGCCGGCGAGTAAACTGCACTACGACTGGCGACGGATCACGCCACTCTCAGCCGCAAACTCTACCCCAACCGCGCCAAAAACTTATGTTGAATGTCACTTACTTCCCGCCCAAAGTCACGCGTACACCAACGCACCAACTTCAGGCGAGTTGCCGATTTTATACCTGCTAGCACTCGTGTCAAAGGGGTCTCGATGAGATGTTTCGAAAGGTTGTCGATAACCGCGCACCAATTCGCGCGAACCTCCGGCTTGCGTTGAGGTTGCGGCAGTCGACGAATGGAAAAAATTTTTCTCGCACGTGCTCAAACACGCGTGGAAAATTTGTTCGCGAACATCCATGCCACTTCAGAAAAATTTTCCCCGATGATTGACATCGCGAAAATCACGAGAAAATCAACAACATTCATTCCTACTCGCAATTCACCTTCGCGAATGCGATGCATACTTACATTTGTTTCGCTGCCACCCGCACATACACCGCGCGCTGGTCCCACAATTCGAATCCACAATCCCGGTACATCTGCACCGCCGGAAAATTCGCCGCATCCACCGCGACAACGATCCGTTCGACACCCGCTCCGCGCGCCAACCATTGCGCATACCGCGTAACTTGCCTCCCCCAGCCTCGTCCGCGCACCTCCGGCACAAGTGCCATGTACATCAATTCCCAATGCCGACCTTGTGGATGATCCGCCAGCAGCAACACGCCGACATCCGCACCCGCATCACGAACAAACAACCAATTCTCCGGCCGAAACACCCCAGACGCTTGATAGCCGTTGATCACATTCTCCAAATCGCGCACCCCATCTAGCTCGCGACAGTCCAGCGTTCCCTCATACGTTCGAGCGACCAGTTCCATCAGCCGCCCGCGCTGAGTATCGTCGTAAGCTACATATTCCAGCTCGCTGGGCGGCGCAGCCGGCGGGAATTGCGGTAACTCGGCCGCTAGATATCGCAAGTCGGCAAAATGACGAAATCCGACATGCTGCAAAACTTTTATCGTCTCGGCAGCCGGCGCAGGCAGGAAGACCTGCATCATCTCGGCTGAGGTTTGGTCGCTGGCCATGGTAACTGCCTCGGCCAGCGCGTATGCCGTTGCCGCCTCCTCGCCAAGCACAAGCTGGGGGGACCAGAGTACGACGACATCCCCTGATTGCCGTTGCCCCCAAGCCGCGCCACAGACCTCTGCTCCACGTCGTGCGACAAATAGCAACTCGTCCGCCAGCACCGCCGGATCGATTTCATCGAGCAATACGCCGGCTATCTCGCGCCGCAAACTCGGCGCTAATTCGCACAGAACAAGAGCGAGCGCTTCGCCTCGCAGCTCGGCAGGACAGCGAACAATCTCAACATCTCCAATCGACATGCTCCTCAAAATAACCGAACACAACACCAACCACTACTCAACACAAAGCCCCCAAATTCCGCACTCCCCATTCCCAGCTCCGCACTGGCGCTACTTCGGCCACCGTTGCCAAATCACCTGTGACTGTTCCTCCGGCGTTGCAAAGCGAATTTTGTTGAAGTAGGAATCTCCACTCGACTTGGCCGCTGCCGCTGATTTTTCGGTCGCCTCGGCCTGGGCGGCCGCCGCTTGTTGAGATTGTTGCTGCGCTTGCGTGGCCGCCAATTCCTCGAACCCAGTGGGCCGTGGTGGCAACACACGGATCGATCCAGGCCGGGCCAGTTCCAACTCAACCGCCACGCTTTGGTTCGCCGTATTGAGCCACATGACCGACTCCGGGTGCGTTCGCAATTCGCTCTGCACCTGCCCGTTGTATTGCGCCTGGTAAACCTGCTCGCCCGCTAGAGACTGCGCGGGCTGAAACTGGTACCGGCTCATCAATAGCTGCACAAGTTGCGTCGCGTCGCCGGTACGCCCCTTGAATGAAATGTGCTCGACCTGCCCCTGCGTGTTGAAGTAATACGTCAACGAGCCCGCCAGCGCCCACATTTGCGGCGACATCGCCAGCGGCACGCGCACGCCGAATAGCCCCACGTCGGTCGGACCGGTCGATTTGCGGTCCCAGTTCTGGTAGACCCATTCCTTCGTCACGTCGAACCGGATCACTTGGTCGATCGACGTAAACTGGGTCCCATTGATCGCCGGACGGTTAACGACCGCCGGTGCGGCGATGATCGGCGTACCTTGGCCATTCGTTGCTCCCACAAGCTGCGTGGTCGCCGGCGTAGGCGCAGGTGCCAGAGGCGGGGCCGCAAACGGCGTTTGTAGGGGCATCGTTGTTGCTGCAGACGGCGAGCCGAAACTCGCGGAACCCGCAGCCGTTGGAGCTGGTGTGGCCGCTGGTTTGCCGCTCTGCGACTTGGACGTCAGATACGGCACGCCTACCGACGCGCCAAGCAGGGTCGCTATGATAAGTGGTCGTGATGCCATGACTGAGATTTCCCCGTATCCTCTTCGACCTTCCACGAAGATCCGCTCCGCCGCCTTCGACAAATGACAGCTTGTAGCGACCTTGCTGATTACGAATGGCTCACCGGAACCGAGGCCGGGGCAGTCCTCGCCGAGCTTGCCGACGATAAGACGCCACTTCACACAGCCGCTGCCCGCCTTCGCAGCCGCTTTTCGCCCACCCAAACCCATCTGCTGCTCGAACAAGCCGACCTCCGCCGCCGCGCGACCGCCAAGTTTACCCAAGCGGACCAAATGCTCTTCACCCGCGTCGGCCTGGAACAAGCTACTGACGAATGGGTCGCCCGGTACAAAGCCGCACGCTTCGCAACCCAGCGAGCCGGGGCGTCCTCGCCCCCGCCCATAATCGCCGATCTCTGCTGCGGCATCGGCGGCGATCTGCAAGCCCTCCGCAGCATCGCTCCAGCCTTCGGCATCGACCGGGACCCAATCGCCGCTCTTTTTGGCGCGATCAACAGCGGAGCGCAAATCCACGCCACCGATATCGCAAACGTTTGTTTTGATGATGTCACTGCTTTTCATATCGACCCCGACCGCCGACCCGACGGCCGCCGGACTACGTCCCTCGAATTCTGCGAACCCGGCCTCACCGTCATCGAATCGCTCCTCACGCAAATCCCCAACGCCGCCATCAAGCTCGCCCCGGCCGCCGACGTTCCCAGGGATTGGTCGGCACGTTGCGAGCTCGAATGGATCAGTCGTGATCGTGAATGCCGCCAACTAGTCGCCTGGCACGGCGCGCTCGCCGGATCTCCCGGCCAACACCGCGCAACAATTCTCCAAGCCGCTTGCGGCTTAGCGCCCCGCACGATCACCGGCCAACCAAAACAGCAAGTTCCCATTGTTACAATGCCGAGCCGCCACGTTTTCGACATCGACCCCGCAGTCCTCGCCGCAAAGCTCAAGGGCGCCCTCGCAGCCGAACACAACCTCAGCGCGCTCAGCGCGAGCGCCACCTACCTCACCGGCGACAACGCAATCACCGACCCCGCGCTCACCTGCTTCGCCGTCGATGAGGTACTCCCATTCCGCGTCGACAAACTCGCCAAGTTCCTGCGTACCCGCAACATCGGCCAACTAGAAATCAAAAAACGCGGCGTCGACTTCGACCCCGAGAAACTCCGCCGCGACCTGAAACTCCGCGGCGATAACGCCGCCACACTCCTCATCACGCCCATCGGCGGCAAATCAACCGCAATTCTCGCGCAAAGAGTTTCGTCCTAAACCAAGCTACTTCCCACCGGGTATTACACCTCTCACTCGTCTGTTAAAATCGTACATTCCAAATTAACCATCAATCAAACCACGACGACACAACGGACACGACGATGAATTCATGGACTAGATAACAGGATCGGCCGGATAGGCAGGATTGAATACATAACGAGTCAGCGGCCATTTCTTTCCATGCTGTTCATCCTGCAAATCCAGTTATCCCGTCGAATTTCTTGCGTCGTGCCCGTAGTGCCGTCGTGGTAAAAACAACCTTGCTTAGAAGGATATTCACATCATGTCCAAGACTCACAAAATCGCTATCATCGGCGGCGACGGAACCGGCCCCGAAGTAGCAGCCGAAGGCGTCAAAGTTCTCAAGGCCGTCGCCAAGCAAGAGAACATTCAACTCGAACTCACCGACCTCGATTGGTCCGGCAACCGCTACCTCAAAACCGGCAGCCCTCTCCCCGACGACGGCCTCGACCAGCTCCGCAAGTTCGATGCGATCCTCCTCGGTGCAGTGGGTCACCCCGACGTCGCCCCGGGCATCCTCGAGCGCAAGCTTTTGCTCGATCTCCGTTTCGGCCTCGATCAGTACATCAACCTGCGCCCGGTGAAGCTGTTCCCTGGCGTCGAGTCGCCGCTTAAAGACAAAGGCCCCGACGACATCGACTTCATCGTCGTCCGCGAGAACACCGAAGACCTCTACTGCGGCGTCCAAGGCTTCCTCCACAAAGGCACTCCAAATGAAGTCGCCACGCAAACCGCCCTCTACACCCGGCGCGGTTGCGAGCGCTGCATCCGGTATGCATTCGAGCTTTGCAAAAAGCGCAACAACCCCAAGGGAAAGAAGCTCACGCTCGTCGCCAAGACGAACGTCATCCTCAGTCACGATCTGTGGTGGCGCACGTTCCGGGAAGGCGGCGCCGAGTACCCAGACATCGAGA